>NZ_JAAIVI010000020.1:0-300000 GCF_011008905.1 Wenzhouxiangella sp. XN201
CAGGCCAACCCTTCTGATACGGGCGACTCTTTCGGCTTCAGCGGTGATCTGGGCAACTTCAGCCTGATGCACGGCGAGTTCGTCGTGGAGACACGGACACCCGGCGTTTACGCGGTAAGCGAAATCGTACCGGACGGCTGGCAGCTCGACAGCGCGACTTGCGACGATGGCTCGCCGGTCAATGCCATCGATCTTGGGGCTGGCGAGAGCGTTACCTGCACGTTTATCAATTCGCAGCAGGTGGAGTCGCGGAGTGTGCCGATCTTTTCACAGGGCGGGATTGCACTGTTTGTCTTGATGATGATGGTCATCGCCGCAGTATTCCTGCGGTATTTCGATCTGAATCGAAGATAGTTGTTCAGAGGTTCCCTAGAGAGACGACCCTGGCCGCTCGCGCGGTCAGGGACTCTTCTTGTCTGTGATCTCGAGACCGAACTGGCGCTGATAGGCGGCCAGGGTCGCCGGGTAACAATCGCAGGCGACCGACTCCAGACCGGAGCGCGACAGTACCTGGATACGACCGCGAGCATAGCAGATAAACTGCTTTTTCTGCAGTTTGCCGGCCGCGATCGTGACCGCGCTTCGGCGCACGCCCAGCATGTTCGCCAGGAACAAGTGGGTCAGCATCAAGGGCTGGCCATGGGCCCGGTCGTCCATCGTCAACAGCCAGCGAGCCAGGCGGGCGGAAACTTCGTGGAAGGCATTGCAGGCAGCGTTCTGGGCCAGTTGCTCGGCCCGCACGAACAGGTAGCGATCGACGATGCTTTTCAGTGCCGGGCTGTTGGTGAGCAGGCGCCGGAACCGGGTGGCCGAAACCTGGAGGGCGGCACCGGAACTCTGGACGACGGCCTGCATGGGATGGCGGTCGACGCCCAGGGCCAGCGAGGCGCCTAGCATGCCCTCGTGGCCGATCATGCTCATCTCCAGGGGTTTGTGGCCATGAACCTCGGCCATGACCGATATGATCGCCGTCGTCGGAAACAGTACCTGGAAAATCGGCGCACCCGCTTCGGCAATAACCTGATTGAATTCGAGGTCAATCTGGAGAGACGCGGCCAGTAGTGACTGGGCGGCGTCAGCGGGTAGTCGATCGATGAGTTGATTGGTGTCAGGCATTGCGGCATCCTTGGCTCGGCCCAATACTCGCCGTCAGGCATGCCATGGTCTGTGCGCTACGGCACATTTCCAGAATGCTTAAGCGAGGCGCATTACCTGTTCAATGCGTCGCGCATCCTGAATCAGGAATTGCCTAAAGATGCTTCGCGTAATCCATCAGGCGGTCGGTTTCTTGCTTGACCACGGCGTAGCACTCGCAGCAGCGCGCCTCCAGGCGCGGGCGGTCCAGCACGGTGATGCGCCCGCGTTGGTAGTGGATGATACCCAGATCCTGCAACTTGTGAGCCGCCTCGGTCACCCCTTCGCGGCGCACGCCCAGCATGTTGGCGATCAGTTCCTGGGTCATGGTCAGTTCGTTGCCTGGCAGCCGGTCCAGGGACAGCAGCAGCCAGCGGGCCAGCTGCTGGTCGATGTGATGGTGCCGGTTGCACACCGCGGTCTGGCCCATCTGGGTGATCAGGGCCTGGGTGTAGCGCAGCAACAGCATGCGCATGGTGGCATCGTTGTGGAATTCGTGCTTGAGGTCGGTCGCCCTCATCCGGTAAGCCGTGCCGGCGCTCTGGACAACCGCCCGGCTGGGTGTGCTGTCCCCGCCCATGAACACCGCGATGCCGACGATGCCCTCGTGGCCCACAATCGAGATCTCGGCCGAGTGGCCGTCGAGCATGACGTAGAGCAAAGAGACGATGCAGTCGGCCGGGAAATAGACGTACTTCACTTTCTGGCCGGAGGCATCGATTTCCTGGCCCAGCGGCAGCTCGATCTCGCGCAGCATTGGAAACACCCGATCCTTTACTGGATCAGGCAAGAGGGCGAGCAAGTCGTTGCGTTCCGGTCCGGTTTTCACAGCCACCACCTGATGCCGGCAACTCAGATGGATAGAATAACCACTTGCCTCGGCCTGGTCTATTCCAGGTAGCCGTCGAAAGGCACTTGCGGTTCCCGGCAGCTGGTGGCTCGAGGCAGGCTGGTCGCGTCCCCAATGTCCAGAGGCTGCTTACAGGAACTTCGAGTAGGATGCCAGGCGGTCGGTTTCTTCCTTGACCACGGCGTAGCACTCGCAGCTTTGTTCTTCCAGCTTTTCACGGTCGAGCACGGTGATCCGCCCGCGCTGGTAGCTGATGACTTCCATCTTTGCCAACTTGCGGGCCGCCTCGGTTACCCCTTCCCGGCGCACGCCCAGCATGTTGGCGATCAGCTCCTGGGTCATGGTCAGTTCGTTGGTCGGCAGCCGGTCCAGGGACAGCAACAGCCAGCGAGCCAGTTGCTTGTCGATGGAGTGATGCCGGTTGCACACCGCGGTCTGGGCCATCTGGGTGATCAGGGACTGGGTGTAGCGCAGCATCAGCATGCGCATGGCCGCATCGTTGTGGAATTCGTGCTTGAGGTCGGAGGCCGGCATCCGGTAGGCCGTGCCGGCGCTCTGGACAACCGCCCGGCTGGGCGTGCTGTCCCCGCCCATGAATACCGCGATGCCGACGATGCCCTCGCGACCCACGACCGAAATCTCGGCCGAGTGGCCGTCGAGCATGACGTAGAGCAAAGAGATGATGCAGTCGGCCGGGAAATAGACGTAGCGCACATCCTGGCCGGCGGCATAGATCTCCTTGCCCAGCGGCAGGTCGACTTCGCGCAACTGTGGAAATACCCGATCCTTTATCTTCTGAGGTAAAAGAGCGAGCAGTTCATTGCGCTCCGGACCGGTGTTCGCACCTGATTTCCAGTCCTTTTCCTGCTGGGCGATGTCAGCGCCCATTTCCTTTCGTTCCGATCCGGTCGTCATGGCCGAATTCTCCGTCTCCGCTTCAAGTCCGCTCCCCATTATGATGCAGTGGGCGCCGTCGCTTATGTGCGGTACCGAACAGTCCGGCCCGGGAGGGGAGGTTATGGCCCGAGGCCTTCGCCCGCGGCGTGCTTGACTGAGTGTCGTCGATGCGATCGGTACGCCAAGTCGCAGCGGCGTCATCATTCGTATAGTGGCAGACTATGAGAATAGCGCTGACATGGCCCCGTTGACAACGCTTTCGCGACGGATTTGTTAGTTTCCAGTGAAACCATCCGGGCGGGTCGTTGTCGGCTCCCTAGTACGCTGGTCCGGTGGCCGGCACCGATCAACGGATTCGAGAGGGCGGATACCCCGTGAGCACTGAAACACCTGCAGTCAGAAAAGACGATGACAATCGACGCCTCAGGATCACCCTGCTGATCTGCGCCGCCCTGGTGCTAGGGGCCGCGATTCTGCTCTATCTCATCTTCAGTACGGAACCGACCGCGCGCCGCGACGGCGCCGTGCGCCAGACCGCCTCACTGGTCGATGTGGTGCAGGGTGAGTACGGCACGTTCAGGCCCACCATCGAGGCCATGGGCACGGTGCGACCGGCGCGGGAGATTTCACTGAGCGCGCGGGTCGAGGGCGAAGTGGTCTCCCTGGGAGATGGCTTCGAGCCCGGCGGTTTCGTCGATGCCGGTGAGTTGCTGGTGGCGATCGACGAGGCCGACTATCGGATCGCCGTCGAGCAGCGCGGCAGCGCGCTCGAGCAGGCGATTGCCGAACTCGAGATCGAACGCGGCCAGCAACAAGCTGCACGTGCCGACTACGAATCCTTCAATCGCGAACTGCCGCCGGAGCGCCGCGCGCTGGTGCTGCGCGAGCCGCAGTTGCGCTCGGCCGAGGCGAACGTCGAATCGGCCCGTGCCGATCTGCGGCAGGCCGAACTCGACCTGGAACGCGCCACCGTCGAGGCACCGTTTGCGGCCCATGTTCTCGACCGGGCGGTCAATGTCGGTTCGCAGGTCTCCCCGGGTAGCGAATTGGCCCGCCTGGTCGGCCGGGACACCTACTGGATCGAGGCGACTGTTCCGGTCACACGCCTGGCCTGGCTGACGATTCCCGATGGCGAATCGCCGGGATCGCGCGTGGCCGTCCGCAATCGCAGTGCCTGGCCCGAGGGCGTGAGCCGCCAGGGCGAGGTGTTTCGCATGATCGGCGAGCTCGAGGGCGATACCCGCCTGGCGCGGATTCTGGTTGCCGTCGACGATCCCCTGGCGCGCGCGGCCGATGCGGGAACGCCCCGCCTGATGCTGGGCGAATACGTTCAGTGCCTGATCGAGGGCCGCGAAATCACCGACGTCGTGCGCATCGAACGCGAATACATCCGCGCCGACCAGACCATCTGGCTGATGGCCGACGGGCGGCTGGTGATCCAGCCGGTATCGATCGTCTTCCAGGATGCGACTTATGCCTACATCGACGAGGGCTTAAGCGAAAACGACCGCGTCGTGACCACGCGCCTGGCAACTGTGCGCGAGGGCCTGAGGCTGCGGGTCGAGGGCGATGAGGACGCCACCGGCGGAGATGTCGGCCCATGAGTTCGACGCCACCCGGTCCCGGCCCGAATCCCGGCGGGGCGATCGCATGGATGGCCACCCATCCGATCGCGGCCAACCTGGCGATGATCATCCTGCTTGCCGGCGGGGTGTACACCGCCATCACCATGCAGAAGGAAGTCCAGCCGCGCTACGAGCTGGATTACGTCGACGTCAACGTGTCCTACCCGGGCGCGGCGCCGGAAGAGGTCGAGCAGGGCATCCTGCTGCCGGTCGAGGAAGCCGTTCGTGGCGTGCAGGGGATCAAGGAACTGACGTCGACGGCGCGCGAGGGGTCGGGATCGATCAATCTCGAGCTGGTTGCCGGCGTCAACCGCATGCGCGTCTACCAGGACGTCGACCAGGCGGTGGCCCAGATCCGTACCTTCCCGATTGATGCCGAAGAGCCGCGGGTGCGCCTGCGCTCGTGGCAGCGTGACGTCATGGAAATCGGCCTGTTCGGCGATATCGACATCTGGTCGCTGCGCCAGCTTGGCGAGCGGGTGCGTGACCGCCTGCTCAACAAGCCCAACATCACGCAGGTCGAGCTCGGCAATGTTCCGGCCTATGTCACGCATGTCGAGATCCCTCAGCAGACCTTGCGCGAGTACGGTCTGACGCTCAGCGAGGTGGCCGACATCATCGAGCAGTCCAGCCGCGATGTGCCGGCCGGTGCCATCGACACCAGCCGGGGCGAGATCCTGCTGCGTCTGAACGAGCGCAAGGTGTGGGCGCGCGACATTGCCGACATTGTCATCGCCAGTTCCGAAAGCGGCGCAGCGCTGACACTGGGAGATATTGCCGAGGTGCGCGACGGCTTCGAGGAAGCCGGCTTTCACTCGCAATTCAATCGCCAGCCCTCGATCGAGATCGAGATCTTTCGCGTCGGCACGCAGTCGCCGCTGGATGTGGCCGAGTCGGTGGAGGAAGTGCTCGAGGAGCTCGATCACACCCTGCCGGAGGGCGTGAGCTGGCGCATCGATTCCAACCGGGCCGAGGAGTTCGGTGACCGACTTAACCTGCTGCTCAAGAACGGGGCGCTGGCAATCGTCATCATCGTGCTGATCCTGGCGCTGTTCCTGGAGGCGCGCCTGGCCTTCTGGATCATGATGGGCATGACCATTTCCTTCGTCGGCGCGATCAACTTCCTGCCGAGCCTGGGGATCAGCATCAACATGATCTCGATGTTCGGGTTCCTGGTGGCGCTCGGCATCGTCGTCGATGACGCCATCGTGGTCGGCGAGAATGTCTACGAGCAGCGCGAGCGCGGACTGAGCATGACCGATGCGGCCGTTGTCGGCGCCCGTGAGATGGCCTGGCCGGTGACCTTCAGCATCCTGACCAATATCGTCGCCTTCCTGCCGGTGATGTTCATCCCCGGCATCATGGGGCAGTACTGGTGGCCAATGCCGGTGGTGGTGGTGACGGTGCTGGCGCTTTCCCTGCTGGAGGCCCTGTTCATCCTGCCATCGCACCTGGCGAATATCCGCGAGCGCTCGCATGCGGCGGTGGGCGAGCGCCTGCACAACATTCAGCGCAGTTTCGCGCGCGGTGTGAGCAACTGGATCGAGACCCGCTACAAGCCGTTTCTGGAACTGAGCGTGCGCCACCGCTATGTCACGCTGACCGGAGCACTCGCGCTGCTTGCGGTCACCGGTGGGTACGCGCTCAGCGACCACCTGGGCATGATCATGATGCCCGAGCAGCCGGCCGACGAAATCGAGGCCGGCGTTCGCCTGCCGGTGGGCACGACGCGCGATGTGGCCGCCGACATGGCCGCCCAGATCACCGAGGCCACGCACCGGATGTTCGAGGAGAACGATCTGTACGAAGCAGCCGAGGGCATCAAGACCAACGTCCGCGGCCGAACCTTTATCGACGTCGAGATCGTGATGCTGCCGCCGGCCGAGCGCGACATCAGTACGCAGGAAGTGATCGAGCTGTGGCGCGAACAGATTGGTGACATCAAGGGCGTCGATCAGATCACCTTCGAGGCCGAGCGCGGCCCGGGAAGCTGGCGCGACGATATCAGTATCGATCTCAGTCACAACGACATCGAGGTGATCGAGCGCGCCTCGGCGGAGCTGGTCGAACGCCTGGAAGCCTTCGGCAATACCCGTGACGTCAACGACAACTACGAGGCCGGCAAGGCGCAGCTCGATTTCACGCTATTGCCCGAAGGCAGGGCGCTCGGGCTAACGCCGGTGGCGGTCGGGCGGCAGTTGCGCGGCGCGTTCTACGGCGATATCGCGCTGCGCTACCTGCGCGGCACCAACGAAATCGAAGTGCGCGTCAAGCTGCCGGAAGAAGAACGTGAGGATATCCGCACGCTCGAAAACTTCATGCTCAGGACGCCCAACGGCGTCGAGGTGGCGCTGGCCGACGTCGCGCGGATCGAGGAAGGTCAGTCGTTCACCTCGATCAACCGCCGTGACGGGCGTCGCATCATCAATGTCGGTACCGACGTCGAGCCCAAGAGCGCGATCAGCCGGGTTCAGGCGGCTATGGATTCAGAGGTGATGCCGCAACTCCAGGCCGATTTTCCCGGCCTGACCTGGACTTATGAAGGCAGTAACCAGGAACTGCGTGAATCCACGGCTGCACTGTGGGGTGGCTTCGGCCTGGCCCTGTTCGCCGTCTACGCGCTACTGGCGATCGCCTTCAGCAGCTACATCCAGCCACTGATCGTGATGCTGGCCATTCCCTTCGGCATTGTCGGCGGCATCATCGGGCACATACTGCTGGGCTACGACCTGTCGCTGGTGAGTATGCTCGGGGTCGTCGCCGTGTCCGGCGTGGTCGTCAACGGTGCACTGATCATGGTGCATTTTGCCAATCGCAAGCGGGGTGAGCTGTCGGCGCATGACGCCATTGTCGCCGCCGGCACGCGCCGCTTCCGGCCGATCGTGCTGACTACCGTGACCACTTTCGGCGGGCTGTCTCCGATCATCTTCGAGACTTCCCTGCAGGCCGTTCACCTGGTGCCGATGGCGATCTCGCTCGGCTTCGGCATCGTCTTCGCGACCTCGATCATGCTGGTGGTCGTGCCGTGCTTTTACATGATGCTCGAGGATATTCATGAAAGCATGCAGCGACGTCGCGCGCGCGGGTCGGCCTGAAGCCTGGTGGTGCCGGGGTCGGACGTTCGTTACTGCGGTTTGGTGCTGGAAAATGTCGGCATTTTTCGTGATTGATCGCTAAAATACGCCATTTTTCAAAAAACTTACGTGCGTGTGTTAGATTTGATTGTGAAAGGGGTCACAACAATCCTTCCACAGGAGGCATGAGCATGGTTCAGCAGAATCAGTCCGCACCAACCGAGACCGGCGCCACACTGGGCGATTCCGGGAAAAAGGACAAGAACCCCGACAAGGGCTATATCGCCCTGCTTGGCTGGAGCCTCAATGCCATCGACGCCATGGCGCGATTCGACCGTCGCTATGTTGTCGTCGCGCCGTCGTGGGCGGCGGACTATGCCCGCGAGAACGACATCCCGTTCATCGAATGGGATTTCGAGCGGCTCAACGAGCGTTCGCTCGAGATCGCCGAGACCCTCAAGAAGGAGGGCGTGGATGTCTCGATCCCCTTGTTCGAGGAGGTGGTCGAATGGGCCGGCGCCATCAACTCGGTCCTGATGGACCAGCCGCGCCTGCACGGCCAGTCCGTGCTGTTTCGCGACAAGGCCCTGATGAAGCGTCGTGCGCACCTCGGCGGCATTCGTGTCGGGGTCTTCGAGGAAGCGCATGATCGCGACGATGTCTACCGCTTTTTGCGCCGCGTCAACCAGACCTTGCTCAAGCTCGACGGTGATCCCAACGATCCGATTCACCTCAAGGCTTTCGACCAGGCCGGCTGTCTGGGCCATCGGGTGATTCGAAGGCCGCAGGAAATCGACACCATTCCGGACACGGATTTCCCGTTGCTGATGGAGTCCCACCTCGACGGCTGGGAGTTCGCCGTCGAAGCCTGGATTCACGACGGCGAGATCAAGTTCCTCAACATCTCCGAATACGTCACGCTCGGCTACTCGGTGTTCGTGCCGGCCACACCCGAACTTGAGAGCTGGCGGGACGCCATCACCAAGGAAGTCGAGAAACTGATCAAGGCCTTCGACATCAAGTTCGGGTTGATCCATCCCGAGTACTTCGTGACCGCCGACGGCACCATGTACTTTGGCGAGGTCGCTTATCGTCCGCCGGGTTTCAAGGCCTTCGAGCTGATCGAGCGCGCCTACGGATTCAACGCCTACCAGGCCACGGCGCTGGTGTTCGACCCCAAGTCGACGAAGGAAGAAGTCGACGCCTTCTTCCCCGAGCCGGTCAAGGGCGCCAAGGGCCATGCCGGTTGCTTCGGCGTGTTCCCGCGTCGGCGCGTGGTCAGCCAGCTGGCGTTCCCGGAAGAGACGGCCGAGCATCCGTACTTCGAAAGCCACGAGCTCTATCCCCTGGAAGAAGAGGTGGTGGCCGAACGCGAAGCCTTCGGTACCCACTGGGGCCTGGTCTACTTCTTTGGCGATGATCCGCACAAGATGCGGGATCTGCTCAAGCACCAGGAAGAGCTGGACTTTTATATCTAGGAAACAGGGCTTCCCCGGGCCATAATCGCGGCATAAGGCCGCGATTGGCCCCGGCCCGAGAGCTCGCCAATGGAGTACCAACGCTTGCAGGATTCATCCGGCAACGACAACCCGGACCTGGCCCGGGCCCAGGAACAATTCGAACATGCCCTCGAAAGCATCGCCCGGGTGACGGCGATTGCTCGGCCGGGGCATCTCCCGCGTCTGTTCAATGCCACGCTCAGGTTGCTCAAGCTGCCCGGTGGCGCTGAGCGGTTGCACGGCTATGCCGGGCGCTTCGATGAAGCCGGTGTATTCGAGGGCAGTGACTGGAATCATCCCGAACGGTTGCAGCCCGAGCTTTCTCGCGGCTCGCTGACCGGTGCGGTCGAGAGCGTGGCCGTGGAAGCCCTGAGCCGATTGCGCATGCTCGCCATCGCCGAAGGAACGTACGAACACCCCGAAGTGAGCGCCGACGACGCCCGCGACTTTCTGCAGCGCAGCCTGGTCTTCAACCTCGACTTGCTGCAGGCCGATCTTTCCGAGGCCGGGCGGACCGGCGCGGGTCAGCGCGAGGCTGTCCGGCAGCTGTTGTCGTTCGAGCTCGATCGGCTCGGCGGCACCAGCGTGATCGAAGCCCTGGTCGCCGAGGCCGATCGTGTACTCGAGCAACGGCCGATCGACGTGGCAGTCCCGCGTCGCCTGCTCGGCCATGTCGAGCGCCTGCTCGAGCGGGAAAGCCTGCCCGACAGTGACGCGCTGCAGCGTGGTCGCAAGCTGCTGGCCGCCTACCGCGGGCCGACCGAGCTGACCCGCTCGGCGGTAGTGGATTGCGTGGCCGGTTTCGAGGCGATGTCGGAGGCCGAGCGTGACGAGGAACTGGCAGCCCTCGGGCAGTCCATGACCGAGACCGGCCTGGTCTGCCCGGCACACGGCGCCATCCTGACCCTGCTGGCCGAGTCCGGCAGTGACCGCCAGCTGAGCCTGGCCATGGACCTGGATTCGGTTGGCAGCGACAGTCTCGACGCATTCAATGCGCTGATCCGGACCCTGATCCGCGAAGCGGTCGGACCGGCGACTGCCCAGTGCATCCTGGGTTTAAGCAACCTGCTCGATCGGGGCATGCTGTTTTTTCCGCCGGTTCCGGGCGCGCTGTGGCGCCTGACCCGGCTCGAACCGTTGCCGGAGGTCTCGGCCCTCCTGCGCGAGGAATTCGCGCATGCCGATCCGCCGTCGGGTCACAGCCTGCTGCTGGCCGGCGTGATCAGCGTGCTCGGACTGCCGCTGGGCGTGAGCCAGGGCAACAACCCTACCTGCCAGTCCGCCCGGGCCATCAGTCTTTGGGCGCAGGTGGATCCCGGCTTTCTGCTTGAGCTGGTGATGTGGGCCGCACGCGATGACGAGATCGACCTGCATTTCGAGGGCGACCTGATTCGCTCGAGTGAGCTGACCGAGGGCCTGATCGAGAGCCTGCACACCGACCTCGACACGGTTTCGCTGGTGCTGGTGCCGCACCTCGACAAGATCTACTGGGAGATGGGACGGCGCATCGTTGGCCGCGGCGAGGACGGGCACCGCTGGATCAATCCCGAGTTCCATGGCTGGTGGGTGCACCGGAGTTTCGCCACCACCATCGACTACGCCACCGGCGCAGTCGTCGATTTCGCCGGTTTCATTCGACAGTTCTACGCCGCCTATCATCCCGACTACAACGGCGATGCCGAGCTGATCTACCCCCAGCCGGCCGGGATCGTCGCGACCGATCCCTTCGGCGTCTACGTAGGCCTGCATGCCATCGCCATTCAGCGTGTCGCGCTCGACCCCGAAGGCGTCATGCGGGTCTACTTCTATAACCCCAACAACGAGGGCCGACAGGACTGGGGGCAGGATATCGTCACCTCGACCAGCGGCCACGGCGAGATTCCCGGCGAGTCCTCGCTGCCGTTCGAGCAGTTCTGTGCGCGTCTCTACGTGTTCCACTACAACGAACGCGAACTCGGCGACCCGCAGACGGTACCCGACGAGGCGGTCGAGGCCATCGCCGAGAGCGTGCGCGAAAGCTGGGCCTGGGAGCGGGCCTGGCAGGAGGTGGTTCTGACCTGATGGCAGCACCGCTGGCGGTGGTTTATCACGACGAGATGCTCGAGCACCAGCCTCCGGGGCTGCAACCGGAGATGCGCGACTATCACTCGCGCCAGCTGCGTGCCCGGCTCGGTGAACTGGTTGCCAGCCAGATCTGGCTCCATCCCGAACGGCCCGAGCGCTTGTCATCGCTGGTCGAACACGTGCATGAAATCGATGACGGCAGCTTGCTGTGGCTGACGCCCGAGCGGGCCGATGAAACGACCGTCCGTCGCGCCCACACCGGCGGTCACATGCAGCGCCTCGACAAGCTCAGGGGGCGAAAGCGCATGCTTTCGATCGACTCCACGGCGGTATCACCGGGCAGTGTCGATGCCGCCTTTCGTGCCGCTGGTGCGGTCTGTACGGCGGTCGATGCGGTGTTCGATGGCCGGGCGGCCACTGCCTTCGCCCTGGTGCGTCCTCCGGGCCACCACGCCAACGCGGCGCATTACCAGGGCTTCTGCCTGATCAACAACGTCGCTGTTGCGGCCCGGCATGCGATGGCCGTGCACGGCGTCGAGCGCGTGCTGATCGTCGACTGGGACGTTCACCACGGCAACGGTACGGCCTCGATCTTCGAGGACGATCCGGATGTGCTTTTCTTCGATGTCCACCGCGGCGCACCCTGCTATCCCGGCAGCGGCGCGCTGGAGGATGTCGGACGGGGACGCGCGCGCGGCACGAATTTGAACGTGCCCCTGCCGGCCCAAACCGGCGACCTGGCGGTCCTGGAAGCATTCGATCGCATCCTGATTCCGGCGGCACGTCGATTCCAGCCCGGCTTGATCCTGGTCTCTGCGGGTTTCGACGGAACGCGCGAACACCTCGCCTGCAAGTTCAGCACGGAGCTCTTCGCGCATCTGACCGACCGCGTGCAGCGCCTGGCCGCTGAACTGTGCGACGGTCGCCTGGCCATGGCCCTGGAGGGTGGTTATCACCTCGAACCGATGCGCGAAGGGCTGGCCCACGGCCTGCGCATGCTCGGCAACCCCGGTTGTGAACTGCCGCCGCTGCAGCGCAGCCGCATCGGTCTCCCGGCCGTACGCGAAGCGGCCGATGCGCTGGCCGAGCGGTCTCCCCTGCTTCGGGACTGAAGCGACGACCCGGGGCCGCCAGATTCACCGCAGAGGGTCTTCTCCCTGTGCGGGGCCCGCAATCAAGCCGGGCCGTCGCTCTCGGAATCGGGCTCGTTGTCCTGCTCTTCTTCCGATTCTTCGTTGTCGGTGTTGCCCTCGTCGGCCCCGGTGTCTTCTTCCTCTCCTTCGCCTTCGGCCTCGTCGGCTTCTTGTTCGGTCGCCGCATCCTCTTCCGGTGCGGGTTCGGGCTCAGGCTCCTCTTCGGGTTCGATCATCTCGCGGTATTCGCCCTCGGTCAGACTCGATGCGGTCTGCAGGAAGGCGGCGATGGTCCAGATCTCGTCGTCGCTCATGCGATCCTCGCCGCGTGCGGGCATGGCCGACATCTTGATGCCGTTGCGGGTGACCCAGAAGACGCCGGCCGGATCGGGCTGCCCCCGAGTGAGGGCCGGTGGCCGCGGTTCGAAGCTGTCGCTCGGATCCCGGCCGGGTCGGCCGTGACAGCCGGAACAGGAACCGTCGTAGGCAACCGCACCGGCCTCGATCATGCCGGTATCGTCGAGGTCGGGGACCTCGAGTTCGGCGGCCCGACGCTCGATCGAGCGATCGCGCAAGGTTTCCAGGTACCAATTGGTTACGGCCGTGTGACCTGATCCGACCGACACGTCGTAATGGCCGCTGAATGCATAAGCAATGGCGCCGCCGATGACGATGACGGCGAGAATGAGCACGGTTCGGATAAAGCGTCCGATCGCCTTCATGGTTGTTCCTCCCTCGTATTGGACCACCATCTTAGCAACCCGTCAGGGCTTCCGCGAATGGGCGACACCGAGGGTAGACTGGTTGCCGGAACGGTCAACCCGTGACGCGTGCCGATTTTCGCATCCACACAATCCCTGGTGATCCGCGATGTTGAGAGTGTTCTGCCTTCCGCTGTTTCTCGCTTGCCTGCTGATCCCGTCGCAGGCCAATGCCAGTGCGCCCCATGACGACAAGGGGCGCGCCCGTGACCTCGGGCTCTCGCCCGGCATTCTTACGCCCGGGCGCTGGAACGCCATCACCGATGTGGCGGGCGTGGCGGTCGGTCACCACACCCTGATCGAGGGTGAGAGCATCCGTACCGGTGTCACGGCCGTGTTGCCACATGGTGCCAATCCCTACCGCGAGCGCGTGCCGGCGGCAGTGTATGTCGGCAACGGTTTCGGCAAGGCGGTCGGCTTCACCCAGATTCGCGAACTCGGCGAGATCGAGACCCCGATCGCCCTGAGCAATACGCTCAGCGTCTATCAGGTCGCGCATGGAGTGGCCGATTACGTACTCGAGCTGCCCGGCAACGAGGACGTGCGTTCGGTCAATGCCGTGGCTGGCGAGACCAACGACGGCTGGCTCAATGACATCCGTGCGCGGGTCATCGACGGCGACGCGGTCGCCAGGGCCATCGAGGCGGCCTCGTCCGGACCGGTGGCCGAAGGCAACGTCGGTGCCGGCACCGGCACGCGGGCGCTCGGCTTCAAGGCCGGTATCGGAACGTCGTCGCGGGTACTGCCGGCCGAACGCGGCGGCCACACCGTCGGGGTGCTGGTGCAGTCGAATTTTGGCGGAGTGCTGAGTATCGACGGCGTGCCGGTCGGCGAGCGCCTGGGTCAGCATTTCATGGTCGGGGAGGTGCCGTACGAACGACCTGCCAGCGATTCCGAGCCGGCCGATGAGCGCACGACCGGCTACGATCCGGATGTCGACGGTTCAATCATGATCGTCGTCGCCACCGACGCACCGCTGACCTCGCGCAACCTCGAACGTCTGGCCCGGCGCGCCATGCTCGGTCTGGCCCGCACCGGCGGATTTTCTTCCAACGGCAGCGGCGACTATGTGATCGCCTTTTCCACCCACGAAGCGGTGCGCATCCATGTCGATGATGCCGACGTTCGGACCGTCAGCGAGCTTTCGAACGCGGCCATGTCTCCGCTGTTCCTGGCCGTGGTCGAGGCCACCGAAGAAGCCATTCTCAACTCCCTGTTCATGGCCGAGACCATGACCGGTCACGAGGGGCGAACCATGCCGGCGATTCCGCTCGAAAAAGTGGTGCCGCTACTCGAAGCGCACGGTGCGATCGAGACCTCTGAACACTAAGGGCGGAGCCATGCCTCGCGGCTAGAGCCAACCCTGGTCACGGGCGATACGGTAGGCCTCGATGCGGTTGTCAGCCTGCAACTTGCCGATCGCCTCGGATAGGTAGTTGCGGACGGTGCCTTCGGCCAGGTGCAGACGCCGGCTGATTTCGGCATTGCCCAGACCCTCGCCGGCCAGCTTGAGGACCTGGCGTTCGCGGTCGGTCAGGGGGTCCTGGCTGTCGAAGGCGGTCAGGGCCAGTTCCGGGTCGATCACCCGCTGGCCTGCATGAATGCGTCGGATTGAATCGGCCAGTTGCTCGGCCGGCGTCTCCTTGAGCAGGTAGCCGCGAACGCCGGCTTCCAGCGCGCGCCGCAAATAGCCGGGCCGCGCGAAAGTCGTAAGAATTGCCACGGCCGTGTGCGGGGCTTTGCTGCGAACCCATTCGGCCAGGTCCAGCCCGGTGGACCCGGGCATCTCGATGTCGGTCAGCAGCAGGTCGGGCCGTTCGACTTCGATCAGGCGTCGGGCCTCGTCGCCGTTGGCAGCACGCCCGGCAACTTCAATGTCATCTTCCAGCTCGAGCAGCGAGGCAAGCGCGCCCAGCAGCAGGGTCTGGTCTTCTGCCAGCACGATCCGGATCATGCAGCCTCCCGGGGAACGTTGGCCACCAGGCTGGAAGGACCGTGTGAACCGATGCTCAAGGTGCCGCCCAGGGATTCGATGCGCGCGCGCATGCCCTGGATGCCGTTGCCGTCCATGCGGATGCGGCCGCCGCCATCGTCGCTGATGGCCAGTCGCACATCATTGCCCACCGGCGCTAGCGTGAGCTGACAGCGACGCGCGCCGGAGTGACGGATGATATTGGTCACGGCTTCGCGAATCACCAGTGACAGCATGCCCTGTGTGCGGGTGGGGAGTTCGAGATTCGCATCAACGTCGATCTGGGGGTCGATGTCGGCAGCGCGCAGGCTCAGGCACATGTGCTCGAGCGTCTCGTCCAGGGTCTGCTGCTGGTAACCGCTGATTGCCTTGCGCACGTCGGCCAGCGCCTCGCGGGCACTTTCGCCCATGGCGCGGATTTCCTCGCGTGAGCGGTCCGGATCGCGATCGACCAGTCGCTCGGCCAGTTCGCTCTTGACGGCGATCACCGACAGGGTGTGGCCGAGCACATCGTGCAGGTCGCGGGCAATACGCTCACGTTCGGCGACCCGGGCCAGGCGCTTGATCTCGGCCTGGCCGAGTTTGAGTTCGGCGTTCTTGCGACCCTGCTCGGAAAAGAAGATGTTGGCCATGCCGATCATGATGCTGATGAACACGCCCGGCATCCAGTAGAAGGGTTCGGGTCGGGCCAGTGGTGCGATCACCGCGGCGGTCGCGGCGATGCCGAGCACGACCCAGACGGCGCGCCGGGGCGGGCCGACCAGGTGGGCGAAGGCCGCAGCATAGATGAACAGCACGCTGGCGCCGGCATTGGTGAAACTCCATGCAGCGGCCAGGGCCGCCATCGCCAGGATGTGCAAGAGGGCGGCGCCCCCGACGCGGCGAAAAGCGCTGAAGTAGAGCACCAGAAAGACCGCGACGGTTGCCAGGCCGAGGCCCAGCTCGAGCGGGCCGACGGGCCGGAAATACCACTCGACGAAAAAGAATACGAAATACACCAGCCACAGGTACGCGGTCCAGCCCTGGGCGGATTCCGGCGGAACCAGTCGTTCGTGAACCTGCTGCAGGTGCCGGCGCAGGGTCATTTTTCCTCGTCCGGTACGGATTGTCGCTTCAGTGTCATGTCCAGCATGGGGTACCAGTGGTGGCCGCCGTCGGGCGAAACGCGGCCGGTTTCGTGCCAGGTATCGTCATCGATGCGGATCTCGAATTGCAGCAGCGACCCCGAATCTTCGTCCTGGAAGGACCAGCGCATGACGCCGCCATCTTCCACTTCGAGCTCGACCTCGTTGGACCGGCCGCGAAGATCATGCGTCTGGAAATTGTAGCGCCGTGCCGCGCTGTCGTAGTAGACCACGCCGAGCGCCTCGTGCGTGACGTACTCGAGTCCGTCCTCGCCGGTGCTCGTGCCCCGTCCCTCGACCAGCAAAACCGATCCGTCGAGTTTCCGGCTGACCTGCTCGGTGATCTCGAACGATTCGCGCTGGTCCGGGCCGGTCATGGCCCATCCGCTGCCCTGCCACAGCCCGACCCAGTCGTGCAGGCGGCTCATGGCGTGCAGCTTCTGTTCCGGTGCACCGGCAGGGTTTCCATTGGCAAGGGATGCCAGGGATACGACGATCAGCAGGACAGCGATGGCGATATTGAGTGATGGTTGGGATTTCATTGGGGGTCCTCCGGAGTAATCGGTGTGTAGGGTCAGGACACGCCGTCCAGGCGTTGCCAGCCCCGGGCGGTAAGCAGCGCGAAGACCAGTCCGAAGAGGCCGAGTACGCCCAGCGAATGTCCCCAGTCCGCGGCTTTGACACCGGTGATGTCGAGCGCCAGCGCGGCCAGGTGGTAGGGCGGCAGCCACTCGGCCACGGCCTGCAGCCAGCCCGGGAACATCGTGGACGGAATCCACAGGCCGGACAGGAAGCCCATCGGCAGGTACACGATATTGAGAACCGCGGGGGCGGCGTTGGGGCCGAGCCACAAGCCGAGCGCCAGTCCCATCAGGCAGAAAGGCAGGGCGCCGACGGTGAGGATTGCGGCCAGGCCCAGCCACTGCCAGCTTTCCAGGCGCACATCGGCGAAGCCGGCAGCCAGCGTGCTCAGGGTGACCACAATGATGATCGCGAAGACAATGGCGCCAAAGGCCTTGCCGGCGATAACAGCCGACACCGGCGCAGGCGAGGCCCGCAGCAGCAGCAGCCAGCCCTGGGCGCGTTCGGTGGCAATGCTGACACCGAAGGAGAAAAGGGCCGCACCCATGATGCCGAACGTGGCAAAGGTGCACAGCAGCCACAGCGACTGGCCGCGCAGCATGAGCAGGCCGAAGAAGACGTAGAACATCACCGGGAAAAGCAGGGTCGGCAGGGTGTAGGCCGGGGTGCGCAGCAGGTTGAGCCATTGTGCGCGGATAAGCTGGGCGGAAGGGTTGGCGGCGATCATGCGGCCTCCTGCTCATCGGCGTCGATACAGGTCAGGGCGAGGAAGGCGGCTTCCAGGTCGGCACCGGCGACTTCCAGCTCGTCGAGGGACGCGTCAGCGGCCAGTAGTGCGCGAACGGTTTCGGTGCCGTTCCGACTCAGGATTTCGGTCCGTTCGTCGCTGGTGGTCACGTTCTGCACGGCCGGCATGGTCCGAATCCGTTCAGGCTTCAGCGCCGTGCGCACCCGGATGCGGTCGCTGGGTACGCGCCGACGTACTTCGTCGGGCGTGCCCTGATCGAGAATGCGTCCGTGGTCGAGCACGATTACGTAGTCGGCGAGCTTCTGCGCCTCGTCCATGAAGTGCGTGCAAAGCAGAATGGAGACGCCGGCTCGTCGTCGCGATTCGATGGCGCGCCACAGGATGCGACGCGCACCCGGATCGAGGCCGGTGGTCGGTTCATCGAGGATCAGCCAGTCCGGCCGGCCGATGACGGCCAGGGCGAACAGCACGCGCTGCTTCTGGCCGCCCGACAGGCGGTCGAAACGCCGGTCAGCCAGGTCGGCCAGGCCGAGTTCATCAAGCAAGCCGATCTGCGAGTCCGGCTCGGGATAAAAGCTGGCGAACAGGGCCAATAACTCCGCCACGGTCAGGTTGCCCTGCACACCCTTGGATTGCAGCATGACGCCGATGCGCTGTTGCGCCCCGCGTTGTCCCGGCACCAGTGATCCGAACAGTTCGATCCGTCCTTGCTGAATCGGTAGTACGCCCAGCAGCAGGTGAATCAGCGTGGTCTTGCCGGCACCGTTGGGGCCGAGCAGGGCGGTGACCCGGCCGCCGCGGAGCGCCAGGTCGATGCCGGCCAGCGCCGGCGTCGTTCCGTATTGATGATGCAGCGCCGAGCATTCGGCAACCACTGGCTTGTCCATATTGGTCTCTCCGATCCATTGTCAGAGACAGTGTGGACAAGCCGACGCCCTCGGCCCAGTGACGGCCCTCAGGAATCGCTTATGACAATTGTCACGTCATGCCGGCTTTCTGCATGGCTTCCTGCATGAAGCGCTCGGCCACGAGTCGGCCGGGACGGTCCTTGAGGCCGGTCCAGTAAGCCACGAACTCCGGGCGTTCGTCGATCGTCCCGAACTGCATGCCCCAGCCGATCTGCGAGCCCACGTAGACGTCGGCGGCGCTGAAGTGTTCACCGGCGATGTAGCGACGATCGCGAACCGCGCCGGCCAGTGTGTCGAGCGTTCTGTCCAGTGAGCCGAACCCCAGCATGGCCTGCTGCTTCTCGGTCGGCTCGAGCCCGCAGGCCTTGGCGCCCACGGCGGCCTCCAGCGGCCCGGCGGCGAAGAACAGCCAGCGGTAATAGTCGGCCCGCTCGGCTCGCGGCGGGGCCAGGTTGGCGTCGGGAAAGGCGTCGGCCAGATAGGCGCATATGGCGGCGACCTCGGTGACGATTCTTCCGTCATGCACGATTGCCGGCACTTTGCCCATGGGGTTGATACGCAGGTAGTCGTCGGACTTCATGGCCGGTCCGTACTCGATGACCTGCATGTCGTAGGGCTCGCCGATTTCCTCGAGCATCCAGTGGACGATGCCGCCGCGCGACATCGGGTTGGTGTAGAAGGTGATTGCCGGGCTCATGGCGGATCCTGTCATTGGGCTCGGTTTTGAACTATACCGATTACCGCATTCGCGCAACAGTGACCATGGGCATGCTTGGCGTTACTGGCGCCCGTCGCTATAGTGGAGTGCTACTCCGCTTGGGTTGTTCTCGATGAAGCGCACGATTCGACATTCACGTTACTGGCCAGTGCCGTTCTTCTTGCTGCTGATCTGGCCTGCGCTTGCGTTGGGTGAAGTTCCCGACAGTTTCATGCGCCTGACCGAAGGTGACGGCGCCAAGCCCCGGGCCCTGCAGGTGGCGTTGGCACACTATCGGGATGGTCGGGGGCGCACGCTTGATCTCGTCGGTGCCGTCCATGTGGCTGATCGCGGGTATTTCGAGGGTCTGCAGGATCGATTCGACAACTACGACGTGGTGCTCTACGAGATGGTGGGCGATCCAGGCGGCACGGGCGGGCCTCCGGCCAGTATCGGGCTGAATCTGGTCGGCCTGCTCCAGGGCGGCATGAAGGACGCCCTGGGCCTGGCCTTCCAACTCGAGGAAATCGATTACGATCGCCGCAACTTCGTGCACGCCGACATGACGCCGGCGGAGTTCAGCGACAGCATGAAGCGCCGGGAGGAATCCTGGATGGGCACGTTCTTGCAGTTATGGGCAGTTTCTTCGGTAACCCAGGACCCCGCCGCGCAGCAAGCGCAGCTTCTGAAAGTAATGTTTGCCAGGGATCGACAGATGGCGCTCAAGCGCATGATGGCCGAGTCCCTGGTCGACCAGGCTCATGTTCTCGAGGTACTGGCCGATGAGGACGGGTCGGTGCTGATTACCGAGCGTAATCGCAAGGCCCTGTCGGTGCTCAAGCGAGAACTGGACAAAGGCGCCCGAGATCTGGCGCTCTTCTACGGCGCCGGTCATTTGCCCGACTTTCACCGGCGCCTGACCGCCGAGTACGGCTTCGAACTCGAGCGCGTAGAGTGGCTGGACGCCTGGAGTCTGAGCGGGAAGTAATGGCTGTCTCGAGTGGTGTGCTGCCAACCCGGTTTCGCTATCGGCTCAGCCCGGTCAACACGCGTCGCGGCTTGTGGGTCGTAGCGGCTTCTCTGGTGTCCCTGTTGATTCTGGCCACGTTGGCCTCCGACGCCAGCCTGGCCGAAACCATCCTCGAGGACCTTCGGGCACAACCGCCCTGGGCCGTGGCGCTGGTGGTGATCGGAATCGTTTTGCTGGCGCTCATGATGGTCCGGATCGCGTCGATGGCGCGCGACGCCTGGCTGGTGACTGATTCCGATGGAATTCGCTGTTCACCGCACCGCCAACATGGTCCGGGATGGCTGCGCCACGATTGGCAATTGTCCTGGTCGGGCATCGACAAGGCCATCGTTCAGCGTCCCGGTCCCAGGTCTCACCGGCTGCAAAGCTGGTTCTTCACAACCCTGACCCTCGAAAGCGAGGGCGGGCGCTACGACCTGGCGCTGCTGAACTGGGAGCCGCTCGACGAGCCGCTGGAACGACCCGACATCATGGCTCTGCGTCCGGGCAAGCGCCTGCATCGACTAACCGAGACCCACCCGCTCATCCGGCATCTCGAGCAGCGCGACATTCCGGTCGAGTATCGCCCGCTCGGCTTTCGTAGGCGCTGGGGCCTGAACAGGCCCAAGGCCGACCAGACCGAAACGGAAGGCGAGGTGCCGGTCGATCTTTTGTCCTTTCCATCGCTGGCCATCATGTTGGCGTTGATGTGCGTGCTTGGGGTGGCCGTGGCCCTGCATTTCACCGTTCTGCCGCCGATTCGCGCGCTGTGGTCGCCGAACTACGGCGTGCTGGCGTTCGGTGGCTGCACGGTTTTCGCGCTTGCCGCAATGCTGTCCAGAGCGGCGCCTGCCCGGGAAAGAACCGTGGTCGCGCTGCTGCTGGGCATCACCGTTGCCCTGTTGGCCCATCCGCTTACCGCGCGCTTTCTTGCCTTGACCGGCGAGGATCCGGTACTGGTCGAATACCTTGTCGATGCCCCCGGCCGATTCCAGCCGCTCGACGCACGCCACCCGGCCCTCGACCTGAGCGATCTGGATATTCCGGAATATTGGAACAGTCTTTCCGAGGACGCCGTTCATCCATTTGAGCTGCACGCAGTGGGGGAGGGTCGCTATATCCTGCGGCTGGACCATTTGTTCGAGCGCACCCGGTCGTTCTACTCGAACATGGCGGCCGATTGAACGATTATCCGCACTCGCGTCTTGAAGGCGCTGCATCCGGGTGACTGTCGGCAATGAACCGGGCTGTCGAGGGCGCCCGGGGAGCTTTTGGTATACGGCTGGTTCCTTGTTGTTCGAGAACCAGCTCTCTCAGCAGTGCCAGGGCAATCAGGCCGGGTGAACCCGCCTGCCGTGCAACCTGCTCGGCCTCGTGATAGATCGATGCCGGAGGCCAGACGCCATCGATACGAACGCTGGCAGCGGTGAAAAGCACCACGAGAACGACGACGAGAATGATGCGCATGATTCGGCTCCTTGCCGATTTTGATCTTAAGACGTCCACGGAGCGCAAAAGGTTGCACCGTGTCGGCAATTCGCTCACATGACGACGGCGGTCGCTTCACCATGCGCCGTAGTATGGTGATTTCGTTCAAGTTCCCAGTTCGGACAGGGCTGTAGGCAGTCGGTACAATAGCCGGTCCGAATTCTGAATCTGGTCCTGGAGAGAACCGGCATGGTGCAACAGTATCCGCATCCCGACGACATCGATTCGCACGAGACCCAGGAGTGGCTGGAGTCACTGGCGGCGGTCGTCGATCGCGACGGCCCGGAGCGGGCGCACTTCATCCTCGAGCGCCTGGTCGAGCTGGCCCGTCGGTCAGGGGCGCACCTGCCGTTTGACCTGACCACCGCTTACATCAATACGATTCCGCCGCATCGCGAGCCGAACATGCCCGGCGACGGAGCGATGGAACGGCGTATCCGTTCGATCATCCGCTGGAACGCCATGGCCATGGTCGTGCGCGCCGCGCGCCGCGGCGGCGAGCTGGGCGGTCATATCGCCAGTTTTGCGTCGGCCGCGACGCTTTATGACGTCGGATTCAACCACTTCTTCAAGGGGCCCGATCACGAGGACGGCGGCGACCTGGTCTACATTCAGGGCCATTCCTCGCCAGGCATCTATGCACGCGCCTTCCTCGAGGGCCGGATGACCGAGGAACAACTCGACGGTTTCCGCCAGGAGGTCGATGGTGAGGGCATCAGTTCCTATCCGCATCCCTGGCTGATGCCGGACTTCTGGCAGTTCCCGACCGTGTCGATGGGCTTGGGTCCCATCATGTCGATCTACCAGGCACGTTTTCTCAAGTACCTGACCAACCGCGGCATCACCGACGCCGGCAAGCGCAAGGTCTGGAGCTTTCTCGGCGACGGCGAGATGGACGAGCCGGAATCGCTCGGTGCGCTTTCGCTGGCTGGCCGAGAGAAACTCGACAACCTGGTGTTCGTGGTCAACTGCAACCTGCAGCGTCTCGATGGGCCGGTGCGGGGTAACGGCAAGATCATCCAGGAACTGGAGGGCTATTTCCGGGGCGCGGGCTGGAACGTGGTCAAGGTGATCTGGGGATCCTACTGGGACCCGTTGCTGGCACGCGACACCAAGGGCCTGTTGAGAAGGCGCATGGAAGAGGCCGTTGACGGCGACTATCAGAAGTACAAGGCCAACGACGGCGCTTACGTGCGCGAGCACTTCTTCGGCGCCTATGACGAATTGAAGGAGATGGTCGCCGACCTGTCCGACGAGGACATCTGGCGGCTCAACCGCGGCGGTCACGATCCGCACAAGATTTACTCGGCCTACCATGCCGCCACCAACCATGAGGGCCGTCCCACGGTCATCCTGGCCAAGACCATCAAGGGCTACGGTCTGGGCCAGTCGGGCGAGGGCCAGAATATTTCGCACCAGCAGAAAAAGCTCGACGACGAGGGCGTGAAGTACTTCCGCGACCGTTTCAATGTTCCGGTGGCTGACGAAAAGCTCTCGGACGTGCCCTACTACCATCCGGGCGAGGACTCCGAAGAAGTCCGTTACATGAAAAAGCGCCGGGAAGAACTGGGCGGATTCCTGCCACAGCGCAAGATTGAATACGAAGCACTGGCGGTGCCCGAACTCGATGCATTTTCCAAGATGCTCGAGTCGACCGGCGAGCGCGAGATTTCGACCACCATGGCTTTCGTGCGCTGCCTGGCCGTATTGCTGCGCGACAAGAAGATCAAGGACCACGTGGTACCGATCATCTGCGATGAAGCGCGCACCTTCGGCATGGAGGGCCTGTTCCGCCAGATCGGTATCTACGCGCCCTTCGGCCAGCTCTACGAACCGGTCGACTCCGACCAGCTGGCCTACTACAAGGAAGCGAAGGAGGGCCAGGTGTTGCAGGAAGGCATCACCGAGGCCGGTTCGATGAGCTCCTGGATCGCCGCGGCGACCAGTTATGCCTCGTCCGGTGTGCCGATGATTCCGTTCTACGCGTTCTACTCGATGTTTGGTTTCCAGCGCATCGGCGACCTGGCCTGGGCGGCCGGCGACATGCGTGCGCGCGGTTTCCTGATTGGCGGCACCTCGGGTCGGACCACGCTCAACGGCGAGGGTCTGCAGCACGAAGACGGCCACAGCCAGGTCCAGGCGGGCCTGATTCCCAACTGCGTGTCGTACGACCCGACTTTCGCCTACGAGCTTGCGGTGATCCTGCAAGATGGCCTCAGGCGGATGTACGCCGACGGCGAGGATGTCTATTACTACATCACCGTGCTCAACGAAAACTACCAGCACCCGGAGATGCCCGAAGGCGCCGAGGACGGTATCCGCAAGGGGATGTATCTGTTGCGGGACTCGGGACTCGGGAATCGGGACTGGGAAAAGCCGGTGGTTCAGCTGATGGGTTCGGGTTCCATCCTGCGCGAAGTGATTGCCGCGGCCGATATCCTGAAGGACGACTACGGCGTCGCGTCCGATATCTGGTCGGTAACCAGCTTCAACGAGGTGCGCCGCGAAGGCCAGGCAGTCAGCCGGCGCAACCGGCTCAAACCCGACGAGTCGCCGAAAACACCCTAT
Organism: Wenzhouxiangella sp. XN201; assembly: GCF_011008905.1. Classification (NCBI taxonomy): domain Bacteria; kingdom Pseudomonadati; phylum Pseudomonadota; class Gammaproteobacteria; order Chromatiales; family Wenzhouxiangellaceae; genus Wenzhouxiangella; species Wenzhouxiangella sp. XN201. The sequence goes on from NZ_JAAIVI010000020.1 coordinate 24,134, forward strand.
ATTACCGGCCTGCTCAAGGACCGAAACGGGCCGGCGGTGGCGGCTACTGATTACGTGCGCGCCTTCGCCGACCAGGTGCGCGAGTTCGTGCCCCAGGACGACTACATCGTGCTCGGTACCGACGGCTACGGCCGTTCGGACACGCGCGAGAACCTGCGCCGCTTTTTTGAAGTCGACCGCTACCAGGTCGCCTGGGCTGCGCTGGTCGGTCTCAATCGGCAGGGCCGGTTCGATGACGACAAGCTGGTCAAGGCCCGGAGTGCGCTCAGTATCGATCCCGAAAAGCCGCTGCCCACTTCAGTGTAGGGTGCAAAGCGTTTATGAAACCGCAGATTACGCAGATTTGCGCAGATTCGATGAACGAGAGAGTCGGAATGCGTCATCGGCTGTCCGGCTGCCGTAACGAGTCGCGAGCGGCGAGCATCCAGTCGATTCGCAATTCCAATCTGCGTCAATCTGCGAAATCTGCGGTTCCACAGGCTTTGAATCACTTAGCGAGTACGCCATGAGCAAGAAGCAGGAAATCAAGGTCCCCGATATCGGTGACTTCGACAAGGTGCCGGTTATCGAGGTGCTGGTGTCGGAAGGCGACGAGATCGAGAAGGAGCAGTCGCTGGTCACGCTCGAATCGGACAAGGCGACCATGGAAGTGCCGTCGTCGGCGGCCGGCAAGCTGATCGAGTTGAAGGTCTCCGAGGGCGATGAAGTCGGGGAAGGCGATGTCATTGGCGTGGTCGAGGTGGCGGCCGACGACGGTGAGGAGGCTGCTGACGATGGCGACTCCGGGGACGAGAAGGAAAAGGGTTCAGAGGGGTCGTCGGAAGACAACGGGAAGGCCGAGACGTCTGAGTCATCCGATGAGGCTGAGGAAGCCCGCCCTGAAACCGGAAACCGGAAACCCGAAACCTCGTCGCGCAGCGACGATCTCCCGGCACCGCCTGTGCCATTCGAAGGGATGGGCAAGGATCCTTCGCAACTGCCACATGCCTCGCCGGCGGTGCGCAGGCTGGCGCGTGAGCTTGGTGTCGACTTGTCCGGCGTCGAGGGCTCAGGCCGCAAGGGGCGCATTACCGAGGAAGACCTCAAGGGCCACGTCAAGCAGGCGATGGAATCCGGCGGTGGCACTGGGGCCGGTGCCGGGCTGAACATTGCAGCGCCGCCGAAGATCGATTTTTCGAAGTTCGGCGAAATCGAGGAAGAAAAGCTTTCGCGCATCAAGCAGATATCCGGGCCCAACCTGCACCGCAACTGGGTCTCGATTCCGCACGTCACCCAATTCGACGAAGCCGACATCACCGAGATGGAAGCCTTCCGCCAGGCCAGCAAGATGCAGGCCGAAGAAGCCGGCACCAAGATGACGCCGCTGGTGTTTCTGATCCAGGCCGTGGTGGCGGCACTCAAGGCGTTCCCGCAATTCAACGCTTCGCTGTCGAACGATGGCAAGACGCTGATCCGGAAGAACTATTTCCATATCGGCGTGGCGGTGGATACGCCCAACGGTCTGATGGTGCCGGTGATTCGCGACGCCGATCAGAAAGGCCTGATCGAACTGGCACAGGAGCTGACCGACCTGTCGACGCGAGCACGCGACGGCAAGCTCAAGGGTGACGAAATGAAGGGTGGCTGCTTTTCGATTTCGAGCCTGGGCGGTATCGGTGGCACGGCGTTCACGCCCATCATCAATGCCCCCGAGCTGGCCATCCTGGGCGTGTCGCGTTCAGAGATGAAACCGGTCTGGGACGGCGAGCAGTTCGAGCCCAGGCTGATGCTGCCGCTGTCGCTGTCCTACGACCACCGTGTTATCGACGGTGCGGATGCAGCGCGATTCACGCGCTTTCTGGCCGAACAGCTCGAGGATTTGAGGCGGTTGCTGCTTTGACCACCCGAAGCACCGGCTTCGGCATGATGCTGGTTGCGGCGCTCGGTACGCTGCTGTTGTTGACCTTTGTGTTCTCAGGCCTGCTCGAAGAGCGTGGCAACCCCAACCGGCAGGTGCAGAGCCAGCGCGTCGACGGAGGTATCGAGGTGGTACTCGAGGCCGATCGCCAGGGGCATTTCGTGGCCACCGGTGCGATCAATGGCCGCGAAGTCACCTTTCTGGTCGATACGGGTGCCACATTGGTGTCGGTGCCCGAAGGTCTTGCCGACCGTCTCGGCCTGGAACGACTGGCGCCGATTGGACTGGAAACGGCGGCCGGCGCTGTCCAGGGCTGGCTGACCCGGCTCGACGAGGTGCGCCTGGGCGAGATTGTCCAGCGTGACGTGCGCGCCGCCATCAACCCGGGCCGCCACGAGACGGTGCTCCTGGGCATGAGTTTCCTGCGTGGCCTGGAATTGAACCAGTCGGATGGGCAATTGCGTCTGGTGGCTAATTAAGACCTGCGGTTTCACAGACTTTGAATCAGGAAGCGAGTAAGCCATGAGCAAGAAGCAGGAAATCAAGGTCCCCGACATCGGCGATTTCGACAAGGTGCCGATCATCGAGGTGTTGGTATCGGAAGGCGACGAGCTCGAGAAGGAGCAGTCGCTGGTCACGCTCGAATCGGACAAGGCGACCATGGAAGTGCCTTCGCCGGCAGCCGGCAAGCTGGTCGAGCTGAAGGTCTCCGAGGGGGACGAGGTCGGAGAAGGTGATGTTATCGGCGTGGTCGAGGTGGAATCCGAGGACGGAAACGGCGAGTCTGATGAAGGCGGCTCCGGGGAGGAGGAAGAAAAGGGTTCAGGTTTCAGCGGTCAGGGTTCAGGAGAGCCTTCGGACGACTCGGAGAAGGCTGAAGCATCTGAGTCCTCCGATGGAGCTGACGAAGCCCGCCCTGAAACCCGAAACCTGAAACCTGAAACCGATCGTGATCCCACGGATCACGATTACGACTTCGACCTTGCCGTACTAGGGTCCGGCCCGGCCGGTTATACGGCCGCCTTTCGTGCGGCCGATCTGGGTTTGAAGGTCGCCCTGATCGAGCGTTACGACTCGATTGGCGGCGTGTGCCTCAATGTCGGCTGCATTCCCTCCAAGGCCTTGCTGCACGTTGGCCAGGTCATCGACGCGGCCGAGCACCTGGGCGAACACGGGGTGAAATTCGGCCAGCCGGAGCTCGATATCGACAAGCTGCGCGAGTTCAAGAACGACGTGGTCGGTAAGCTCACCGGCGGCCTGGCCGGTATGGCAAAGAAGCGCAAGGTCGAAGTGATCCAGGGTATGGGTCAGTTCAGCGGCGAACACGAGTTGGCCGTCGAACATGAAGGCAAGGATCGGACCATCAGCTTCAATCAGTGCATCATCGCTGCCGGCTCGCGCGTGATCGAGATTCCCAATGTGCCCTGGGACGATGATCGGGTGATCGACTCGACCGGTGCACTGGAACTGGCCGACGTGCCCGAGCGCCTGCTGGTCATCGGCGGCGGCATCATCGGCCTGGAAATGGCCTGTGTCTACCGCGCGCTCGGTTCGGACGTCACCGTGGTCGAAATGATGAAGCAACTCATGCCCGGCGCGGATGCCGACCTGGTCAAGCCGCTCCATCAGCACCTGAAAAAGCAGGGCGTGACATTCCACCTGGAAACGAAGGTGGAAAAGGTCGAGGCCGGCGACAAGGCGCTGACCGCGCAGTTCGACGGCAAGGATGCACCGGATTCGGCCGATTTCGATCGCGTGCTGGTCTGCGTCGGGCGGCGGCCCAACGGCGATCAGCTCAATGCCGAGGCCGCCGGGGTGGAGGTCGATGACAAGGGCTTCATCGCCGTCGACGGGCAGATGCGCACCAATGTCGACCACATCTATGCCATCGGCGACATCGTCGGCCAGCCGATGCTGGCACACAAGGGCTCCTACGAAGGCAAGGTGGCCGCGGAAGTAGCCGCTGGCGAGAAGCGCGCGGCCGATGCACGTGTGATCCCCTCGGTGGCCTACACCGATCCGGAAGTTGCCTGGGTCGGCTTGACCGAAGCGCAGGCGAAAGACAAAGGCATCGACTACGGTGTCGGCAAGTTCCCCTGGGCCGCCTCGGGTCGGGCGCTGGGTATGGACCGAAGCGAAGGCTTCACCAAGTTGATCTTCGATACCGAAAACGGCCGCCTGATCGGCGCCGGCGTGGTCGGTTTGCATGCCGGCGACCTGATTGCCGAACTCACCCTGGCCATCGAGATGGGCTGCGACGTTGCCGATATCGGCCTGACCATCCACCCGCATCCGACCCTGTCGGAGTCGGTAATGATGGCCGCCGAGGCTTACGAGGGCACGATTACCGACCTCTACATGCCGAAGAAATAGCTCGCGTTCTTCGCTCGGGTCGGTCCTATAGCAGCCGCCAGCCGAGCCAGATCAGGCAAAAGACGACGAGAAATACGAAGCCGGTCCAGGCCAGTCCAAGGAGCAGTCCGCGGGGCCGGTATTCGACCGGCGTGTGCTCGCTGGTCAACAGCTTCAGGTTGATCCAGGCCAGGATCGGCGCGGCCAGGAACGAGACCGTGGTGGCGAAGTCGATCAGCGCGGTGAAGCGGTGGCCGAAGAAGTGGATGACCACCAGCGCACCGATCGTCACCAGCAGCAGTGCGCCGACGTAGCGGGTGCGGTGCCGGCCTGCATCGGCCACCGCGTCTTCCGACGCTTCGACCTTTCCCGTGACTTCGATCAGGGCGCGCAAAACCCGTGGGAAGCCATCGGTCACCGCCAGCGTGGTGGAAAACATGGTGGTCAGTGCGGCCACGGCGATAACCGGCCGCGACCATTCTCCCAGGGTGAGAGCATAGAGATCGACCAGGCGCCCGGAAAAGGCCACGGCCGAGGCGGGCAGGGGTTCGCCGCTGCCGTGCAGCAGAAGGGCGCCGAGCAGCAGGAACAGGATCGCCAGGACGGTGGCACCGACGTAGCCAAGATGAAAGTCGAATACGGCATGGCGAACGCTGGGACGCTGGCCGGTCTGCTCCGCCCGCTCGAGGGTCCACAGCGAATGCCAGGCCGCCACGTCCAGCGGTATGGGCATCCAGCCGAGCAGGGCCAGGGTGAAGGCGATGCCACCCGCCGTCCAGACGCGGTCGATATTGGCCAGCGGGTCGAGTGCCCGCCATTCAGGGCCCGAGCCGAGCGCGAGCAACACGGCCAGCAGCGTCGAGATCGCCAGCACGGTCATGATGATCTTCATGAGCAAGTCGAGCCCGCGATAGCGACCAATGGCCAGCACCAGCAGGCAACTGATCAGTACGCCGGCGGAAAGCTGGGTGATCGATGCCTCCAGCCCGAACACCACTCCGGCCAGTCCGGCCGCGACCACCGTGACACCGGCTTCGACGATGAACATGGTGCCGAGCGTGATCAGTGCAAACAACGCCAGGGCCCATCGACCGAGCCGACGGTAGCCCCGGATCAGGCTCTCGCCGGTGGCGGCCGCGTAGCGTGGGCCGAATTCCAGGAATGGGAACTTGAGAATACAAGCGAGTATGACCAGCGCCAGCAAGCTGGTACCGTAGTCGGCACCAGCGCGAGTCGACTGCACCAGATGAGAAACGCCGACAGCGGCGCCGGCCATCAACAGGCCCGGCCCGAGCGCTGCGAGCAGCCGCGCATGGCGTTTGCTTGCAAAAGTAAAGAACATGTTCATATCATACAATCTGGATCAGTCGAACCAGCACCATACTCGACGGTATTGATCGATGAATAAACCACCTCTGCCTTGGGGAGAAATCTGATGAAGTCATGCCGATACCTGGCGCCCGCACTCGCACTACTGTTGCTGGCCGGTTGCGGCGGCAGTTCCAGTGTGGACCGCACCGTACCGCAAGAACCCGCCACCAATCCTGATGGGGAGCCCGTTGACGGCGTGATCACCGCCGTGTTCGACCCGGGCAACGGCAATATTCCATTGCCGAACAGCCTGTTGCTGTCCGGCACGACCGACCTGACACTCAACCCACCAGTCGCGGACCCGGAAGACTTCAGTGACCCGCTGGCGGCACTGGGCACGCTGGATGGGTTCAGCACCGTGGCCCCCTGGACCTTCAGCTTCACCGCCTCGGTCGATCCCGATACGGTGGTGCCGGGCAGCACCGTGCGTTTTTACGAAGTTCAGTTCCAGCAGGGGACGGCTGCGGTCACCGGTGTCAATCGTGAGCTGGTTCCGGGGCAGGATTACGTGGCCGCGGTTGCGTCATCCGACCCCAATGGACAGACCGTGGCGATCGTTCCGCTGCGCCCGCTGCAGGAGATGACCGGCTACATGGCGGTTGTGACCAACGGAATCCGCGACCTCGACGGCAATCCGGCCACGCCTTCGCAGACCTACTTCCTGGCCAAGCGCCCCGACCCCCTGGTCGACGCGGAGGGCAACAGCACCGATCCGCTGCTCGACGACGAGACCGCGCAGGCGCTCGAGCCGCTGCGTCAGCTCATCAATACCCATCTGGCGGCCGCCGGCTCACAGGGCGTGGCCCGCGACAGCGTCGTGCTCTCGTCGACCGCCACCACGCAGTCGATTACGCCCGTTCTCAACACCGTGCGTTCGCTGATCGGGCCGACCTCGAGCCAGATTGCGCAGGCCTGCCTGGCACCAGGCAGCTGCCTGACCACGGCCGACGTCCTGCCGCCGGGTGCATCGCCGGGCATTGCCGATCTTTACATGGGTGTGGTTGAACTGCCGTACTTCCTCGGCGTCCCAACGCCCCAGGATCCGACTGCACCTCTGGATGATTTTTGGCGCGCCGCACCGGGCAACTACGTGCCGCCTTTCGACCAGTTCGGCCTGGACCCGACCTCGACCAATATCACGGTCGCCAACCCGATTCCGGTCGAGACCGATCGCCAGGTTGTACCGGTGCTGATTACGGTACCCAACTCGATGTCGGGCCAGACGCGCCCGGCCGCCGGCTGGCCAGTGGTGATCTTCCAGCACGGCATCACCGGCAACCGTTCGCAGATGCTTGCCCTGGCTGACACCATGGCCTCTCAGGGCTTTGCGGTGGTCTCCATCGACATGCCGCTGCACGGCATTACCGATCAGTCCAGTCCGCTCTACATCGACAACACGCCGTTCGCCCCGCTGGCCAATGAGCGCACCTTCGATCTCGATCTGCAGGACAACGAAACGTCTGCTCCGGGACCCGACGGCATGATCGACGGCTCCGGCGCCTGGTTCATCAATCTGCAGAGCCTGCTGACCTCACGCGACAACCTGCGCCAGGCTCAGGTCGACCTGTCGACTCTGGCGCTGAACATCCCCGAGATGGACATCGACGGTGATGGGATCTCCGACCTTGACGGTTCGAACATCAATTTCGTCGGCATCTCGCTCGGTGCGATGGCGGGTGTGCCCTTCCTGGCGGTCGAGCCGACCGTTGGCAACGGGGTCCTGTCGGTGCCGGGCGGCGGCATTGCCAACCTGCTGTCCGGCTCCGAAACTTTCGGGCCGCGCATCCGGGCCGGACTCCAGCAAGCCGGCGTGGAACCCTTCTCACCCGAATACTTCCAGTTTCTTTTCGCTGCGCAGACGGTGATCGATGCCGCCGACCCGATCAACTGGGGCGCGGTGGCAGCCGCTCAGAATACGGTGTTGCTGCAGCAGGTTGCCGGTGATGCAGTCGTTCCAAATGCCGTCGCCGGTGCACCGCTTTCGGGTACCGAGCCACTCATCCGGATCATGGGTCTGGACGCGATCGTCGAGACCACGCAGGATCCGATGGGAATTCGCGGTGCCGTGCGCATGATCGAGGGAGATCACGGCTCGTTGTTGAGCCCGGCGGCATCACCCGCGGCCACGGCCGAAATGCAGGGACAGGCGGCCAGCATGGTTGCATCCGGTGGCGCATTGGTCGTCATCGGCGATCCGTCACTCATCCAGACCGACTGACAGGGAGAATTCGAACATGAAACGCCAAGCACTTTACGCACGTCGGCGCGGTCTCGGCCTCCGGCCCGGCATTCTGGCCGGCGCCATCGGTCTTGCCCTGGCGGCCCAGCATGCCCAGGCCATCGACTTCAGTACCGATGAAGTCGAGATCCGACTCGATTCCACCATCAGTTACGGCGTCGGGATGCGCGTCTCCGATCGCGACGACGACCTCATCGCCAAGTCACAGTTCGATCCCCTGGTCTCGCAGCGCTCGCTAGAGCAGCAGATCGCCACGCCGGGCCGTTTTTCGGCCAACTCGGATGATGGCAATCTCAACTTCGATCAGTGGGACCCGATCTTCAACCAGGCCCGCATCACGTCTGAACTGGCGATCAACTTCGACAACTTCGGGGCGTTCGTCCGCGGCAACTATTTCTACGACGTCACCCTCAGTGACATGGATGAGTTGCCCGATGGTGCCAAGGATCAGGCCGCCGAGCGGGCCCGATTGCTCGACGCTTACATCTATGGCGACTTTGACGTGGGCGAGAGGATGCTGTCGCTGCGCCTGGGTCGCCAGGTCGTCAGCTGGGGTGAGAGCACCTTCCTGGCCGGCGGCATCAACACGATCAATCCGGTCGACGTCACCGCCTTGCGGACGGCGGGTGCCGAACTCAGGGATGCCTTCCTGCCGCAGAACATGCTCTGGGCCAACATCGACTTGACGCCCAAACTGTCGGTCGAAGCGGTCGTGCTGGGCGAATGGGGCGAAGTCGAGGCGGAGCCCTCGGGTACATTCTTCGCCACCAACGATTTCGCGACCGCCGGCGGTCGCTACGCCATGCTCAATTTCGGCATGGTGCCGCAGCCGGTCAACAATCCGGACCTTTACGAAACGGTCTGCCGCAACGGTAACTTCCATGTCAGCGACCGGGATCTGCCCTTGCCGCTCATTGCCGCTGGGTGTGGCGCCTCGTTCCCGAGGGCGGCTGACAACAAGCCGGACGATGATGGCCAGTACGGGGTGGCGTTTCGCTACTACGCGCCGGCGCTGAATGAAACCGAGTTCGGGTTCTACTATCTGCGCTACCACAGCCGACTGCCGGTACTCTCAGGACGGGCAGTGTCTACAACGGCGCCATCTTCGGGGGCGGTGATCGTTGAGTATCCGGAAGACATCGACCTGTGGGGCGTGAGCTTCAACACCACGGTGGGTGGCTGGTCGCTGGGCGGTGAAGTCAGCTATCGAGAGAACTTGCCGCTTCAGATCGACGATGTCGAGCTGCTCTACGCAGGTCTTTCGCCGCTCAATACCTTCATTCCGGAGCCCTACAATCGCTTCATCAGCCAGCTCGGTGATTACGCACCCGGTGAGTATGTTCGAGGCTACGAACGTCGCGAAGTTTCGCAGGCACAGTTCACCCTGACCAAGCTGTTCGGTCCGGGCAATCCCCTGCGCGCCGATCAGGTAGCGGTCGTCGGTGAGTTCGGTGTCACCCACGTCTGGGACCTGCCGCCCGAGAGCGAATTGCGCTTCGAGGGGCCGGGGACGGACACCTTCGGCGGCCCGTCGCGCCAGACCGGTGGCAACTCGCGTAGCCCCATCACCACGACCAGCGGCTACGCGACGGACACCAGCTGGGGTTATCGCCTGCTGATCGCGCCGACTTACAACAATGTGTTCGGCACGCCCTGGAATGCGACCCCCCGCATTGCTTTCAATCATGACGTCGACGGCGTAACACCGGGGCCGGGCGGCAACTTCATCGAAGGTCGTAAGCAGGTAACGCTGGGTGTGACCTTCAGCTATCTGTCGCGCTGGCAGGCGGGTATTTCCTATACCAACTTCTTTGGCGCGGGCACCAACAACCTGCTGGGAGACCGCGATTTCGTTGCGGCGTCCCTGAGCTACTCATTCTGAGCGGAGGTCCTCCATGACAGACAAAGACATCACCTACCGATTGAAGATCTTCGCCGCAGTACTGGCTCTTGCCGTACTGGTCGGCTGCGGTACCTCACCGGTTGCCGACGAGGAAGCGGCAGCCGACGAAGAGGCCTCCATGTCGGACAGCTTCGAGTCCGAGCGGGCCGAGGCAGAAGCCGAGCGCCAGGCGGCCGAGGAAGAGGCGGCCCGGCGGGAAGCCGAAGCTGAACGTGAGGCGGCTGAGCGGGCGGCTGCTGAGGAAGCGGCCCGGCGGGAAGCCGAAGCTGAACGTGAGGCGGCCGAGGAAGCGGCAGCCCGTCGGGCGGCGGAGGAAGAGGCTGCGCGCCAGGCGGCCGAGGAAGAAGCGGCCCGGCGAGAAGCCGAAGCCGAACGTGAAGCTGCCGGACAGGCGGCTGCGGAGGAAGCGGCCCGGCAAGAAGCCGAAGCGCAAGCCGCTGCGGAAGAAGCCGAGCGCCAGGCGGCCGAAGAGGAAGCGGCGCGGCAGGAAGCTGAACGTGAAGCCGCCGAGCAGGCGGCGGCCGAGGAAGCTGAGCGTCGGGCAGCCGAAGAACAGGCTGCTGCAGAACAAGCCGAGGCCGAGCAGGCATCGGACTCAGCGGACGAATCGGCTGCATTCGTCAACCTGGAGGACGCGCCCGATATCATTCCGCGCACGCCTGAGAACATCGAACGCCTGGGCCAGGACCTGACCCCGATGGGATCGATTCGCGCCGGCAACGAAGACGGCACGATCCCGGCCTGGGATGGCGGACTTACACGTGAGGATTGGCCGGCCGGCTATCAGCCCGGCGATCGTCATCCCGATCCTTACCCGGATGACGAGCCACTGTTCACCATCACCGGCGACAACTATCAGGAATACGCCGACCGACTGTCGGCCGGACAGATCGCCGTGTTCGAGCGCTATCCGGAAACCTACTACATGAAGGTCTACCCGACGCGCCGCAGCGCATCGTTCCCGGAGCGCATCTACCAGAAGACGCGTGAGAACGCCGAAACCGGGCGCCTGGTGGCCAATGGCGAAGGTGTTGCCGACGTCGCCGAAGGTTTCCCCTTCGCGCTGCCACAGAATGCCTACGAGCTGATCTGGAACCACAAGCTCAAGTACAAGGGAATCGGCGGTGCGCGCTACAACAACCAGGTGGTGCCGACTTCAAGCGGCAACTTCCAGCTCATTCGCCTGCGCGAGGAACTGCTCGGCCTTTATTACAAGGAAGGCATGACGCTTGAGGAAACCAACAACATCCTGCTCTATTTCTTCCAGGAAGTGGAGTCGCCGGCGCGCCTGGCCGGCAACATCCTGCTGGTCCACGAAACCCTCAACCAGATCGAGCAGCCGCGCCAGGCCTGGATCTACAACCCGGGTCAGCGGCGCGTGCGGCGCGCACCCAACGTGGCCTACGACAATCCGGGCACGGCTTCCGACGGCCTGCGTACCAATGACATGACCGACATGTTCAACGGTGCGATGGATCGCTACGACTGGGAAATCGTCGGCAAGAAGGAAATGTACATTCCGTACAATTCCTACGACGTTCACAGCGGTGACTTGACGGCCGATGACATCGTGCGTCCGGGCCATCTCAATCCCGAATACATGCGTTACGAGCTGCATCGTGTCTGGATCGTCGAGGCGAACCTGAAGGAAGGTACACGCCATATCCATCCGCGGCGCACCTTCTACCTCGACGAGGACAGCTACCAGATCGCGCTGACCGACCACTACGATCAGCGCGGCAACCTGTGGCGCGTGTCCGAGGCACACACCATCAACTATTACGAACTGCCCACCTACTGGTCGAGCATGCTGTCGCATATGGACCTGCAGTCGGGCCGCTACGTGGCAACGGGTCTGGACAACCAGGATCCGGTGCCGAGCTTCAACGTCGAGCTCAGCCCGAGCAATTACACGCCGCAGGCGCTGCGGACGCGGGGCCGGCGCTAAGCCGTAGACAAGCCAGCAACCAGGGCCGGCCGTAAGGTCGGCCCTGGCGTCTCGGAGTATCCATCCATGTCTCTTTTCAGATCGTTGGTGCTGGTTCTGTTTGCCGTTCCGGCACCGCTTTTGGCCCAGGATATCGAGCCGCAGCCGGCCGAACAGGTGCCGCTGGCCGATGAGTCGCTGATTCTCGACATTACCCGCGCGGGCGAGCGTTATGTCGCCGTTGGTGAGCGCGGCCATGTGCTGATTTCCCGGGACGGTATCGAATGGGAACAGGCCGAGCAGGTGCCGGTTCAGGCTGCGCTGACGCGCGTCGACTTCGCTGGCGGTCGCTTGTGGGCTGTTGGTCATGACACGACCATCATCCACAGCAGCGACCTCGGGCGGACCTGGAACCTGCAGCATTTCGAACCCGCCTGGGAGCGGCCGCTGCTTGACGTGCATTTCTTCAATTCCAGCGAAGGCCTGGCGGTGGGTGCATACGGTCTGATCATGAAAACCGGCGATGGCGGGCAGAGTTGGGAGTCGATGGACATGGTCGATGTCATGACCTCCGAGGCCATCGACTGGAGTGATGCGGCAGCGGCAGCCTACGAGCTCGCCGACACGCCGGAAGACGAGACGGACCCGAGCGACGAGTTCTACGACGCCTCGCAGGATTTCGATCGCGGCTGTTACGAATTCATCGAGTGTCACCTCAATGCCATTCTGGTGAACGACGACGGACGTATCATGCTGGCCGGCGAGCGTGGCTACGGCTTTCGTAGCAGCGACCGCGGCGAAAGCTGGGAGAGTTTCCGTTTTCCGTACCCGGGATCGATGTTCGGGTTGCTGCCGGTACGGGACAGCGTACTGGCCTTCGGGCTGCGAGGAAACGTTCAGCTCAGCAGCGACTTTGGTGATAGCTGGGAGGTGCTGGATAGCGGAGTCGATTCAACCCTGCTCGGTGGCGCGCTCGATCCGGATGGCAAACCCGTCATGGTGGGCTCGGGCGCAACGATTCTGACTTTTCACCCGCCGACAGGTGACTTTCGCGTCAGCGAGGATCGCCTTGGCAGCGACTATGCAGCCGTCCTGTTCACTGTGGACGGCGGCATGATTCTGGCCGGAGAAGAAGGGCTCAAGCATGAGTGAATCCAGAACAGTGCCCCGCCGGATTGCTGATTTCGTCTTCAGCGTTCGCCCGCTCATTCTCCTGCTGTTCCTGCTGGGTACGGCGGCGATGGTGTATTACTCGATGCAGCTTCGTGTCGACGCCGGATTCAAAAAGCAGCTGCCGCTCGAACACGAGTACATGCAGACCTTCCTCGATTACGAGCGTGAATTCGGCGGCGCCAACCGCATCATGGTCGCGCTCATGGCCGAAGACGGTGAGATGTTCGACGCCGACTTCTTCGGGGCGTTCGAACAGGTCAGTAACCGTGTGTTCTTCGTGCCGGGCGTCGACCGCGCGAGTGTCCGGTCCATCTTTACGCCCAACGTACGTTTCGTTGAGGTGGTGGAAGACGGGTTTGCTGGTGGCAACGTCATTCCGGCTGACTTCTCGCCCTCGCCGGAAATGTTCGAAACAGTCCGATCGAACATCATCAAGTCCGGTGAAGTCGGGCGCCTGGTGGCCGAGGACTTTTCAGGCGCCATGGTCTGGGCCAACCTGCTCGAGGAAGATCCTTCGACCGGCGAGACGCTCGATTACCAGGACGTCGCCGAGCGGCTTGAAGCCATTCGCGGCGAGTTCGAGAACGAGAATCACAGCGTCCACATCATCGGGTTTGCCAAGATCGTAGGTGACGTTGCCGATGGTGCCCGCGGCGTGGTCATGTATTTCGGTGTCGCCTTTCTGATCACGGCCATCCTGCTGTTCCTCTATTCCCACTCTGTCTGGCTGACGATCCTGCCGCTCGTCTGTTCGGTCACGGCCGTGGTCTGGCAGCTTGGTCTGCTCAGCCTGCTGGGCTTCGGCATCGATCCGATGAATATCCTGACGCCGTTCCTGGTCTTTGCCATCGGTGTCAGTCACGGCGTGCAGATGATCAGCGGCTGGAACGCCGAGAAGCTCTTTGGCGGGCATTCGCCCATCGGGCTGGTTCAGGAAGGCATTCCCCTTGAAGAGGTCAAGCCGGTTTCCAGCCTGGAAGCGTCAAAGGCCGTTTTCTCGCGCCTTCTCGCGCCGGGCGCTATCGCCCTGCTCAGCGATACCATTGGCTTCTTGACCATCCTGCTGATCAATATCCAGATCATCCAGGAACTGGCGATTACCGCCAGTATCGGTGTTGCGGTCATCATCTTCACCAATCTGCTGCTGCTGCCGGTCTTGCTGTCCTACATCAAGCTCAGAAACGAGGACAAGAAGCGTCGGAAGCAGTACGAACATAGCCAGAAGCCGAGCATGATCTGGGATTTCATGGCGCGCTTCACCCGTCGGGGCGTTGCCGTCTCGGCAGTGTTGGTGGGCGTGTTGGTGTTTGCGCTGGCCTGGGTCAAGGCGCAAGACATGAAGATTGGCGATTCCGAACCCGGTGTGCCCGAGTTGCGTGAAGATGCCCGCTACAACCAGGACGCCCGGCTGATCGCCGATCGCTTCTCGCTCGGCACCGACGTGATCAGCATCATCGCCCAGACCGAGTCCGGCGCCTGTGCCGGCTCATTCGAGGTCATGAACGCAATCGACGACTTTGCCTGGCATATGCGCAATGTCGAGGGTGTGCAACAGGTCATTGCGCTGCCGATGGTCGCCAAGATCGTCAATGCCGGTTGGAACGAAGGCAATCTGCGCTGGCAGGTATTGCCGCGCAATCCCTCGACCCTGGCCCTGACCACGCAGGGTATCGAGACCTCCTCCGGTCTGCTGAACCGGGATTGCAGCGCCATGCCGGTGATGGTGTTTACCGAGGACCACCGTGCCGAGACCATTGATCGAGTGGTCGGCCGGGCGCACGAACTCCAGGATGAGATCACGGTCGAGGAACTCGATTATGAGGTTGTCGGCGAGCCGGCGCATGGCCACTGGTCCGAGGATGGCGATCATCCGCCGCTGGTCTTCCGCCTGGCGACCGGTAACGTCGGTGTGATGGCTGCCACCAACCAGGAAGTGGCCAAGGCACAGACGCCGATGCTGATCTATGTCTATGCCGCCATCGTGGTGCTGTGTCTGATTACCTTCCGTACCGTGCTCGGCACCCTGTGCATCGTGCTGCCGTTGGTGCTGGTCAGCTATCTGGCCTATTCGCTGATGGCTTTCATGGGCATCGGCCTCAAGGTCAACACCCTGCCCGTGGTGGCGCTTGGCGTCGGTATCGGTGTCGACTACGGTATCTACATCTTCAGCCGGATGAAGGGTTTCCTGGATGCCGGGGTCGGCCTGGACGATGCCTACTACCGCACGCTTCGGCTGACCGGCCGGGCGGTGTTCTACACTGCCGTGACTCTGGCGGTTGGCGTGGGAACCTGGCTGTTCTCCGACCTCCAGTTCCAGGCCGATATGGGTATTCTCCTTGGCTTCATGTTCATCTTCAACATGATCGGCGCCGTGTTGCTTCTGCCGGCCCTGGCGCGCGTGTTGCTGGCCTGGCGCGAGGGCCGCAAGGCGGCCTGATGGTTTTAAGTTGTCGGTTGTAAGTTGTAAGTCCAGTCGGATGGCGTTGTGCCTTTATCGAAGGGACTTGCAACTTGCAACTGAGAACTGACAACCAGGTCTCGTACCAATGACCGAAGCAGCATCCGTCGTCGTTCTGTCCTCCGGCGGCAAGGACAGCATGTTCATGCTCGACACGCTCATGCACGACCCGGCCTGGCGGGTCGAAGCGCTGGTGACGACCGTCAACGAGACCAATCGCCGCGTGGCCATGCACGGCACTTCCGAGGCGTTGCTGCGCAGCCAGGCCGAGTCGCTTGGCCTGCCGCTGACGGTAATCGGCTTGCCGGAGACTTGTGACAACGCCGAATATGAACGACGCCTGGCGGCGGGGCTGGAGCCATTTCGCCAGGCCGGCATCGACCGAGTTGCCTGCGGCGATCTCTTTCTGACTGATATCCGACGCTGGCGGGAGCGCAGTTTCGAAAGCATGGGCTGGCAATCCATCTTCCCGATCTGGGGCACGCCTACACAAGACCTGGCGCGGCGGCTCGTCGAGGCGCCGTGGCGGATCATGATCACCTGCATCGACACGCATCGCCTGCCCGAGTCGCTACTTGGGCAGAGCATCGATGAGAACTTCCTCAAGGCATTGCCGGACGGGGTTGATCCCTGTGGCGAGAACGGAGAGTTTCACAGTTTCGTTTGTGATGGTCCGGGATTCGCCCAGCCGATCGACGTGGTGCCGGGCGAACGCGTCCTCGTGCACGAACGCTACCTGATGATCGATCTGAAACCGGCCTGAGCCGCCAGAGGTTCCCTAGGTTCCGGCGTCCACATCCCGGACCAGATCGCAGACGTACTCGATGCCTTCCAGGATGCGGGGGGTGGGGCGCACCAGGCGCTCGGGGTCGACCGCTTCCAGCCGGGTATGACCCTGTTCGACCATGCCAGTATCGCGCCAGATGGCAAGCGGATCGTTGCTGCCTTCATTGATGCCGGCAATGATCAGTTCCGGTGTCCGGGCAAGCACGGCTTCACGGTCGATGGCGGCCGCCTCGACATCGAGGTCGGCAAAAACATTGCGGGCGCCGCATGCTTCGAACACTTGCGTGATCACGTGCCGCCCACCCAGGGTGAACAGCGGATGTGCAGAAACCTGGTAAAAGATCGAAATGCCTTCCTGCTCGTCGTTCTGCTGGCGCAGCGCGGCTAACTGCTGTTCGTACTTCCTGGCCGCCTCACGAGCGGTCTCCAGGCTTCCCAATCTCGACCCGATCCGTTCGAGGGCCGATGCGATCTCGGCGAGACTGCGCGTTTCAATCCACAACACGTCGATACCCAAGTCTTCAAGCTGGCGCACCACGCCAGCCGGCGTACCGCCACGCCACGCCAGGGCCAGGTCGGCATCCAGCCCCAGAATGGTCTCCATGTCAAACCGGTAGGCATCACCGATGCGCGGCAACTCCCGCGCCGCTTCCGGCCAGTCGCTATAGGCCACGACTCCGACCAGCGATTCACCCGCACCCGCAGCAAACGCCAGCTCCGTCAGATGCGGCGCCAGGCTGACGACTCGTAGTCGTTCCTCTGCGACCGACTGCACAGAACATGCCAGCAGCACCAATGCTGACATTGCCCGCGTAGCCCACGGGAGCCACGAGTCCCGAGTCCCGAGTCCCGAGTCCCGCCCTCTAAATCTGATACGCATACGCCAGCGTTACCGTCAGCACAACCCACAACAGCAACATCAGCGGCAGCCCCACACGCACGAAGTCGTTGAACTTGTAGCCGCCGGCATTCATCACCAGCAGGTTGGTCTGGTAGGCCATGGGCGTGGCAAAGCTCAGGTTGGAGCCGAACAGCACGGCCAGCACGAAGGGTTCGGCCGGCAGCATCAATTGCTGAGCCAGGCTGATGGCAATCGGCGTGCCGATCACCGCGGCGGCATTGTTCGAGACCACGTTGGTCAATGCCGCCATGGCCAGCATCAGCAGACCGAGGATGGCCCAGGATGGAATGCCGAAGCTGGCCACCAGGAAGGCCTGCGCCAGCCAGTCGGCACCGCCGGTGCGCATCAAGGCCGCCCCCAGGGCGAGCGAGGCAACGATGATCATCACGACCTGGATGGACAGGGCCTGCATCGCCTCCTTCCAATTGAGGCAGCGCGTCAGGATCATTGCCAGCACGCCGGCGACGGCGCTGATGGCGATCGGCAGAATACTGAAAGCGGCGATCAGGACGACCAGCACCATGATGCCCAGTGCGACGGGCGCCTTGGAGGTCTTGGGCAGGTTGACCGAACCGTCGAGCACCAGCAGGTCGCCGCCGTCCTTGAGCTGGCCCAGACGGGGGCCGGACGACTGCACCAGCAGCACGTCGCCGGAGCGCAGCACGGTGTTGTCCAGGCCAGTGCTGCGGGTCTGGTCCTCACGGTTGAAGCGGTGCAGGGCCAGCAGTCGAAGCCCGTAGCGCGACAGCAGCCGGGCCTCGCTGATGCGTGAGCCGAGCAGCCGTGACTGGGGCGTGACTGCAACTTCCGCAATCTTCTGGTCGCCCGGGCCGAGGGGGTGGGCATCGTCGACCTCGACATCGCCGGAGAACAGGCGGCCGCCGAGCAGGTGGGCGAACTCGCGCAGGTTGTCCTGCGTGTCGGTGGTTGTAATGCGGTCGCCGGCCTTGAGCACCACATCCGGCAGGGGCGTGACGAATACGCCCGGACCACGCTGAATTTTTTCGACCTTGAGATTGCCGTTGCAGCGTTCGATCGCTTCGGCCAGCGTCATGCCCACTACGCCGCTGGACTTGCCCAGGCGGATCTGCGCGGTGTAGAGGCGTTTGACGCTGGATTGCATGGGCACCTGCCGGATCGGAATCAGGCGCGGTGCCACCAGCCACAGATAGAGCGTGGCCACGGCGCCGGCGATGGCGGCCGGCACGAGGAAGTCGAACATGCGAAACGGGGCCACGCCCATGTCGGCGGCCACCGTGACCACCAGCAGGTTGGTCGAGGTGCCGATGGTCGTCGCCATGCCGCCAACGATGCTGATCAGGCCCACCGGCAGGAGCATGCTCGAAGGCGAGTGACCGGTACGCAACGCCACGCCAATGAGAATCGGCAGCAGCATGACCACGATCGGGGTGTTATTGATGAAGGCGCTCAGCACCGCGCAGACCAGCAGGGTGGCCAGCATGGACAGGGCCGGGGCCTTGCGCCAGGAAATGGACAGCATGCGGCCCACGGGTTCGAGCGCACCGGATCGGATCAGCCCGTGGCCGAGGATCATCAGCGAACACACGGCAATCAGGGCCTGGTGGCCGAATCCGGCATAGAAGTCGGTCGGGCTCAGTTCCCGCCCGTCCGGACCGACGTAGGGAAAGACCTGGAAGGCCACGGTCAGGATCGCCAGCACGACCAGTGAACTGGTCTCCAGCGGAATCCGGTCGCGCGAAAACAGCACCAGTGCCAGAAACACCAGTAGCAGCACGCCCAGGGCATGGTAATTCGGCAGGGCCAGAGTCATAGGTCGCCGATTTTACGCGGAAATGCGCCCTGGCACCTCAAGCCGGAGGCGAAGCCAATTCGGCTTCCAGTGCCACCAGATCGTGAATGGGTGCCAGGCACTCGCGCCCACGGCAGATAATGGCAGTCGGCCGGGTTGCCGCCTGCAGGGGCGCCAGTAGATCCGGCAGTTCTTCGACGGGCGATGCCTCGGGAATGCGAAACACGTTCAGTTCGGGCCGGTTCAGCAGGCGGGCGTGCCAGCCGCCGACCGGGTCTTCCGGCCCGGCCAGCAGGACCTGCGGCACCGGAACTTCCAGTTGCCGCCAGGCACGAACCAGGGTGGCGTGGGCGCTGGCCGAGCGGCGGATTTCGCCCCCGGCGGCGCTCACGGCATTGAAAGCGGCATCGAGCAGCTTGGCGTCCCCGGTCAGGTGTCCCAGGGCGATGAGTCCCAGCGCCGCGTGGCCGGCACCGCCCGGCGTGGCATCGTCGGCATGCGCCAGCGGGCGGGTGAGCAGCGGTTCGTGCTCGCTCGGGGTGAGATACAGGCCGCCGCCGACCGGGTCGGCGAACTGTTCGACGATCCGCCGCCCGACGCGGCGGGCCAGGTTGAACCAGCGCGGTTCAAAGCGCCACTGCAGCAGTTGCAGGCAGGCTGACAGTACCGCGGCATGATCGTCGAGCAGAGCGTTGGCAGTGCTCCGGCCCTCGCGCCAGACCGCGCGCGGCGGATCCTGCCCGAACAGGCGCACGGCCAGGGCATCCAGGGTCTCGCCGGCGCGTTCGAGCCAGTCCTCGCGCTCCAGTAACCGTCCCGCGCGGGCCAGGTTCTCGGCCAGCATTCCGTTCCAGGCGCCGAGCAGTTTGTCGTCGCGGCCCGGTGCGGATCGTTGCCGGCGCTCGTCCAGCAGCTTTTGCCGGGCCGATTCCAGCAGTCGGTCGACCTGATCGGCCGGGCGCTCTGGCCGGACCAGTTCTCCCATCGAGCGCGCCACTACCAGGTGCCAGTGGCGGCGCTCGAAATTGGGCGGGCCATCGAGCCCGAAGCGCTCGGCGAACAGCTCGCGCTCGTCCGGCGCCAGGACCGCCTCGACCTGCCTGCGCTGCCAGACGTAATAAGCGCCTTCGCCGTCTTCATTGTCGGCGTCGAGACTGGCGGCGAAGCCGCCGCCGTCGAGTGTCATTTCGGCATCAAGCCAGTCGACCAGGCGCTCGCAGACGATTCGGAAATCGCTGCGGTCCCAGCGCTCGGCCGCCCGCGCATACAGCCCGAGCAGCAGGGCGTTGTCGGAGAGCATCTTCTCGAAGTGGGGGACTTCCCAGGCGGCATCGACGCAGTAGCGGAAGAAACCTCCGGCCAGGTGGTCGTGCAGGCCATGGCGGGCCATGACCGTGAGCGAATCGCCCACCATCTGGCCCGCCTGCTCGTCGTCTTCGGCGTCCATCAGGGCAGCCAGCAGAGGCGCCTGGGGAAACTTCGGGCCGCTGCCAAAGCCGCCGTTGTCCGCGTCGAAGCGGGCGGCTGCCTCGGCCGTCAGTGCCTCGGTTGCCGCCTCGAAGGAGCCGGGTCCATCACTCCCCTGGGGTGACGAGATGGCCTGCAGGGCTTCCTGTACCTGCAAGTGCTGGGCACGCAGTTCTTCGCGACGCGTGGTCCAGACCTGGTGAATGCGCTCGAGCAGGTCGCCGAATGCAATCATGCCGTGACGCGGCTCGGGTGGAAAATAGGTACCGGCAAAGAACGGCGCCTGACTGGCCGGGTCGAGAAAGACGGTCAGCGGCCAGCCGCCGCCGCGCCCGGTCAGGAGTTGGTGGGCGAGCTGGTAGATGCGATCCAGGTCCGGGCGCTCCTCGCGATCAACCTTGATATTGACGAAGTACGCGTTCATGCGCTCGGCGATCGCATCGTTCTCGAAGCTTTCGTGCGCCATCACGTGACACCAGTGGCAGGCGCTGTAGCCGATCGACAGCAGAATCGGACGATCCAGCGTGCGCGCCATCGCCAGGGCCTCGCGATCCCACGGCTGCCAGGCCACCGGATTGTCCGCGTGCTGGAGCAGATAGGGGCTGAGGGCGTCGCCCAGGCGGTTTTCGGTCGGGGTGTCGGTCATGGCTTCATGGTAAGGGATGGGAACGAGGGTCAAGTGTGAAGTGTTCAGCGTGCAGTGTGAAGACGCGGACGCCCGGCGGGGTTGATCTGCGATAATCGGTGACCATGAACCAGTCGGATTTCTACTTTCACCGCATCGATCCGGTGGCGATCGATATCGGCGGCTTCGCCATTTACTGGTACAGCGTCATGTACCTGGTGGCCTTTGGCGCCTTCTGGTTGCTGGGCCGAATTCGCGCCCAGCGCGAGGATACTCCGCTCGAGCCGCCCCAGGTTGGCGACTTGCTGTTCTGGGGCGTGATCGGGGTGATCGTCGGGGGGCGGCTCGGGTACGTCCTGTTCTACGGCTTCGATCAGCTGATGGGCGATCCGCTGTTCCTGTTCCGGATCCGCGACGGCGGCATGAGCTTCCATGGCGGTCTGATCGGTGTGTTGGTCGCCCTCTGGGCATACGGCCGTCATCTCGGCTGCGGTTTTCTCAGGCTGTGCGATTTTGGCGCGCCGCTGGTGCCGTTGGGCCTGGCAGCCGGTCGGGTGGGCAATTTCATCGGCGGTGAGCTGTGGGGCCGCAAGACCGATGTGCCGTGGGCGATGATCTTTCCTGATTCCATCCCGGGCGGTGAGCG
Organism: Wenzhouxiangella sp. XN201; assembly: GCF_011008905.1. NCBI lineage: Bacteria > Pseudomonadati > Pseudomonadota > Gammaproteobacteria > Chromatiales > Wenzhouxiangellaceae > Wenzhouxiangella > Wenzhouxiangella sp. XN201. The sequence continues at coordinate 45,650 of NZ_JAAIVI010000020.1, forward strand.
CACATCCGAGGCGCTTTACCAGCAGTATCTGACGGGTGCGCTGGACGAATTCGCGCGGCATCCCTCGCAGTTCTACCAGGCCGCACTCGAAGGCCTGGCCCTGTTTATCGTGCTGTGGCTGTATTCGGCCCGGCCGCGTCCGACCGGTGCGGTGGGCGGGGCCTTCCTGGTCGGTTATGGCCTGTTTCGTTTCATCGCCGAGTTTTTCCGCGAGCCCGACGCGCATCTCGGTTTCGTGGCGCTCGACTGGATGACCATGGGACAGATTCTCTCGCTGCCGATGTTCATCATCGGTATCGTCCTCATGACCTGGGCCTACCGGAGCCGGACATGAAGAATTATCTCGATTTTCTGCGCCACGTTCGCGAAAACGGCACCCGCAAGGATGATCGCACCGGCACCGGCACACTCAGCGTGTTCGGCCACCAGCTTCGATTCGATCTGTCCGAATCCTTTCCATTGGTGACCACCAAGAAGCTGCACCTGAAGTCGATCATCCACGAACTGCTGTGGTTTTTGCGCGGCGATACCAACATCGGCTACCTCAATGAGCACGGCGTGAGCATCTGGAACGAGTGGGCCGACGAGCGGGGCAGCCTCGGCCCCGTCTACGGCGTTCAGTGGCGCGCCTGGCCGACGCCGGACGGTCGCCAGATAGACCAGCTGACTGAGGTCATCGATCAGATCCGGCGCCGCCCGGATTCGCGCCGGCATGTCGTGTCGGCCTGGAATCCGGTCGACCTGCCCGACGAGTCGATGTCGCCACAGGACAATGCTCGCGCCGGCCGCATGGCGCTGGCGCCGTGCCACTGCCTGTTCCAGTTTTACGTTGCCGACGGCCGACTCAGTTGCCAGCTCTACCAGCGCTCGGCCGACTGCTTTCTGGGGGTGCCCTTCAACATCGCCAGTTACGCCCTGTTGACGCTGATGGTCGCCCAGGTGACCGACCTGCAGCCGGGCGAGTTCATCCACACTTTCGGCGATGCGCACATCTATCTCAATCATCTCGAGCAGGTCGACGAGCAACTCTCGCGCAAGCCGCTGGAGCCGCCACAAATGCAACTCAACCCGGCCCGCCGCAGCCTCGAAGACTTCGGCTATGAAGATTTCGAGCTCAGGGGTTATCGGTCGCACCCGGGTATCCGGGCGCCGATCGCGGTTTGATTGGCGCGCGCCGCTTGAGATGAGACTCAAGAGCAGCCATCGGAAGGGCTCGAGATGACCCGGGTCGTGCTTGTGGCCGCGATGGCGCGCAATCGTGTCATCGGTCATGAAGGCGGCATGCCCTGGCATCTGCCGGCCGACCTTAAGCACTTCAAGGCGCTGACGCTGGGTCACCCGGTGATCATGGGCCGGCGAACCTTCGAGTCGATCGGCAGGCCATTGCCGGAGCGCAGCAACATCGTCATCAGCCGCGGTCATCCGGATTTGCCTGAAGGCGTGGCATTGGCGGGCAGTTTCGAGGAGGCGCTGCAACAGGTCGCGAGCGAGACCGCCATGGTCATCGGCGGCGGCGAGATTTACCAGCAGGCGCTGCCGCATGCTGATTGCCTCGAGTTGACCTTGATTGATGCGGTCATCAGCGGTGATACGCGTTTCCCCGAGTGGCGCTCGGCCGAATGGCGACTGACCGCCATGACGTCGCGTCCGCCCGACGAACGCAATACCCACGGCCTGGTGTTCTGCAGTTTCGAGCGACGGAACTGAGCCACGCCCGCACAGTCTGGCGTGCGAAAATGTACGCGGAGGATGTGAATCCCGCGCCATGAACACGAAGCCTGCTTCCACAGACAATGACAACAACCACTGGCCGGCCAAGCGGCGGGTTACCGTGGTCGGTGCGTTGTGGAATTTGCTGCTGTCCGTGGGCAAGATTGCTGCGGGAATCGTCGGCCAGTCGCAGGCCCTGGTCGTCGACGGCGTGCATTCTTTCTCGGACCTGATCAGCGATGCCGTGGTGCTGATCGCCGCGCGCTGGAGTTCGATCGACCCCGACCATAATCATCCTTACGGTCACGGCCGCATAGAGACACTGGCCACGGCTGTGGTCGGCCTGTTGCTGGTGGGGGTGGCGCTGGCCTTCGTCTGGGACGCGATCACGCGCCTGCTCAACCCCGAACGGCTGCTGCGGCCGGGCTGGCTGGCGCTCGCAGCGGCAGTGGCCTCGGTGGTCATCAAGGAAGGGTTGTACCACTACACCCGCGCGGTCGCGCTCAGGACCAATTCCAGACTGATTGCTGCCAACGCCTGGCACCATCGTTCAGATGCGTTCTCATCGCTGGTCGTGATCGTCGGCATTGTCGGCGTGATCTCGGGCCTGGCCTGGTTCGACGCTCTGGCCGCCATCGTGGTTGCCGGAATGGTCGGCTGGATGGGTGGCCAGTTCGTGCTGCAGGCGATGGCCGAACTGGTCGATACCGGAGTGCCGGTGCGCGAACAGAAGGAACTCGGCGGCATCATCCAGTCGGTCGACGGTGTCCGCAGCTACCGCAACCTGCGCACCCGCCGCATGGCCGGCCGCATCGTCATGGACGTGTGCGTGCTGCTCGATCCGCAGATACCGCTGGCCGAAGCCGACCGTGTTGCTGCCAGCGTACGCCGTCGCTTGCTCGACGAATCCACCGAGGTGACCGACGTGGTCGTCAGTATTGCCCCGCACTGTGACTCGGGTACGAGCGCTCGGTCATGAGTCGCGATATCTTTATCGGCGATCTGCAGGGTTGCTGCGAGCCACTCGCGCGGCTGCTGGAGAACCTGAATTTCGATTCCAGCCGCGATCGCCTGCGCCTGGCCGGCGACCTGGTCAATCGTGGCGGTCAGTCCCTGGCCGCGCTCCGCCTGGTGTATTCCCTGCGCGAAGCGGTGACCTGCGTACTCGGCAACCACGATCTTCACCTGCTGGCCTACGCTTTCGGGAATCGACGCAAGGCCAACGCCGAGTTCGAAGCCATTCTGGCGGCCGAAGACGCCCAGGTGATGCTTGACTGGCTGCGCGCCTGCCCGCTGCTGTGGCTTGATGAATCGCGCCGACTCGGGCTGGTACATGCCGGGGTTGATCCGCGCTGGGCCCCCGACCGTGCGCGCGCCGTGGCCGGGGAAATCGAGCAGGCTCTGCAGCGCGAACCGCACGAGTTCTTCGAGCACATGTACGGCGATGAGCCCGATCGCTGGCAACCCGACCTGCCGCGTCGGGAGCGTTTACGCACAATTACCAACGTGTTCACCCGGATGCGTTTTTGCCGGGCCGACGGCGCACTGGACCTGGCCACCAAGGGAGGACCTGACAATGCGCCGTTTGGCTTTGCACCCTGGTACGATCATTTGCATCCCGACTGGAAAGGCTGGCACTTGGTGTTCGGTCACTGGTCGCAATTGGGCCTGTTCGACAACGAGCGGGTGACCTGTCTGGACAGCGGCTGCGTGTGGGGCGGGAAGCTGACGGCACTGGTGTTCGAAAATGGCGAGCGACGATTCGAAGTCGTCGACTGTTCAGAGCTTCCTTAGCCTGATCGAAGCTGTTCGACCACTGCATCGGTCGCGGGTGTCTGCCCGGTCCAGATCTCGAAGGCCAGGGCCGCCTGGCCGACCAGCATGCCCAGGCCGTCGTGACAGGTCAGTCGGTGTTCGCGGCACCAGCGGGCGAAGTCCTGGTGGGCGGCGCCATAGTTGAGGTCGTAGGCGTCAACGTCATTGTCGAGCCAGTCGCGCCGGATGGCCGGCAACATGCCGGCATGGCCGGCGCTGGTGGACTGGATCAGGAGATCAAATTGGCTCCCCGGGTCGGATTCGAACCCGTCGCCGTGAATACAGCCGAGATGCGCGAACTTGTCGGCCAGGCGATGGGCCCGTTCGGCCGTACGGTTGATCAGGTGAACCCGTTCGGGCCGGCGTTCCAGCAGTGGCCCGAGTATGCCGGCGACCGCGCCGCCAGCGCCGACGATCAGCACCCGACGGCCGGCCGGGTCGATGCCGAGGCGGTCGAAGTCGCGTATCAGCCCTGCGCCGTCGGTATTGAAGCCGTGCCAGCCGTCGGTCTCGCGCTTGAGCGTGTTGACAGCGTGCGCCCGTCGGGCGGCGCGATCGACGCGCGTGCAGAGCTTGAGCCCGGCCGACTTCAGGGGCACGGTCAGATTGGCGCCGGTGCCGCCGCCGGTGCGAAACGCCTCGAGCCGATCGGGCAGTTCGTCGACGCCGGCCTCGATCGCGCTGAAGTCGACGTCGATACCAAGCTGCTCGCCAAAGAGCCGATGAATCCGCGGCGACAGACTGTGTGCCACCGGCTGTCCGAATACCGCCAGCTTGAATCTTGGAGTGCTCATCGAGCTTTGTGAAAAGAAAAGAAAAAATTGTCCACAGATGAACACAGATGAACACAGATGAAAGAAGGAAAAGCAAGAAATGACAACTCAATTCTTTGAGTGAGATCCTGCATCTCGATTGCCGGACTTGTTGTTTTCAAAATCTGTGTTTATCTGTGTTCATCTGTGGACCGTATTTCTTGTTTTTTGCTTTCACGCCCGAAGCAGCTCCGCAGCTTCTAGCGCGGCGTAGGTGAGGATGCCGCAGGCGCCGGCGCGGCGGATCGACAGCAGGGTTTCGAGCAACACCTTGTCGTTGTCGAGCCAGCCGTTGGCCGCGGCCGCCTTGAGCATGGCGTACTCGCCCGAGACGTGATAGGCGAAGGTCGGCACGCCGAAGGTTTCGTGCACGCGGCGGATGATGTCGAGGTAGGGCAGGGCGGGCTTGATCATCACCCAGTCGGCGCCTTCGTCGAGATCGAGTTCGACTTCCCTGAGCGCCTCGTCGCTGTTGGCCGGATCCATCTGGAAACCTTCCTTGCCGGCCTTGCCCAGGTTGGCGGCCGACCCGACGGCGTCGCGGAAGGGGCCGTAGTAGCTCGAGGCGTACTTGGCCGCGTAACTGAGAATCAGGGTATTGACGTGGCCGTCGGCTTCGAGCGCCTCGCGAATCGCCCCGATGCGACCGTCCATCATGTCCGAGGGGGCGACCACGTCTGCACCGGCGGCGGCATGACATGATGCCTGTCGGACCAGTGCATCAACCGTGCGGTCGTTGAGCACATAGCCGTCCTCGTCGACGATGCCGTCCAGGCCGTGGCTGGTGTAGGGGTCAAGCGCGACGTCGGTGATCACGCCCAGCTCGGGGAAACGTTTCTTGAGCGCCGCCACGGTACGCGGCACCAGGCCTTCCGGATTCCAGGCCTCGGCCGCCTCGGCGTCCTTGCGTTCGGTCGGTACGACCGGAAACAGCGCCAGTGCCGGAATCCCGAGTTCCAGGCAGCGCCCGGCCAGCTCGAACAAGCCCTCGGCACCGAGCCGCTCCACCCCCGGCATGGATGCCACCGGCTCACGTCCCTTGTCGTCCTCGAGCACGAACACCGGCTGAATCAGGTTGGCGGGACTCAGGCGCGTCTCGCGCGCCAGTTCGCGGGCGAAGTGGCTCGCGCGAGTGCGGCGCATGCGGGTTGCAGGAAAACTCATCGTTTTGGCCGGTGTTTGCAGTGAGGTCATTATAAAGGCGGCTCTAGTTGGCATGCGATCGCCGGCCGTGTGGCGGGCCTCGACACTTCAAAGGCGTTTCGCCCGGCCTGCTTCGCAGGCTCTTTGGGCGAGGTACTTTTGTCGGTTGCAACAAAAGTACCCAAAAGTGCGCTAAAAGGACGCGGTTGGTCCGCAGGACCAGATGTCTCCTGGGCTTAACGGAGATACCGCATCTGCCTTCGCGATGGCTCGGTCGTCAAACATGGCGTTTTCGATAAAGGCCTGGCGTAGCCCGCACCCAGACAGCACGGCCTCGATCGGGGTCGGCTTCGATTGAGGGTGGGACAGCGGTCGGGGTGGAACGCCACTCGAAGTCGCAGTGCCAGACGCGGGCCACTGCAGGCGTTATCGCAAGCCAGCATGTTCGGCAGCCGGGCGCAAGCAAAGCCCCAGTCGCAGTCCGTGAAGCCACTTTGCTCGGGGGTTCCTGAGACGCAACCGTCATCTTTTAAGCGCATTTTTTGGGTACTTTTTTGGCGCGACAAAAAAGTACCTCGCCGAAAGAGCGCGCGAAGCGCGCCGGGCGAAACCGCCTTTGACTTGTCGAGGCCACCACGGCGACCCGTGGCAACAGCCAATCTAGCGCCTGCGAAGCAGGCCATCCCCACCACCGATGAAAGCATCATCGGGGAGATGCTAATCTCCCCGGCATGGTCACCACCATCCGCATTCCTGAAATGCGCCTCGACGATGCCGTCGACGTACCGATCGGGGATGTCGGACGCCTGGTCAAGTTCATTGCCGGGCACGAGCGTCTGCTCGTTCTGACCGGGGCGGGCGTTTCGACGCAGTCGGGTATTCCGGCTTACCGCGATGGGAGCGGGCGCTGGCTGCAACGGCGTCCCATCCTCTACCAGGATTTTGTCCGCTGCCGGGACACGCGCCGGCGCTACTGGGCGCGCAGCTATTTTGGCTGGCCGGTCATGGCGCAGGCCTCGGTCAATGCTGCGCACCAGGCGCTGGCCGCCCTCGAGCGGTCGGGCCGGCTTGCCGGCCTGATCACGCAGAACGTGGACGGCCTTCACCGGCGCGCTGGTCAGCAGCACTTGATCGAGCTGCATGGCCGGCTCGATCGTGTCGGCTGTCTCGATTGCGGGACCCGCGGTTGCCGCGCCGAGCTTCAGGACCGCCTCTTGGAATTCAATCGTGGCTGGACGGCCCAGGTGCGCGGCATCAACGCCGACGGCGATGCGCGGCTCGATGATCAGCACTGGCCGGGGTTTCGGGTGGCCGACTGCCTGTCCTGCGGCGGTACGCTCAAGCCACAGGTCGTGTTTTTTGGCGAGTCGGTGCCGGCGGCCACCCGTCAGGCCGTGGCTGAAGCACTCGAGTCAGCCTCCGCCTTGCTGGTGGTGGGGAGCTCGCTGGTGGTGGGATCGGCGTACCGCCTGGTGCGCGATGCTGCCCGTCGCGGCCTGCCGGTGGCGGCGGTCAACCAGGGGCGTACGCGAGCTGATGCCTTGCTGAGCTTCAAGGTGGATACCGGGTGCGAGCGCGCGCTGTCCGAAGCGGTTCGGGCCCTGTCAGGCTGAAGGCTTGCTCAGGCGGCGGCCGACAGTGTCGGATTGATGCCGGCGGCCAGCGCGTCGAAGTAGTCGCGGGTCAGCGCCAGTTGCTCGCGGGTCGACTCGGCGCGATTGACGATCTGTCGGAATCCGGCATTCTCGGGCCGGTCCTTGGCGTACCAGCCCAGATGCTTGCGTGCGATCCTTACGCCCCGAGGCTCGCCGTAAAATGCGTAAAGCGCTTCCAGATGTCCCAGCAAAATGTCGCGGACGGCCGCCGGGTCCGGTTCCGGCAGGGTTTCGCCAGTCGCGAGATGGTGCGCGATTTCAGCAAAGATCCAGGGGCGCCCTTGGGCAGCGCGACCGACCAGCAGCCCGGCGGCGTCCGTGTAGGCGAGTACCTTCCGCGCTTGTTCCGGCGAATCGATGTCGCCGTTGGCCCAGACCGGGATGCGCCGTTCGGCAACGATGCGCGCGATGGTGTCGTACTCGGCCTGGCCCTGGTATTTCTGGTCGCGCGTGCGGCCATGGACGGCCAGGGCGGCGATGCCGCATTCCTCGGCGATGCGGGCGATGGCCGGTCCGTTGCGATGCGCGCCATCCCAGCCGGTGCGGATCTTGAGCGTGACCGGCACTTCGACGGCGGCGACCACCGCTTCGAGGATTTGAGCGACCAGCGGCTCGTCGCGCATCAGGGCCGAGCCGGCCCAGGCCTTGCAGACCTTCTTGGCCGGGCAACCCATGTTGATGTCGATGATCTCGGCGCCGTGGTCGACATTGAAGCGGGCCGCCTCGGCCATGCGCGCGGGCACTGTACCGGCGATCTGCACGCTGACCGGGCCCGGCTCGCCGGCGTGATCCATGCGCTCGCGTGACTTGCGGGTGTGCCACAGCGAAGGATCGGAGCTGGTCATCTCCGAGGTTGCCATGCCGGCCCCGAGCCGGCGACACAGCAGGCGGAATGGCTTGTCGGTCACGCCGGCCATCGGCGCCAGGCCAAGTCCTGGCGCGATCCGGTGGCGGCCGATTTGAAAATCAAGAGTCATTCAAGTGCCCGCGAAGTCCCGAGCATTTCATTGTACGATGAGCGTCAGGGAGACTCCACGCGGGCGCCAAGTGAAGGGAGCAAGTCGCCATCATGAACAACGAATCCGAACGTCGCCGCTTCCACCGGTTTCCCTTCGAAGCCGAATGCGAACTTGTTCTGCCAGACAATAGCCGGCATGACTGCGAGTTGCTGGACCTGTCGATCAACGGCGCGCTGGTGTCCCTGCAACACCCCGAGCTCTTCGACGAAGCCCGCGAAAGCGATCTGCAACTGCACCTGACCGGGTTGGTGCGCGGAGACCGGGTCGACATATCTTCCCTGGTCCGCGCCGTGCGCGTGCAGGGCGATCGTATTGCCTGCCGGTTCTCGGGAATGGATGCCGACAGTTTCGACCATCTCAAAACCCTGGTGGCCGACAACCTCGGCGACATCTCGCTGCTCGACCGGGAGTTGACCCAGCTCGACTACTGGCCGCTGGTCTCTCCCGACGACGACTCGCCGTGATGGTCGACCCACGCCAGCCAGTTGCTCATCACAGCCTCGAGTTCTTCCAGTCCCTGGCCGGTGGTGGCCGAAAACAGCTGAACGCCCACCGAAGCGTCGACTGAACGGCGCACCGTCATCAAGGCTTCCTTCTGCTTGCCGTGGCCGAGCTTGTCGGCCTTGGTCAGCACCAGGTGCAGCGGCAGACCCTGGGCGCCTGCCCAGTTGGCCAGGTCGACATCGCCGGGCTTCAACGGGTGGCGCACATCCATGACGATCACCAGGCCGGCCAGCGCCTGGCGCTTTTCGAGATAGCCCTGGATCAATCCCTTCCAGTGACGCTTGAGCTCGCCGCCGACGCGGGCGAAGCCGTAGCCGGGCAGGTCGACCAGGTGGTGGTCCTCGTCGAGCTGGAAGAACACCAACTGGCGGGTGCGACCCGGCGTACGGCTGGTGCGCGCCAGCGATTTCTGCCGACACAGGCGGTTGATCAGGCTCGACTTGCCCGCATTGGATCGCCCGGCGATCGCCACTTCCACGCCGCGATCGGCCGGCAATTGCGACGGGTTGTGGACGCTGATCAGGTATTCGGCACGCTGGAGCAGCGTCTGGATGGCTTGCATCGGGATTCAGGCTGGCACGGCAGAAGCGTAGAGGCGATAATATCAGGTTCAGACTTTGACTCAGGAGTAGTAGTGAAATGGCTCGATTCTTGGTGATGCTATTGGCATCGGTGCCGCTTCTGGCCCAGGCGCAGCTGGTCGGCGATCCGGAGGCCGGTGAGGAGAACGCCGCCGTGTGTGCGTCCTGCCACGGCATGGACGGCAATTCCCAGGTTCCGATCTGGCCGAAGCTGGCGGGGCAGCACGAGGACTATGCCACGCGCCAGTCGATTCTGATCCGCGAGCAGCAACGGGAGGTGCCGGAAATGTATCCGATCGTGGCCGATATGAGCGATCAGGAACTGGCCGACATCGCCGCCTACTACGAGCAACAGTCCCTGAAACCGGGTGTCGCCGACGAGGCCCTGGTCGATGCCGGCGAAGCCGTTTACAACGCCGGCAATGACGAGACCGGCGTACCGGCCTGTACGGCCTGTCACGGACCGGCGGGGATGGGGATTCCCGGCGCGTACTATCCGCGCGTGGCCGGTCAGCATGCCGACTACACGGCCAAGCGTCTGAACCAATACCGCGACGGTGTCAACAGCGGCGACGACGATGCCTACAGCAACATCATGGTGGCGGTGGCCAAGAACCTCAGCGACGAGGAAATCGAAGCCGTCAGCTCCTATATCGAGGGGCTCCACCAGGCTCGGTGGTAAGGTAGGAAACCGTTTCAGTCAGGGTGCCGTGCTGGAACTCGCACGAATCCTGTGGGTCTGACAGGCTCGACTAATGACATTATCTCGGAGATCACTATGCGCAACCTGGTGAACATCGTCTCGGGCCTGGCCCTGCTGGCCAGCGGCTCGGTACTCGCCCAGCCTTTCGAGGAGGGGCAGCATTACGAGAAGATCGGCAGCCCGGTTTCCATGCCCGAGGACCGGGTCGTCGTCACCGACGGCTTCGGTTATCCCTGCCCGGCCTGCCGGCGCTTCCTGCCCTTCATGGATTCCTGGAAGGAAGGCCAGCCCGACTATGTCGAGGTGGAGCATCTGCCGATCGCACTGCAGCCGGGATGGGACCTGTTCGCGCGGGCCTATTACACCGCCGAAGTCATGGGCATTGCCGACGAGACGCATGAAGCGATGTTCAAGGCGCTGCACGACGAACGCCGCCAGTTCCGGAGCTTCGAAGATATTTCCGGTTTCTATGCCGATTACGGGGTCGAAGCCTCGAGCTTCCGCAACACCTCCGAGTCGTTTGCGGTCGACGCCAAGCTGCGACAGAACCGCAACGACGTGCGCACCTACGGTATTCGCAGTACACCCACGGTGATCGTGCAGGGCAAGTGGCGTGTCAGCCCCAACGGCTTCGGCAGCTACGAGGAAATGCTCGAAGTCATTGAATTCCTGGTCGAGCGTGAAGCCGAGGCGCTCGGGCTCACCGATGCCGGTAATGAGACTGCCGACGCGCACAAGGAGGTCGTCGAGCCGGAACAGGCTGACGACAACGCCTGAAGCTCGTGGGCGGGCCGCGCCGGCAGCTGAAGCTGCTGAGCTACAACATCCAGGCCGGGACTTCCACCGGACGTTATCGCGAGTACGTAACGCGTAGCTGGCGCCAGGTCCTGCCCAACAACCAGCGTGTCGTCAATCTCGACGCCATTGCCGACCTGGTCGAGGACTACGACATCGTCGCGCTGCAGGAAGTCGATTGTGGCAGCCTGCGTTCGGGGTTCCTGAACCAGGCGAAGTACCTGGCCACCCACGCCCGCTTTCCCCACTGGAATCACCAGGGCAACCGCAAGGTCGGCATCGTTGCCCATGCCGGCAACGGCCTGCTCAGTCGGATCGAGCCGAGCTGGATCGACGAGCACCGCCTGCCCGGAGCCATTCCGGGCAGAGGCGCCATGGTGGTGCGTTTCGGTGAAGGCGATCGTGCGTTATGGCTGGTGGTGCTGCACCTGGCGCTGGGACGCCGGGCGCGCTGGCAACAGCTCGACTACGTGGCCTCGCTGGTCCGGACCTATCCGCACGTGGTCGTCATGGGCGACTTCAACAGCGGGCCCGGCTCGCGTGAGGTGCGCGCCTTCTGCGATCGCGCCGGACTGGTCCTGCCGGGTGAACCGGTTCTGACGTTTCCCTCCTGGCAGCCGCAGCGCGCCATCGACCACATTCTGGTCTCGCCGAACATGCATGTCAGTGAACTGCGTGCTCTGCCGGTGACCTACTCCGATCACCAGCCCCTGTCCATGATTGTAGACCTGGGTGATGAGGTCGAACTACCAGGCCATGCGCAGCGCAACGAGTACCAGCACGACGCCGAACAGACGTCGTAGCCCGGCGGCCGGCAGCCTGTGAGCCAGGGCTACGCCGGCCGGCGCCGCCAGCATCCCCCCCAGCCCGACCAGCAAGGCGCCGGTCAACCAGACGTGCCCCATGCTCGCGCTCGGCGGCGCGCCCGCCGGCGCGACCAGCGCAAAGGTTGCGGTTCCGGCCAGCGCGATCGGCCAGCCGCAGGCCGAGGCATTGGCCACTGCGCGGACCATGCTGTAGCCGTTGTAGACCAGGTAGGGCACATTGAAAGTACCGCCGCCGATCCCGACCAACGCCGAGGCCGCGCCGATGACGGGCCCGATCAGCCACCAGCCCCGTGGGCGGGCCTGCTGGTGGCGCGGACGGGGCGTCTTGCTGAGCATCATGCGCAGACCGATCAGCGCCGCGATCACGGCGAACACCCGCGCCAGGTCCTGGCCCGACATGATCGTTGCCAGGGCCGCCCCGGCGACAGCGCCGACGGCGACGCCCAGGCCGAGGCGAAGCAGTGTCGCCATATCGACCGCACCGCGCCGATAATGGAACCAGACGGCGCTCGCGGCAGTCAGCAACATGGTAGCTAGTGAGGTTGCGACCGCGACGGGCACGGCCAGGTCCGCGGCAAAACCGCGGTGGATGAGCAAGGCGGTCAGGGCCGGTACGATAACCAGGCCGCCGCCGATACCGAATAATCCGGCCAGGGTGCCGGCAACCAGGCCGATCAGAACGAGGATGGCAATGGAGATCAGCACATTCAGGCCAGCCGTGACAGGGGCGCGTGCTGGGCATGTTGGCGGGCCGGCGCGATGAAAGCAAGCGTGAAGCAGGCCCTGGCCGCGATCCTGGTCGTCCTGGCATGGAGCGCGACAGCCATGGCCGATCGCCCGAGCGAGCGCGAAACCTTCCGTTCGGGTTGGGCCGCGGCCGAACGCGGCGACCAGGCCGGTATCGTCCGGGCCATTTCGCAACTGCCCGATTACCCGCTCACGCCCTATCTGCAGTTCGAGCTGTTCCGGCAACGGATCGACCGCGTTCCCACCGCGGTTGTTACGCAGTTCCTGGCCCGCCATCGTGACTGGTCTTTTTCGCCCGCGCTTGAGCGCGCCTGGCTGCGCAGCCTGGGCGAGAACGATCGTTTCGACTTGCTGATCGAGCACGGCGGCGAGAGTCGTGATGTTGAAGTCCGCTGCCACCTGGCGCGCGCTCGCATCGAACGCGGACAGACCGAGGGTCTGGCCGAGGACGTTCTCGAGCTCTGGCTTGCCGGCAGGTCACAACCCGACGCCTGCGATCCGGTCTTTGCCTGGTGGCGTCGCCAGGGGCACCTGGATGCCGAGGCGGCCTGGCAGCGGTTTCGCCTTACCATCGATGCTGGCGAGCTGCGCCTGGCCCGCTATCTGAAACGCTATCTGCCCGAGTCGGCGCAGCCCTGGGCCGATCGCTGGCTGTCGATGGCCAGCGGTATACCGACAACATTGCGCGATGCGCGGCGCTGGAGCGACCTGGAGGAGGCGCGCAACCTGGTGAGCTGGGGCTTGATGCGCCTGGCGCGCCGTGATTGGGCCATGGCGCAGGATCACTGGGAAGCCCTGTCAGGAAGTTTCGATTGGAGCGAGTCCGAACGGACTCCGATCGAGCGCGAGATCGCGTTGTTCCGGGCCGTGGCACTCGATGGGGATGCCCTGTCGGCCATCGATGCGCTATCCGAGTCCGGCCGCGACGAGCAGATGCTGGCCTGGCGTGCGCGCGCTGCCATGGCCGAGGGCGAGTGGCGGGAAGTGCTGGCCAGCATCGAAGCCATGCCCCTGCGCGAGCAGGGTCGCTCACGCTGGCGCTACTGGCGCGGTCGTGCGCTGGCCGAACTCGGCCGTCCGGATGCCCTGATCGCCTTCAGCTCGCTCAGTGCCGAGGCCGACTATTACGGTTTTCTCGCCGCAAGCCTGATGGGGCAGTCGCTGGTGATTTGTCCCGAAACCATCCAGCCGGACGCCGCCATCCAGCGTCGCCTGTTGCGCGATGCCGAGTTCGAGCGGGTCCTCGAATTGTTCCATGTCGGGCTGCCCTGGCATGGGCGCAGTACCTGGCGCCACCTGTCGCAGCGCCTGATCGCGCGCGAGTTCGAACAGGCAGCCCTGATCGCGGCTGGCCAGGGCTGGCACCACCTGGCCATCACCGCGCTCAACCAGACCGGTCGCCGACAGGCCTATTCCTGGCGCTTTCCGATGGCGGCCAAGGGTACGGTGCTGGCCGAGGCGCGCCGCCATGGCGTCGATCCGGCCCTGGTCTATGGTCTGATGCGGGCCGAGTCTGCGATGCAGGCCGATGCCCGCTCCTCGGCGGGGGCGATGGGCTTGTTGCAGCTGATGCCGACCACGGCACAGGCTGTGGCCCGGCGGCAAGGACTGCAATGGCGCGGCGCCGGTTCCCTGCATGATCCCGAGACCAACGTGCCCCTCGGGGTCGCTCATCTGGCCGAACTGCAGGAAGAATTCGATGGCGACTGGGTGCGCGTGGCCGCCGCCTACAATGCCGGGCGCAACGCCGTCCGGCGCTGGCTCGATGAGCGTCCGGCACTGGCTCCCGACGTCTGGATCGAGACCCTGCCTTACTACGAGACACGTGACTACGTACCGCGGGTACTGGCCTTCGCCACCATCTATGAGTGGCAGCTCGAGCGTCAGCCCGGGCTTCTGCCTGGCCAGGTCCTGCCCGGCCAGCCGGCGCCCTCGGGCTTTGCCTGCCCGCCGTAAGGCCGGGACCAGTAGAATGAGTCCAGGTCTCTGCTGGACTGACTGATGAAGGTATTGATTCTGGGTGGCTCGGGTTTCGTCGGCTCGCATCTGACGCGCCGTCTTTCCCGGGACGGGCACGCCGTCACCGTGGTTACCCGTTACGCGCCGGGCTGCAAGCATCTGAGCGTGGTCCCGCAGACCACCATCCGCCAGTTCGATCCCTACGACGAGGGTCGCCTGGCCAAGGAATTGGCCGGTCACGATGCCGCCGTCAACCTGGTGGGCATCCTCAACGAGCGCGGATTCGGCGGCAAGGGCTTCGAGCGGGCGCATGTCACGCTCATCGATTGCCTGCTTCGCGCCTGTCGCGAGGCCGGCGTGGAGCGACTGGTCCAGATGAGTTCGCTCAACGCCGGGCGCGGTGAGAGCCATTACCTGCGAACTCGGGGTGAGGGCGAAGCGCGGGTTCGCGCGGCCGCCAAGGAGGGTTGGATAACGGGCACCATCTTCAGGCCCTCGACCATCTTCGGGCCCGACGACAGTTTTCTCAATCGCTTCGCCACCTTGCTCAAGCTCTCGCCGGTACTGCCGCTGGCGCGGCCGCAGGCGAAGTTCGCACCGGTCTATGTCGATGACGTGGTCGAGGCTTTCGCGCGCGTGCTCGAGGGTCGCCATGCCGGCAAGACGCTTGAGTTGTGCGGTTCGGAGACCTGGGCCCTTGTCGACCTGGTGCGCTGGCTGCGTGATCAGCTTTCGCTCAGACGGGCGGTGATCGGCCTGCCGGACATCCTTGGGCGAGCCCAGGGCCTGGCCTTCGATTTCGTCCCCGGCAAGCCGTTCTCGAGCGACAATTTCCGCTCGCTCAAGCTCGACAGTGTCTGTTCATCCAACGGTTTCTCGGCCCTGGGCATCGAACCGTGGGGGCTGTCCGAACGGGCGCCGAGCTGGCTGGAAGGGCGTGGCAAGCAGGCCCGTTACCAGCACTACCGGCGCCAGGCCCGGCGTGAGCGGTCCTGACCGCGACCAGGATCCGGCTGCCGGCCTGACCGTCTACCGGGTCGGCGGGGTCGTCCGCGACCGCCTGCTGGGGCGCGATTCGCAGGATGCCGACCATGTCGTCGTCGGTGCCACGCCCGAGGACATGCGCGCGCGCGGCTTTCGGCCGGTCGGCAAGGACTTCCCGGTGTTCCTGCATCCCGACAGCGGCGAGGAATACGCCCTGGCGCGCACCGAGCGCAAGTCCGGGCGCGGCTACCACGGATTTGTCTTTCACACCGGTCCCGACGTCTCGCTGGAAGACGATCTGGCGCGCCGGGATCTCACCGTCAATGCCATGGCCGAGACCGAAGACGGGCAGATCATCGATCCGCATGGCGGTCGCCGTGATCTGGAAGCCCGCGTACTGCGCCATGTCTCGCCGGCGTTTCGCGAGGATCCCGTGCGCATCCTGCGCCTGGGCCGCTTCCACGCGCGATTGCCGGATTTTCGCATCGCCGACGAAACACGCGAACTGTGCCGGGCCATGGTGGCCGATGGCGAAGTCGAGCACCTGGTGCCCGAACGTGTCTGGCAGGAACTGTCCGGGGCGCTGATGGCCACACGGCCGTCGCGCTTTTTTGAACTGCTGCGTGAATGCGGCGCCCTGGCCGTGCTGCTGCCCGAACTCGACCGGCTCTTCGGTGTGCCGCAGGTGGCCGAGCACCATCCCGAGATCGATACCGGCATTCACACCCTGATGGTGGTCGATCAGGCTGCGCGGATGAATGGTTCCCTGCCGGCCCGGTTCGCCGCGCTGGTGCACGATCTCGGCAAGGGTCTGACCCCGGCCGACCAGTTGCCCCGGCACGTCGGCCACGAAAAGGCCGGATTGGCGCCGATTCGCGCCGTGTGCGAGCGCTTGCGGGTGAGCGTCGAGTGCCGCGACCTGGCATTGCAGGTCGGTGAACATCATCTCGTCGCCCATCGGGCGGCCGAGCTGCGGCCGGAGACGGTGGTGCGGTTGTTCGAGCGCCTCGATGCCTTTCGTCGTCCCGAACGCCTCGAACCCTTCCTGCTGGCCTGCGAGGCCGATCGCCGCGGCCGCACGGGCCGCGAAGACGAAGCCTATCCGCAGGCCGATTTCCTGCGTCGTGCCCACGCCGAGGCTGCCGCGGTCGAGGCCCGGCCCTTCGTCGAGCAAGGGTTGGAAGGCCCCGCCATCGCGCAGGCGGTCCACACCGAACGTGTTCGGCGTATAGCCGCCCTCTCACGAGCGTGAAAATCTCATCAATCCGCCGGCACCATTTGTTCTGTTCGTTGTCAATTTACTGATCGCGAGTGCGGCATGATGCCCGCCCTCGTTACAAGAACAACATCGGAGAACCCGCCTTGCCTCTCACTCGACTCGGATTGAGCAACCCGGTAGCCGTGGCCGTGGGCTGCATCCTGCTGGTGATCTTCGGGCTTTTGAGCCTGTCGCGCCTGCCGGTGCAGATGACGCCCAATATCGACCGGCCGACGATCTCGATTTCCACCGGCTGGCGGGCGGCCGCGCCGTCTGAGGTCGAGTCGGAGATCATCGAACCGCAGGAGAACCAGCTGCGCGACGTCCCGGGTCTGCAACGCATGACCGCGTCGGCCGGACAGGGTAACGGCTCGATCAACCTCGAGTTCGACGTCGGCGCCGATCTCAATCGCGCCCTGATCGAAGTCATCAACCGGCTCAACCAGGTGCCACGCTACCCGGCCGACGTCACCGAGCCGACGGTGCGGGTGGGTTCCGATCAGTTCGGCGACACGGTCGCCTGGTTCGCCATCCGGCCGATGCCGGACAACAACCGGTCGATCATCGAGTACCAGGACTTTATCGATGAAGTCGTCAAGGAGCGCCTGGAGCGGATTTCGGGCGTGTCCTCGGCCAATCCGCGTGGCGGCCGGCCCTTCGAAGTCCGCATCACCTTCGACCCCTACCAGGCGGCCGCCATTGGTGTTGACCTGACCCGCATCGGCCAGCGCCTGGGTCAGAACAACGATGTTTCCGGTGGCTTCCAGGAAGTCGGGCGGCGACAGTACACCCTGCGCTTTGCCGGGCAGTACGAAATTGCCGATCTCGAGAATCTCGTACTCGATTGGCGCGAGGGACGGCCGGTCTACCTGCGTGACGTCGCCCGCGTGGAGCGTGTCATGCGCGACTCCTCGGGCGTGATGACCCAGAATGGCGGCCCGTCGATCGCCATGAACGTGACCGCCGAACCGGGCGTGAACGTCCTCGATGTCATGGGCGAGATTCAGTCGGCCGTCGAGGAATTGCGACGCAGCCATCTCACCCCGGCCGGGCTGGAGATCGAGCAGGTCAGTGACGACACGGTCTACATCCGTCAGTCCGTGAGCATGGTGGCCACCAACCTGATCGTGGGCATGAGTCTGGCGGTCCTCGTGCT
Source organism: Wenzhouxiangella sp. XN201 (assembly GCF_011008905.1). Taxonomy (NCBI): domain Bacteria; kingdom Pseudomonadati; phylum Pseudomonadota; class Gammaproteobacteria; order Chromatiales; family Wenzhouxiangellaceae; genus Wenzhouxiangella; species Wenzhouxiangella sp. XN201. Next base: position 63,318 of record NZ_JAAIVI010000020.1, read on the forward strand.
GTGGTGGTTCTTCCGCAAGCTGCGCGCCACGCTGATGGTCGCGCTGGCCATTCCGCTGTGTCTTTGCTTCGCGTTCCTGGTCCTCAGCGGGGTCGGGCGCACGCTCAACGTGATCTCGCTCGCCGGGTTGGCGTTTGCCACCGGCATGGTGCTCGATGCCGCCATCGTCGTGCTCGAGAACATCGTGCGCCAGCGCGAACAGGGCCGCGCGCCGATGGAAGCCGCGGATCGCGGCACCGGCCAGGTCTGGGGTGCCTTGCTGGCCTCCACCGCCACGACCGTGGCCATCTTCCTGCCGGTGATGTTCCTGCAGGACGAGGCCGGCCAGTTGTTCGCCGACCTGGCGGTGGTCATTTCCGCCGCCATCGTCTGTTCCCTGCTGGTGGCTATCGTGGTTCTCCCTACAGCCAGCTATCGCCTGCTGGGCAAGGCTTCGCTGGCGGACCGGCACGCGTCCTGGTGGCAGAGCGGCTCGGACTTCATCATGTCGCTGACCGATACACCGCGGCGGCGCTGGGGCTGGATCGCCGGCCTGACCATCGTGCCGATCCTGGTTGGGGCGCTGCTGATTCCGCCGGCCGACTACCTGCCCGAGGGCAAGCGCAATTTCATCTTCGGATTCCTGCAGACGCCCTCGGGGATGGGGCCGGATACCGCCGAGGAAGAGCTGATCAAACCGATCAACGAACGCCTGATTCCGTACATCAATGGTGAAAAGGAGCCGGCGATCGAAAACACCTTCCTCGGCTTTTTTGGCAGCGGCGCCTTCCTGGGTATGCGGGCTGCCGACGAGGATCAGGTCGATGAACTGATCGACGTGGTCAACGAGGAGATCCTGACCGGGTTTCCCGATACTTTCGGCCGCGCCAACCGTTCGCCGATTTTCGGCGGCCGCGGCAGCCGGCAGATCGACATCGACCTGCAGGCGGCCGACGTCGAGGAGCTGCTCGGCGCCGGGCAATTGGCCTTCGGGCTGATCCAGGAGAAGATGCCCGGTGCCACCATCCGGCCCCAGCCCGGGCTGGAGCTGGCCGAGCCGGAACTGCGGCTCAAGCCTGACGACCGGCGCATCGCCGAGATGGGCTGGACCCGCGGCGACGTCGCCACCCTGATGCGCGCTTTCGGCAATGGTGCCTACCTGGGCGACTATTTCGATGGCGACCGGCGCCTCGATGTGATCTTGCGTGGCACCGAGTGGGTCACGCCCGAAGAACTGATGAGCATGCCGCTGGCCACGCCGTCAGGACGAATCGCCACGCTGGGCGAACTGACCGACCTGGAACGCACGGCCGGGCCCAACCAGATCCGCCGCGTCGACCGGCGCCGCACGCTGTCGCTGCAGGTCACGCCGCCGTCGGGCATGCCGATGGAGACCGCGCTCGCCTTCCTGCAGGAAGAGGTCGAGCCACAGATTCGAAGTGCTTTGCCGCCCGATGGCGTGATCACCTACCGTGGGACGGCCGAAGCCCTGGGTGAGACGCTGTCGAACCTGGCCGGCAGCTTCCTGCTGGCAATCGTGATCCTGTACCTGCTGATTTCGGCGCTGTTCCGCTCGTTCAAGGACTCGATCCTGGTCCTGATGACCATTCCGATGGCGACCGTCGGCGGCATCGTCGCGCTGCGCATCACCGGCTGGATCACCGGCCAGGCCATGGACATGCTCACCATGATCGGCTTCGTGATCCTGCTCGGCCTGGTGGTCAATAACGCCATCCTGCTGGTCTATCGCGCCCGCGAAGGCGAGCGCGAGGAAGGCCTGAGCCGGCGTGAGGCGGTCGAGACGGCCGTGCGCCTGCGCCTGCGCCCGATCCTGATGAGCACTACCACCAGCGTATTCGGCATGATGCCCTTGCTGGTGCTGCCGGGCGCGGGTACCGAACTGTATCGTGGCCTGGCCGCGGTCATCGTCGGCGGCATGGCGGTCAGCACCCTGTTTACCCTGGTGCTGCTGCCGTCGCTTTTGAGAACCAATGAGGACACACAAGGCGCCGCCGAAGGCGAGGTGGTGCCGGCATGACAAGGGATGATCGAATGAAACGATTGATGGTTGCCGCAGCCGGTCTGCTGCTGGCTGCGCCGCTATGGGCTCAATTCGGTGGCGAGCCGACGGTGGAAGTGGCTGTGGCCGAACAACGCGAAATGGCGCCGACGATGCAGGTCTCGGGCACGGTGCTGTCGCGCGCCGATGCCAGCCTGTCGGCCGAAGTCGAGGGCCGCCTGGTCGAAGTTGCCGACGTGGGCACGCGCGCGGCCGAAGGCGACGTGATCGCGCGGATCGAGGACACGGTGCTCAGCCTGCGCCTTTCGGAGCTCGAGGCCGAAATTTCCCGCGGCGAGGCTCGTTTGAAATTTCTCGATGCCGAGCTCGCCCGCGTCGAGCGACTCGCCGAGACCAATCTGGCCGCAGAAAGTCAGATCGATCAGACCCGCTCGGAGCGCGACATGGCGCAGAGCGACCTGGCGGTCACACGCTCGCGCCTGGCTCAGCTCAAGGATCAGATCGAGCGCTCCCGTGTCCGCGCGCCGTTTTCCGGCGTGGTGGTCGAGCGTGTCGCCCGGGCCGGCGAGCGGGTCGGTGTCGGCGCGCGCATCCTGCGCCTGGTCGACCCGGACAGTCTGGAGGTCGTGGCGCGTGCCCCCCTTCGTTACTACCGCTATGTCCAGCCGGGCGATGAGCTCGCGATCGACGCCGAGGACGAGGTCTTCGAAGCGCCGCTTCGGACCGTCGTCAGCGTGGGCAATGAGGATCTTCACGTGTTCGAGCTCAGGCTGGATATCGAGCAGCCGCTCCCGGTGGGTCAGACCGTGCGTGTGACCATTCCCACCGCCGAGCTGCGCGAAGTGCTCGCCGTGCCGCGCGACGCCCTCGTACTGCGGGGGTCGGGAACGGCCGTGTTCGTGATCGAGGATGACGGTACCGCCCGGCGCGCCACTGTATCGACCGGCATCGGTCAGGGCGACTGGATCGAAGTGGCCGGCCCCGTTCAGGCGGGCGACCGGGTCGTCATCCGCGGCAACGAACGCCTCAGGGACGGCCAGACGGTGGAAATCGCCAACGGCTAATCGCGCCCCCGGCCGACCACTCAATCGCGGCTCTGTCCTGCGCCTCCGGCGACAGCAAATACCCGCTGTCGGCCGTCGTCGACCAATCGGACCCGACAGCGGTACAGGCGCGAGAGGTTTGCGGCGGTCAGCAGTTCCGGTGTCGGGCCCGCTTCCCATTCGCCGTTGCCATAGAGCAGCAGCACGTGTGTGCAGTAGCAGGTGGCCAGGTTGACTTCGTGCAGCGCCATCACCGCTGACTTGCGCTGTTCGCACACCTGTCGGTGGAGCACGTTGAGGATGGTCACCTGGTTGGCAGGGTCGAGGTGGTTGGTCGGCTCGTCGAGCAGCATCACGGCCGGGTCCTGGACCAGCAGCGTGGCCAGGGCCAGGCGCCGCGACTCGCCGCCGGAAAGATCCATGCAGCTGCGCCCGGCCAGGTCCAGCATGTCCAGGTCGGCCAGCGCATCGCTGGCCCGCTCACGGTCGGCCCGGGTTTCCCGTGCCCAGGGCTTGAGATGCGGATGGCGACCGACCAGCGCGGTCTCCAGGCAGGTGGCGTCGAAGGCGTAGTGTGTGTGCTGGGGCAGCATGCCCAGGCGACGGGCGATGGCGCGGCGCTTGCGTTCGTCGAGGCGGCGGTCGTCGAGACGAATCCCGCCGCGTTCGGGCTCGAACACGCCGGCGAAGGTCTTCAACAGTGTGGTCTTGCCGACACCGTTGGGCCCGAGCAGGCCCCAGAACTCACTCTGCCCGACGGCCAGGTTGAGATCACGTACGACCTGCACCGAGCCGATGCGTACATCGAGATCCTCGACGATCAACGGTTTGATGGCTGCGGCGTTCATGCCTAGCGAATCCTGGCCGCGCGATAGAGCAATAGCAGGAAAAGGGGGACACCGATCAAGGCGGTGAGTACGCCCACGGGAAGTTGTCTTGGTCCCAGCAGGCTGCGCGCGGCGGTGTCGGCCAGCACCAGGAAGCCGCCACCGAACAGCGCCGAGGCTGGCAGCAGGACACGATGATCGGCACCCACGAGCAATCGCATCAGATGCGGCACGATCAGGCCGACAAAGCCGATTGCTCCGGCCAGCGACACGGCCAGGGCGGTCAGCAGCGAGGCGACCACGTAGATTTCCCAGAAGCGCGCCCGGGCCGATTCGCCCAACAGCGCGGCCTGAAGTTCACCGCCGCTCATCACGTTGAGGCTGCGGGCGCGCAGCCACAGCAGACCCACGCCGGCGGCCAAGGGCAGCAGCCACAGTGCCGACAACCCGGCCTGGCTCAGGTCGCCCATCAGCCAGTACAGCATCGAGCGCAGGCTGGCATCGGGTCCGGTGGCAAGGATCAGCGAAATCAGCGCGCCCCAGCCGGCGGCGATCACCACGCCGGTGAGCAGCACGCGGGTGGTACTCCACGGCCCGCGGCCGCGCGCCAGGACGAAGACGATGATCATCGTCAGCATGGCGCCGGCGAAGGCCAACAGCGGCACCGGCAGAAAGCTCAGGCCCAGGCTCATACCGATCAGGGCGAAGGCCGCGGCCCCGCCCGAAAGGCCCAGCACGTAGGGATCGGCCAGCGGGTTTCGCAACAGCACCTGCATCAGGCAACCGGCCTGGGCCAGCATTGCGCCGGTGACCAGCGCGGCAATCGCACGCGGCAGGCGCAGTTCGAGCACCACGCGCTGCATGGCACCGTCGGCGGCAAACGGCCAGACCCAGCCGCCGCTGCCCCAACTCGCCGCCAGCAGCAGGGCCAGCGGCGGCAGGGCCAGCAGCGCCGGCCAGATAATCAGCCGCCGTTTGGCTGGTGTGTGGCGCATGAATTGATTACCATTCGGGGTAGTTGAATATTTCGCGGTCCGCCATGATAGCTGGCCGCGCTGACCATCACCATGATTGATCCGGACGGATTCAGACCCAACGTCGGGATCGTGCTGGCCAGGGATGACGGGCGCGTCTTCTGGGCGCGCCGTGCCGGCAAGGATGGCTGGCAGTTTCCCCAGGGCGGCATGAACACCGACGAAACGCCCATCGAAGCCATGTATCGCGAACTCGGCGAGGAGACGGGGTTGACCCCGGACCACGTCGATGTGCTCGGACAGACGCCCGGCTGGCTGCGCTACCGCCTGCCGCGGCGCTATCGGCGACGCCACCAGAAGCCCATGTGCGTGGGCCAGAAGCAGGTCTGGTTCCTGCTGCGCTTTCTGGCCGACGATGATGCCTTTGACCTCAGCGCCGGCGAGCGGCCGGAGTTCGATCGCTATCGCTGGGTCGACTTCTGGTATCCCGTGCGTCATGTCATTCCGTTCAAACGGCGTGTTTATGTCCGGGCATTGCGGCATCTCGAGCCGATGTTGCCCGATGTTCCGGGGCAGTCGAATTTTGGCTGAGTGTTCGTGAAACCGCAGATTTCGCAGATGGACGCAGATTTTTGAGAATGGCGATTATCTGCTGGTTGAAAACCTGATCTGTGTGCAGGGCGACTGTGTGATCAGCGAACACTCGGGGTCATTTTCACGATGGTGTCTGCTTGAAGAAGATAAACCACCTGCGTGTTGGGGTAAGTCTCATTCAATCTGCGCGAATCTGCGGTTCCCTGAAGTCCAAAGTCTATTTCCAAGGAGAAGGAGCGAAATGAATTTCACGCTTTTGCTGGCCGCCGGCCTGCTATTGGCCGGTCCGCTGGCTGCCGAAACTTTTCCCAAAGATGATCTGGTCGTCGCGCGGGAGCTGCGCGAGGCGGCACTGGCCGGTGACGGTGGCTACGAGATCGTCGCCGACCTGACCACCCGCATCGGGCCGCGTCTGGCCGGCAGCGAGGCCGACGCAAGGGCGGTGGAGTGGGCCGTAAAGATGTTCGAGGAAATGGGCTTCGACCGCGTCTGGACCGAGCCGGCGACTTTTCCGACCTGGCATCGGGGGCTGGAGCGCACCGAAATCGTGTCGCCGGCACATCACGAACTGGTCACCCTGGCGCTCGGGTTTTCTCCGGCGACCCCCGAGGGCGGCATCGAGGCCGAAGTGGCGATGTTCGACGACCTGGCCGCGCTCGAGGCGGCCGACGAGTCCGAGGTTGCCGACCGCATCGTGTTTATCCGCAACCGCATGGAGCGCACGCGAACGGGCGCGGGTTACGGCCGCGCGGTGGGCGCGCGCTCGGTCGGCAGCCGGGTGGCGGAAGAGAAGGGCGCCCTGGCGCTGGTCATCCGTTCGATCGGCACTTCCAACAACCGCTTCGCCCACACCGGCATGCAGCGCTTCGATTCCGACGTACGGTTGCTGCCGGCCGTGGCTATTTCCAACCCCGATGCTGACCTGCTCGAACGCCTGATGGGCGGTGACGAGCCGGTGCGCATCCAGGTGGAGGTCGATGCCGAGACGGTCGAGTCCTACACCTCGCAAAACGTCATTGCCGAGATAACCGGTGCCGAAAAGCCCGAAGAGATCGTGGCGCTGGGCGCGCACCTGGATTCCTGGGATGTTGGAACCGGTGCCATTGATGACGGCGCCGGTGTGGCCATCGTGACCGAAGCGGCGCGCTTGATCCATGAACTGGAGCAGCGTCCGGACCGCTCGATTCGCGTCATCCTGTTTGCCGCCGAGGAGATCGGCCTGTGGGGCGGTCGCGCCTGGGCCGAGGCGCGCGCCGAAGACATCGAAGACTACCAGCTCGTGGCCGAATCGGATTTCGGTGCCGGCGAGATCTACGCCATCAGCGCCCGCGTGCGCGACGAAGCCTGGCCGATGATCGAGGCGATTCAGGCCGAACTCGAACCCCTGGGAATCGAACTGGGACGGCGCCAGGCTTCCGGCGGACCGGATTTCTCGCCGGCCCGGCCGCTTGGCGTGGCCGCCGTGGATCTGCATCAGGACGGCACCGAGTATTTCGATTACCACCACACAGTCAACGACACCCTCGACAAGATCGAGCCCGAGGCGCTCAAGCAGAATGCCGCGGCCTATGCGGTGCTGGCGTGGCTGGGCGCCCAGTCGCCAGTGTCCTTTGGTTCGGGCGAGACCATTCTTGCCGAGGAAGCGGAAGCCGAGGGGGGTGACTGAGCGTTTGGCTCAGTCGAGCGCCTCGAGGGCAGTAATCCAGCGTTCGTCTCGCTCGGCCTCGTGTACCGGCGGGATGACCAGGGTGGTATGCGGGTGCAGTTCGGCGCTCGGCAACTCGGACAAAGCCAGGCGTTCGGCCCGAAAGTCCTCGATCGGCAGCCAGGCGGCTTCGTAGAGAATCCCTTCCGAATCGGGCGGGTAGAAACGGCCGAGCTTGTCCACCAGAACCTGCAAACGATCGGGTCTGGCCGTGAAGCCGGTGCAGTCGAGGCTGCCGGCCAGGGCGACCTGCCACAGTAGGAGCAGCGAGCTTGGGTTGAGCGCGTACTTGAAGACCAGAAATCGCGTCGCCTCGATTGACTGCACACCGCGATGACCGGGATCCATTCCCAGGTCGGCATACAGACATGCTTCCGCCGAAATCCCTGGTTCCATGCGGGTCTCGAATCCTTCGGCCCGAGCCTGGCGCATGGCCGTGTGCGGAACCTGGGCGAACACCCCGGGATGGCCGTAGAACACGGCACATACCAGCGAGCCGGCCCTGACCTCGTCGAGCAGGGCCTGTTCCATGTCGCGGTAGCTGTCGCGCCGGTCGCGTTGATCGTCGTAGTACTCGCTCAGGTTGCGGGTGTTGGGGTTGAGTGAGTGAACCCAGTCGATGGCGAACGGATCGGCGAGCACGAATACTACATCGGCGCGACGAATCTCGGAGATCGTTCTTTCGCCGGTATGACGTGAAGGCTGCAGGCCACAGCCGACCACGATCAACTTCCCGTGCCGGCGATCAGGACGAGGCATCGACGAACACGACGCGATCGCGCCCTTCCCGCTTGGCCTTATAGAGGGCTTCGTCGGCACGGCGGCGCAACTCGATCAGCGACGCCTCATCATTGGACTGTGCCACCCCGAAGCTCATGGAGACTCTGATGCGGTCATCTTCACTCCGGCTCGATCGCAATTTTTCACGCAACTCATCCAGTGGTTCGCGAACATCCGCCAGTTCATAGCCGGGGAGCGCGATCGCGAACTCCTCGCCCCCGATACGGCCTACGATGCCCGTGTCGCCGAACACCTCCCGCAAGCGCGCTGCAACCCGGCGAAGCACCTCGTCGCCGGTCAGGTGACCGTGTTCGTCGTTGACGCGCTTGAACAGGTCGATGTCAGCGAGGATCAGCGTGAAAGGATTACCGTTCGCGCGGGCCGAAGAGAACGCCGGATCGGCGATCTCGAAAAACCGCGTGTGGTTGTTCAGACCGGTCAGGCCGTCCTGGTGGGACAGCCGGCGATAGCGGCGGCGGTCGCGCGTGGTATGGGCCAGCAGCAGTATCAGGATCAGGACCAGGAAGGCGGCGACGATATAGCCCATGTACATCAGCCGGCGTTGCTGTTTTTGAGATTCTTCCTGCAAATCGCGTACGCGCGCCTGCTCCCGCAGGAGTGCCAGTTCCTGCTCGGTAATCTGCGTTTGAAATTCGACTTCGAGGTAGGCCAGCTGTCGAGCCCGGTCCATGTCGAGAAAACGTTCACGTGCCGCCTTCTGTGACTTCAGGTGACGCAGGGCCTGCTCATGATCGCCACGCCTTTCCGCGATGGTGCCGAGTGTTTCATGGGTTTTCGCCAGATCGTCCCAACGTTCGGATTCTGTGAAATGTTCGACCAGCTCGGGCAGCATTGCCTCGGCCTGATCGAGGTCGCCTCGTTCAAGATGCAGGCGGGCGAGCACCATGCGTGTTTCCGCCACGCCCGTGGCGTAATCGTTCTTGCGGTGGCGCTCGAGCGCCGACTCCAGCAGCTCCCGCGCTTCGTCCAATCGCCCCGTCATTCTGAGCGTGTCGCCCAGGCCGAATTCGACAATCCCGATGTAGACCGGGTCACCGGCGTCTTGACAGCGTTCCATTGCCCGGCGGTACTCACGCATGGCGGACTCGAGATCGTTGTTGGCCTTGTAGGCAGCCGACAGGCGCATTCGCGCGACGCAGTCAGTTCGGACATTGCCACGTGCCGCCGCGACTTCGACCCCTTTGTTGCCGTGCTCGATGGCGGCATCGAACTTGCCGATCGAACGCAATATATCGGCTGCCAAGCTGTGGGCGTCGGCCGGCAGGTCGGGATGGTCGATTTGCGGCTCCAGCTTCAGCGTGCGATCGAGATAGTCGAAGGCTTCCTCGAAGCGGCGGAGGTTCATTGCAAGGTTGGCGCCGCGCATCAGGGCATTGAGGCGTTGGTGGTCGGGAATGTCCTGTTCGAGCAATTCTTCTGTAAGTTCGAGCGCCTTCTGGAAGTCCCCGTCCAGCGCCAGGTTACGAATCCTGAGATGCTTGTAGGTGGCGTACTGATCGGGTGTGGCGTATTCGAGCAGCGGTTCGATCTCATCGAGGATGGCCTGGGATTCCGGCCACGGTGCCGTGACGTTGAGCCTGGCTGCCTGATCGAGCCGTTCCTGCAGGAGCCTCCGTGAGTCAGCGGGATCGAGTTGGTCCGTCACGGCGAGCCCCGGCAGCGCGGCGAGCAGCCACGCTGCCAGAAGAACTGCCGCGCGCAGACCGCGTTCTCGGCACCGTTTCGACCGGTGTGCGGAGCCGGCGGGCGAGCCGGCATCCGCTTCGAGGTTTCGTGGGCTGCCGGCAGTTTCGCGATTCGATTTCATGACTGCCGGGTTTCGACGCGCTCAGGAATCGTAGGCGTGGACGTTGCCGTTGCTCTTGAGGTTATCCAGGCCGCTCAGTTTCTTGATCTTGTCGAGGTCCTTTTCGAGCATGGCCTGCATTTCTTCGTCAGAGAGCCCGTAGCGAGCCATGACTTCCTTCGGGTCGCTTTCGTAAGCATCCTTCAGGTCGGCGTTCTTTCCCAGGTCGATGAGCAGATCTGCAAGCTTGGACATAACTTAACTCCCTTTCTGTTGGTGCCGTGTCGCGGGGCTCCCCCGACGGCGATGACCCATGAAAGCCCATCACGGCCGCTGCGGGTCCACGAGTGTTCTGATTCGAACCGTCCCGATTGTAGTCGTTAATGCCGTCCGCGGACAGGCGCTACCGGCGACTGATCATCACCTGGCCCCGGCCATGACGAATCAATTGTCGCGCCACACCAGCCTTCGGTGACACGCATCATCGCCCGAAACTGTCGGCGACGACGACGGTGTCGCGCCCGCCGCGCTTGGCGCGGTAAAGGGCCGCGTCGGCGCGTTCTCGCAGTTGCTCCAGTGACTCGTGAGGAGCCAGTTGGGCGATGCCGAAACTCATGGTCAGCCGATCGGCGTCATCGCCGTACTCGATGGCGGCAAGTGCTCTCCGGAAAACTTCAAGTCCGGCCAGCACCGTGTTCAGGTCTGCGCCGGGCAGGCAAACGGCAAACTCCTCGCCACCGATGCGGCCTACCTTTCCGTCGCCGGGGAAGTGGTCGCACAGGAGTCGAGCGACTGCGCGCAACACGCGATCGCCCGCGATGTGACCGTGCCGGTCGTTAACCCGCTTGAAGTGATCGATATCGCCCAGCACGAGCACCAGTGGTTTTCCGTTTCGATGCGAGTCATTCACCGTCGTGCGAGCGGTGTCGAAGAACCGGGTGTGGTTGCTTACCCGGGTCAATCCGTCGATTCGCGACAGGCGGCGAAAATGCCGCCGGTCGCGCAGGACGCGCCTGAGGATGACTACTAGCATCAGGACCATTCCTATCGCCAGCGCCGTGAGCAGCATTCGGAACCGGGCCTGCTGGCGGCGCGATTCTGCCTCGAGTTTGCTCACTCGCTGCTGTTCGCGCAGCAGCGCCAGCTCCTGTTCATGGCGGTCAACGTTGAATGCAACCTCCAGCATCGCCATCCGCCGGTTGCGGTCCTTGTCGAGGAACCGACGACGTGATTCGACTTGCTTGATCCGATGGTTGTATGCGGCTTCGTACTCCCCGAGTTCCGCGTGGGCTGTTGCCGCGAGACGGTGCAGCGAAGCCTTTCGCTCCCATAATTCGCGGTCACCGACGCGGTCGATCAAACGCTCGGCCAATTCGATCGTTCGTTGGTGTTCGCCGCGGGCGGCGGCCAGGCGGGTGCGGAGCTGTTCGGCCGTCAGGATGCCGTCTGCCCAGACTGCATCGCGCAGACGTTGCATTCCGCGGTCGATCCGGGCTTCCGCGGCTTCCAGCTCATCGTTCTCCAGGGCGAGGTAGGCCAGCTCCAGCTCCACCGTGCCCAGGTAGACCTGATCGTTGGCCTGCCTGCAATCGTCCAGCGCCCTCTTCGCGGCCTCTTCGGCGAGGTCGAACCGTTCGGCATAGCGATAGGCGACCGAAAGCCGCTGTCCGGCCGAGCACCGCTGGGAGATGTCCCCGGAATCCACGGCGATCCGATAGGCCCGGGTTGCGTAGCGCATGGCTCTTTGATGGTCGCCGGCCAGGCTGTGCGTGAAACCGGCCAGGCTGTAGATCCGGGATGCCTCGACGGGATCGTCCGTTTGCGGAACCAGGCCGAGTGCCGCCTTGAGGTGGCCGAAGCCCGACTCATAACGCCCGATGTTGATATCGAGGTTGGCGGCCAGGCGAAGGGCGCGCAGCCTCTGGTCCTTGTCCAGCTTCGAATCAAGCAGCGCTGCAAGCCGATCGATGGCTTGGGAATAGCCGCCTCGCAGCGCCTGGTTGCGGATGTCGAGCAGGCGAATCTCGACTCGCTGGCGAGGCGTCGCCTCGTCCAGCCGTCGCATCAGCTCGTCGATCTTCGGCTGGGAGGCATTGACTGCCTCGGTGACGCTCAGCTGGCGGGCCCGCTCGATGGCCGCTTCGAGATCGTCATCGTTGTCGGCGAAGGCCTGTGCCGTCAGGAGTCCCAGTGTCAGTGTCAGGCACGCCGGGAGCAGCCTTGGAATCGTGCACATGAGAAAGCGATTGCCGCGTGGACTCAGTCCCCGCATCTCTTCCCGTCCTGAAATGCATCCATAGCCGTCTCCCTCCCTGGCAGCGTCGATTCTAGCCGCCCGCTAACGTGGATCGGCGACGACCACGACGTTGCGGCCGCCGTGCTTGGCGCGATAGAGCGCGTCGTCGGCGCGCTGGCGCAATTTTTCCAGCGGCTCGTTCGGCTGCAATTCGGCCAAGCCGAAGCTCATCGACAGCGGGCTTTGGTTTCCACCGTAGTCGATTCGCGCCAGCGCCGCACGGACTTCGTCGAGTTTAGGCATCGTCTGGCCGGCGGTCTTGCCGGGCAGGCAGATGGCGAACTCCTCGCCGCCGATTCGGCCGATGAGCCCGGGCTCCGGGAAGGCTTCCTCCAGAACGCGCGCCACTTCGATCAGTGCCCGGTCGCCGGCGATATGCCCCAACTCGTCGTTGACCCGCTTGAAGTAGTCAATGTCTCCGACGGCGAACACCATGGGACGATGATCCTGATGGGCCTTGTCGACCATCATGCGTGCCGTATCGAACAGGCGCGTGTGATTGCTCAGTCCGGTCAGGCTGTCCAGTCCGGCCAGACGCCGGAAATGCCGCCGCTCGCGCAGCACATGGGCGAGCAGCAGGGCCAGGATCAGGACCAGGAAGGCGGTGACCGCGTAAACCAGCCAGCGCAACCGGTCACGGTTGTGCCTGGACTCGTTCTCGAGTTCGTCGGCCCTGCGCTGCTCGCGCAGCAGGGCCAGTTCCTGCTCGCGCGAACTCATGTCGAAGGCGACCTGCAGGTGAGCGAGTTGGCGGGCGCGGTCGAGGTCGAGGTAGCGCTCGCGCGATTCGAGTTGTTGGCTCATGTGTTCCAGGGCCCGTTCATGATTGCCGCGAGCCATGGCGATCTCGCCCAGCACCTGGTGCGCCTCGGCGACATAGTCCCAGGCCTGATCCTGTACCAGCGGGGGCAGCGCCTGCTCGAGCAGATTCTCGGTCATCTCTTGTTCGCCCCGCTCCCAGTGGAGCCGGGCCTTGTAGAAGCGGGCTTCGCCCAGGCCGAAGTGGTAGTCGGTTTCCTTCAGTCTGGCCAGGGCCTGACGGAACAGGTCTTCGGCCTGCTCCAACTCGCCGGTGGCGCGCAGCAGGTCGGCCAGGCCGCTCTCCACGATGCCGGTGATCAATTCGTCGTCCGATTCCCGGCAGGTCTCGACGGCTTCACGGTAGACGGTGCGCGCCAGCTCGAACATCCGGGCCGTCTTGTAGACGAAGGCGAGACGGCCCCGGCTCACGCACAGATCGCGTGCAGTGCCGTGCTCCCTGGCGATGGCAACCGCTCGTTTGCCGTAGTCGATGGCCTGATCCGTCTCCCCGATCTTGGCGTATACGTAGGCAGCCAGGCTGAAGGGCTGATCAGAAAACTCCGAGGGATCGAGTTCCGCACTCAGTTCAAGGGCCCGGTTCAGGTAGTCGAAGGTCTCCTCCCAGCGGCGCAGCAGCATGGCCACATTGGCCGCCAGTGAGTAGGCCCGGACCTCCTGCTTGCGCGTCATCGGCTCGTTGAACAGGGACTCGAGCGTCTCCAGGGCCGCTTCCATCCGGCCCGAAAGCGACTGGTTGCGCGCCCGGATCAGCCAGAAACGGGCGCGTTGCTCTGGTGTCGCTTCCGACAGGCGTGTCTGGATTTCTTCGAGCAGGGCTTCCGATTCGTTCCACGGGGCCGTGATGCTCAGTTCGTGAGCCCGCTCGAGTTGTCGACCGAGGGAGTCCTCGCCTGTGGCCTGGGCATTGACCAGGACGCCCAGGGCCAGTGCAATGCCCGCGAGGAATCGCCGGGCGAGGAGAGCACCCGGTCGCGAGGCTTGAAGGCGGCGGTTCAGTCGCAAATCTTGACGCTGCCGTTGAAATTCAGCCAGTCGGGGATCCCCCACTGCTTGAGTGATTGGCCGAGTTCCGACATGGTAGGCTCCCTTCTTGCGGTGGTCGTGCGCACGACCTACAAGCCTGCGAAACGACCCGATCAATTATACGCACAGGGTGTTTCGGTCCGCTCGACCCCTACACGGAGATCCGAACTGTGCCCCGTCTATTGCTCAATCTGCGTCACGTTCCCGACGACGAGATCGACGAGGTGCGCGCCCTGATGGACGCGCACGGCATCGAGTGCTACGACACGCCGCCGGGGCCCTTCGGGATTACGGCCGGTGGCATCTGGCTGAAGAACCCCGACGATTACACGCGCGCCCGCGAACTCATGGACAGCTACCAGGACGAGCGCAGAGAGCGTGTACGTGCCGAGTGGCAGGCCACGCGCGATCGGGGAGAGACAGAAACGCTGGCTTCGGTCGCTCGTCGGCACCCATTGAAAATCACCCTGATCGTTCTCGGCAGCATTTTTGTGCTGATGGTGCTGTTCGCGCCGCTGGTCGTGTTCTTCCGCCTGGCCGGCTGATCAGTCATCTGCGCCGTCGAGTGTTCGGATGACGGCCTCGCCGTAGCGCGCCAGCTTGTGTTCGCCCACGCCGCTGATATCGGCAAGTTCGTCGAGCGTTTGCGGCCGGGCCTCGACGATGGCCGCCAGGGTGGCGTCGTGGAAGATCACGTACGGCGGCACTTCTTCGCTGCGTGCCGTCTCCAGCCGCCATTGTCGGAGCGCCTGCCACAGGGGCGACTCGGTATCGATATCGACGGCTTTCTTCGAACGACTCTTGCGGCTGGAAGGAACGGCGTCACGGCGCATTTCGATGTCGGTCTCGCCACGCAGCAGGGCGCGGCAGTCGGCGCCCAGACGTAGCCCGCCGTGGCCTTCCGGGTCGGGCACCAGGTAGCCGGCCGCCAGCAATTGACGCAGCACGGAGTGCCAGGTTGATCGATCGGTGTCGCGGCCGATTGCCCAGGTACTCAAACGGTCATGTCCGAGCTGCTCGGCGCGCTCGGTCGACTTGCCGGTGAGCACATCGATCACGTGACCGGCGCCGAAGCGCTGGCCGGTGCGGTAGACACAGGACAAGGCCATGCGTGCTGCTTCGGTGGCGTCCCAGGTCTCGGGCGGGTCCTGACAGTTGTCGCAGTGGCCGCAGTTGCCGGGATGGTTCTCGCCAAAATAACCGAGCAGGGCGGGACGGCGACAGCCGGCTTGTTCGCAGTAGGCCAGCAGGGCTTCGAGGCGCTCGCGTTCGAGTTTCTTCTGCTCGTCGCCGGCATTTGACTGTTCCAGCAGCTGGCGAATGCGGACCACGTCGGCCAGGCTGTAGACCATCCAGGCATCCGCCGGCAGGCCGTCGCGGCCGGCCCGGCCGGTTTCCTGGTAGTAGGACTCGATGCTCTTGGGCAGGTCGAGATGCGCCACGAATCGCACATCGGGCTTGTCGATGCCCATGCCGAAGGCGATCGTCGCGCAGATGATCAGGCCATCTTCGTTGATGAAGCGGTCCTGGGCGGCCTGGCGCTCGGCTGACCCCATGCCGGCGTGATAGGACAGTGCGTCGAGACCCTGCTCGACCAGGAAGCCGGCCGTCTCCTCGGTCTTGCGCCGCGAGAAACAGTAGACGATGCCGGACTGGCCGGGGTGTCGTCGACGGATGAACGACAGCAGTTGTTGTCGCGCGTTGCGCTTGAGGCCGACGGTGTAGCGAATATTGGGCCGGTCAAAGCTGTCGACGAACACGCGCGCCTCGCGCCCGAGCAGGCGCTCGACGATCTCGCCGCGGGTGCGATGATCGGCGGTGGCCGTCAGGGCGATGCGCGGTACCTGCGGAAAACGCCTGGCGAGCACGTCGAGCTTGAGGTATTCGGGGCGGAAATCATGGCCCCACTGGGAGACGCAGTGCGCCTCGTCGATGGCCAGGAGGTTGATCTCGCAGCGTTCGAACATGCGCAGGGTCGACTCGCGCAGCAGTCGCTCGGGCGCGATGTAGAGCAGGTCGAGCCGTCCCTCGATCAGGTCCTGTTCGGTGCGGCGCCGGGTTTCGGCGTCGAGCGAGGAGTTGAGCACGGCCGCCGCCACGCCGTTGTGCCTGAGCGCTTCGACCTGGTCGCGCATCAGGGCGATCAGCGGCGAGACGACGATGGCCGTGCCCGGTCGCATCAGGGCCGGAACCTGGTAGCACAGTGACTTGCCGCCACCCGTGGGCATGAGCACCAGCGCATGGCCGCCGTCGCCGACGTGATCGATGATCTCGCGCTGGCGCCCGCGGAAGGCGCTGTAGCCGAAGACCTGGCGCAACAGGTCCTCGGGGTTTCCGGGCATTCCGGCCTCGACTGCGGCGCTCATCTTCTGGGGGTGCGGGGAGTGACCATCACGCGTCACAGACTGCCACAAAGCAATCTCCTCGGGGTCGGTAATTCGACTCGTCCGGCTGTGGGAAAACCGCTATGGCGTATTGAGGAGGTCCGCCAGCTGTCGGGCCCAAAGCGCGTGGGCGCGGGCGTTGGGATGGAATCCGTCGCGGCAGAACAGCCCGTCCGGATGTTCGACGAAATTCATCGGCGCATGCAAAACATCATCTTCGGATTCGGCGAATTGCCGGGTGGCCGCGTCGAGTAGGGTGGCCCGCAAGCCCAGCATGGCCGAGAGCGGAATCGGCAGCGCCGGGAAATGTTGCATCGGCGGGACGCCGGCCAGCACGATCCGGCCCGGTTCGAGCCGGGACCGGATGGCATCGATCAATCGTGCCAGTTCGACACGCCAGCGGCGCACGGAGCTCAGCCGAAGGCAGTCGTTGACTCCCAGGGCGACGATCACGACATCGGTCGGGTCGGCATCGAGAAGCGGCAGCAGCCTGGTGCGCGTGAAATCGATCGTGGCGCCACTGCGGGCGGCGGTTTGCCAATCGACGCCACGGTTCCTGCGGGAGGCCACTTCGGCCGCCAGTCGCGGCACGACGGATTCGGCCTGGTCGGCCAGGCCCACGGCAGCCATCGGTGATTCACCCAGGCCGGCGATCCGCATGACTGCCTCCGGGCCGGCGACGCTTCCGGATCGTTCGCCGGGCGCCTCATCCAGGTGCGGTGTCTTGCGGCGTACATGCCGCCCTTGCAGCCAGTACAGCGGCGCGCCGGCCAGCGCCAGCGTGGCCAGCGCCTGCAACGCAACGTTACGGCTACTCGAGGCCAAGCTGCTCGGCGGCGGCCGCAGCGCGTTCGACCCGGGCCTCGAGCGTCGATTCACCGGCGTCGCGGCCGCCGGCAAACTCCGGCCAGCCTTGACCGTGCCGCCGGCACAGCCCATTCAATACCTTGACGTGCTCAGGCGAGTCGTTCAGGCAGGGAATGTATTCGAGCGATTCGCCGCCGGCCTGGATGAATTCCTGTCGCCCTTCGACGGCAATCTCGTCGAGCGTTTCAAGGCAGTCGACCGAGAATCCCGGGCAGACCACCTGCAGCTTCTTCACGCCCTGCCGCGCCAGCGCCTTGAGGGTCTGGTCGGTATAGGGCTTGAGCCACTCGGCCCGGCCCAGGCGCGACTGGAACGTCAGCGTCCAGGCCTCGTCGGCCAGCCCCAGCTGCCCGGCGATCTCCCGCGCGCTGGCCTGGCACTGGCAGTAATAGGGGTCGCCGGCGAGCAGGTTGCGCTTGGGAATACCGTGGAACGAAAACAGCAGCTTGTCGGGCGCGCCGCGCGCTTGCCGGAATCGCCGGATCGATCCGGCCACCGCCGCCTGCCAGTTCTGGTCGTGATGGAAGTCGTTGACGAAGCGAACTTCCGGCAGCCAGCGCAGGCGCTTGAGCGAGTCGGTTACCCGGTCGAAGACCGAGGCGGTGGTGGTGGCCGAGTACTGCGGATACAGCGGCAGAACCAGCAGCCGCTGAATGTTCTCGCGCCGGATCCGGTCGATGGCCGAGTCGATGTCGGGCTGGCCGTAGGTCATGGCGAGCATGACCTTGACCCGGGGCAGATCCTTGCGGAATTCGGCTTCGAGCTTGTGGGCCAGATTGCGGCTGGTGACCAGCAGTGGCGAGCCATGCTCGGTCCAGACGCGGGCGTAAGCCTTGGCCGAACGCGGTGAACGAAACGGCAGGATGATGCCGTGCAGGATGAACCACCACAACAATTTCGGCACCTCGATGACCCGCCGGTCGGACAGGAACTGCTTGAGGTAGGGTCGCAACGCCTTGGCAGTCGGCGCCTCGGGTGTGCCGAGATTGACCATCAGCACGGCGGCCCTGGCGGCCTCGCGGTGGGGCTTGACCTGGCGGGTGGCATCGATCGACTCGACCAGGTGCTCGCGTGAACCGGACATGGGGGCTCCCCGTTGCATGACAATTGGCTTAGTGTACTGAGTGGGCGTGAGGGCAGGGACGAAATATCCCCGAAGAGCTTGCGAGTGGGGATTTCTGGACAATTCTGCTATGATCGGTCATGTCGGAGTAGAAGGATAAAAAAGAAGAATGCGCGTCTGCACGCCTCTCTGTTGGAGAAGTGTGATCCTGGTTGTCGCTATGGCAGCCAGCGTTTCGGCGTGGGCGCAGCCCTACGGCTACGCGATCAATTCCAAGGGCTACGATCTCGATGACTCGCGCGTGGCAGCGTTGTGGCGCATCGATCTGGCCACCGGCGCGGAAGAGTATATCGGCTGGACCGGGCGGGGCGACTTCATCGATGTCGAGGGCCTCGGTTTCAGTGAAGACGGTCGGCTCTACGGTGCCGACGACAGCACCCACACCCTTGTTTTGATCGGAACCGAGACCGGCAACGCCATTCCCGTGGGGGGCTCGCGTTCCAATATGGGGATCCGGCTCGGCACCAGCATGGATTTCGGGCTGACATTCACCTGCCAGGGCGATCTGCTGGTCTCCTCGTCAGGCACCGAGTCGCTCTACAGCGCCGACCCGGATACCGGGGAGGTCGAGCTGATTGGTTCGCTGGGCGTGCCCATCGTCGACCTGACCGTCATCGGCGAGACGGTCTTCGGCATCGGCCTGGGGACCGATGGGGCAGGTGGCGTGGCCGCGCCCAACCTCTACCGGATTGATCCGGAAGCACCGGCAGCCGAATTGATCGGGGCGCTTGGCCCGGATGCCAGCCCCTACATCCAGGCCGGGCTGGCCGCCGACGAAGACGGCCAGCTCTGGGCAATTACCGACCGCAACAGTGTTCCACCTTCCGAGGACCGGCTGCCCAGCGAAATCCTGCGCATCGATCCTCATTCGGGTGAAGCGACGCGGGTCGCCGAGACCCTGGTCGGCATCGAGTCGCTGGCCATTGCATCACCCGGGGCCTGTGACCGCGGGCTGGCGCCACCGACGGGCTCGGTCGATGTACCGCTGCTGTCACCGGCCGGCCTCCTGTTTCTCGCTGCCCTGATGCTGATCCTGGCCATGCGCCAGCTTCGCCTCCGGGCGACAAACTGATAAACTCAGGGTCCGGTTTTCACGGGGCTTAGGCTCCAGCAGAGGTCGCGGCGCATGGGTATCAGCGGTATCAGTCTGCCCCAGATTCTGATCATTCTCCTGATCGTCCTGCTCATTTTCGGCACCAAGCGCATTCGCAACATCGGCAGCGATCTCGGCGGTGCGATCCGCGAGTTTCGCCAAGGTGTGCGCGACGATGATGACAAGGAGGACGACTCGCAACAGGAATCGGGAGACAAGAAGTCCGCCGAGGAAACGCGCAAGCGTTCGGCCTCGGACCCGGATTCCTGATTCGTGGGCGGCATCGGCTTCAGCGAGCTGCTGCTGCTGGCACTGATTGCATTGTTCGTGGTGGGACCGCGCCGCCTGCCCGAGGCGGCCCGGACGATTGGCCGCTGGACGCGCCAGGCGCGTCGTGCCTGGGACGGCCTGAAGTCCGAGTTCGACGCCGAGATGGATCGCGATCACAACCGGCGTATTCTCGAGGCCGAGCAGACCGGCAGCGATCCGGCATCATCCGCCTCGGCCGATGCCAAGGGATCGAATGAGCACCGAACCGACGCCGACTGAGCCGGAGCCGACCCTGATCGACCACTTGCTGGAGCTGCGTTCCCGGCTGCTCAAGGCGGCGGTCGCGGTCGTAGTCGTACTGCTCGTGCTGGCGCCTTTCGCCCGGACTCTCTACACCATGCTGGCCGAGCCGCTTGCCCGCCACCTGCCCGAAGGCGCCAGCATGATCGCCATTGATGTCGCCTCGCCGTTCCTGGCGCCCTTCAAGCTGGCGCTGGTCCTGGCCTTGCTGCTCGCCATGCCGGTGGTGCTCTACCAGCTCTGGGCGTTCGTTGCGCCGGGTCTGTACCGGCACGAGCAGCGCCTGGCGCGCCCGGTGCTGGCCATGGCAGTGCTGCTGTTCTATGCAGGATGTGCATTCGCCTATTTCGTCGTCTTTCCAGTCGTGTTCGCGTTCTTCACCGCCGTTGCGCCTGAAGGCGTGACAGTGATGACCGACATCAACAGCTACCTGGATTTCGTGCTGACCTTATTCATCGCCTTCGGCCTGGCTTTCCAGGTGCCGGTGGCCACGGTCATCCTGGTCGCTCTGGGTGTGACCACCCCCCGGGCCCTGGGGCGCATGCGCGGCTATATCGCCCTGGGTGCGTTCACCATCGCCATGCTGATCACCCCGCCCGACCTGATTTCCCAGACCCTGCTGGCGGTACCGGTGTTGCTGCTTTTCGAACTCGGCCTGGTGGCTGCCCGGCTTCTGGTCCGGCAGCCCGAAGATTCGGGCGATCAGGCCAGCAGCTGATCGTCTTCGGGCGGATCCGGCCGCTTATCATCCGAACCGAAGATCTCGCGGAAGGCCACCCACTGAGTGCCGGCCATCAGCACTTGCACCAGCATGGCCATCAGCATGAACAGAACCTGGCCGATCATCTGGCCGGCACCGCCCAGGGCCAGGCCCAGGCTCAGCGTCAGTAACCCGAATATCAGTCCCAGCCCGAACACCAGGGCGATCAGGGCCAGGCCCAGTCCGAGAAAGGCTGCCCAGTTGGCCAGTACGGCGCGCAGGCTGATCCACAGTGCCTGCCCGACCGGGGCGTCCGCAAAGGCCGCCAGCGGGATGGCGAAATACATCGCCGAAAGTACGATCGCCATGGCCACGCCGGCCAGCAGCAGGACCGGCCCGAACGAGATGGCATTCAACAGTTCGGCCATGGCTTCCGGTGAAGTCTGGGCAGCCTCGATCTGTTCGGGCGTTGCCTGACCGCCGAGCCAGGCCGCCAGCAGGACCAGGGCGATCAGGCTGCCGACCAGGAAGAAACCACCAATGCCGAGCAGCCGGCTGCGCAGATTTGGGTGGCGCCAGGCCGAGACCAGCGCCGTGGGCACGGGTCGCCGGCCGGCCTCGACTTCGGAAAAAGCCGCCATGGCGCCGGCTGTCAGGCTCGGTGTGATCAGCATCAGCAGCAGCTGGCCGATCAGCGGTACGACCGCCAGCAGGCTGATCAGCATCCACAAGGCGGCCAGCCCGGCCATCGGGCCGAAAGCGGAAAACAGCCGTTCGGCCGCGGCCGGCAGCCAGCGCAAGCCGCGCAGGAACCCGGCCTTGTGATAGGGAAACGAGTTCATCGGACGGGCTTGACCGATGCGGTTGCCAGGGCCTCGCGTGCCGACCAGCTGGTTGCGCGGCGTATCGCCTCGATCACCGCTTCGGGCTCGTCGACCGTCTGCCAGAGGTCGAGATGGGCGGGGTTCATGAAGTGCTGTTCGGTGCTGTAGCGCAGGAACTTGATCAGACCGTCGTAGTAGTCGGCCGTGTTGACCAGAACGATCGGCCCGAGGAATTGTCCGAGGCGCTTGAGGGTCATGGCCTCGAACAGTTCCTCGAAGGTGCCGCAGCCGCCCGGCAGGGCAACGACGGCATCGGCCTTTTCGAGCATGCGGGCCTTGCGCTCACGCATGTCGCCCACCACCTCGAGTGTGTGCAAATGCTGGTGGCCGCGCTCGACACGTGTGAGAAACTCGGGGATGATGCCGTGAACCCGTCCGTCAACGGCCAGGGCGCCGTCAGCCATCGCGCCCATCAGGCCGGTGCTGCCGCCGCCGTAAACGATTTCCAGGCCGGCCTCGGCCAGCGTGCGGCCGAGACGACCGGCGGCCTGGACGTAGACCGGGTCGAGCGCCTGGCTGGAAGCGGCATAGACGGTGACGGACTTGATCGACATGGATTCCCCGCAACGGACGGCGCAATGAGCACACATTGTAAACAGACTCTCTTCATAACGCTGCTGGTCGTAGTCGGCCTGACCGCCTGCCAGCCCGAGTCCGATGAAGAACAATCGCTGGCGCCGGGACAGGAGCCGTACCTGCGCTACTGTGCCTCCTGTCACGGCAATCAGGGGCAGGGCCGGCCGCCAAGCTTTCCGCCGCTGGCGGGCTCGGAATGGACCGAGCTTGCGCCCGAGGGACTGGCGGCCATCGTGCTGCTCGGCCTGCGCGGCGAAATCGAAGTCGCGGGCGAACGTTATCGGGGTTTCATGCCGCCGCTGAAGCATATCGACGATGCCCAACTGGCTGCCATCGTCAACTTCATGACCGCACAGTGGGCCGATTCCGGCTCGGAGCTGGCGCCGGCCGACATCGCCGAGCTGCGTGCCAGCCTTGCCGGCCGCGGGCCGCTGGAAGGGCGCGAGGGGCTTGACGAATTGATCGGGGAACGACCATGAATCAGCCGTTTCCCCAGGGACAGCGCAACGGGCCACCGGCGTCAATGATCGTGCTCGGCATCACGGTGGCGGCCTATTTCGTGCAGATGACTGCGCTGACCGATGTGATTCGCCTGTTTGCCCTGTGGCCGCTGGCCACCCCCGAGATGATCCGCTTTGCCGATACCGGGGCCATTGAGACCGGTTTTGCGCCCTGGCAGCTGGTGACCTACGGTTTCCTGCACGGCGACCTGATGCATCTGTTTTTCAACATGTTCGCGCTCTACATGTTCGGCCTGCCGGTCGAGCGCGCCTGGGGCGCCCGGCGTTTCCTGATTTACTACTTCGTCTGTCTGGTTGGGGCTGCCATCATCCAGCTGCTGGTGGCCGCGATCTCCGGGGATGTCTATCCCACCATCGGCGCCTCCGGTGCGGTATTCGGGCTGTTGCTGGCCTACGGCCTGATGTTTCCCAACAGCACCATCATGTTGCTGATTCCGCCGATCCCCATGAAAGCCAAGTATTTCGTGGTCGGTTATGGTTTGCTGACCCTGTTTTTCGGCATGACCGGCACGATGGCCGGCGTGGCGCATTTCGCCCATCTCGGCGGCATGCTTTTCGGTTTCGGCCTGATCCTCTACTGGGGAAGCCGGGGCAAGCGGTCTCGCTGACCGCTGCGAGGGCTTTGATCAGAAAGCCCATATCCTACTGATAGTGAAGATTTATTTCCGGATTCTGCGGTTGTGAGGTACTTTTTCGGCAAATGATTAGCCGCAAAGCTGTTTTTTGGCATATAATTAGCTGCAAATGAGATCAGACGACGTAAAAATGACAGCGGCCAACGGTCGAAATCCCGCATTGCGAACCGCGGGTGAAGGGCCGGTGGTCAATGAACCCGACGACACGCGCGTCATCGGCGTGGTGCGGAATTTCCGCGTCGCCGTGCGTGCCGTCCAGGCGCACTCGGCGTGGGTCGAACGCCAGTGCGGCTTGAGTGCTGCCCAGCTTTGGGCGCTGTGGGAAGTCGATCGTGCGCCGGGCATCAGTGTTTCCGAGATCGCGCGCCGCCTTTCGATCAAGCCGGCCACGGCCAGCAACTTGCTCGACAAGATCGAAGGCAAGGACTTGCTGCGACGCTCGCGCGAAGGTCCGGATCAGCGCGTGGTGCAGCTTTTCGTGACCGAAGAAGGTGCGAAGCTGCTGGCGACCGCGCCATTGCCGGCCCAGGGCGCGTTGCTCGATGCGCTCACCCGCCTGCGCAATGACGAGCTTGACGAGCTCAGTCAGGGCCTGGAAGCGCTGGTCGACATCCTGCACACCAAGGACGAAGGCTCGGCGATGTCGCCCATGCATCCGGGCAAGGATTGATTGCCGCAACGCCGGCACAGAACAACAAATTCAGACACTCAAATCGAGAAGACAGGAAGAAATGGAGATTATCGTTCAGAAATACGGCGGCTCCTCGCTGGCAGAAGACGGACAGTTGCGGGACGTTGCCCGACGCGTGGCGCGTTGTCGCGAGGAAGGCAAGGGCGTGGTGGTCGTGGTCTCGGCCCGGGGCAAGACCACCAGCCAGCTGCTCGCGCGCGCCGGCAAGCTCAATTCCAATCCCGAGCATCGCGAACTCGACATGCTGCTGGCTGCCGGTGAGCAGGCCTCGGCGTCGATGCTGAGCCTGGCCCTGCACGACCTGGGCCACGAAGCCATGGCCCTGACCGGCCCTCAGGCCGGCGTCAAGACCTGTGATGCGCACTTGAATGCGCGCATCAAGTGCGTCGACCCCGAACGCATGCTCGAAACGCTCGAGGAAGGAAAGATTGCCGTGATCGCGGGCTTCCAGGGTGAAAGCCCGGAAGGCGACATCACCACCCTGGGCCGGGGCGGTTCGGATACGACGGCCGTGGCCATCGCCGCTGCCGTTGGCGCCGGACGTTGTGAGATCTATTCCGATGTGGATGGTGTCTACACCGCCGATCCGCGCAAGGTTCCCGACGCGACACGGCTGAGCATGATCAGCCTGGCCGAGATGAAGACCCTGGCGCACCACGGCGCCGGCGTGCTCAATGAGCGGGCCATCGACTATGCCATCGAGCACGGGGTGACCATCGTTTGCCGTAAGGCGCATGGGGAGGGTGGCGAAACCATCGTTCGCGCCGAACCCGGCCTGGGCCGTTCACGCATTGTCGGCGTGGCCTGCCACGACGAACTGATGCAGGTCGAGTTCGATGAGACGGCCGACCATGCCACGCTGTCCGAGCGTCTTGATGATCTGGACGTGTTCGTGCCCGAGCTGGCCGAAGGCAAATCCGGTCGCTATCTGATTTCGATCGGGCAGTTGGCCGACGACGAAGGCCTGGCCAATTCCATCCGCGATGAGTTCGATCATGGTGTGGTGGTCAGTGGACCGCTGGCCAGCGTCTCGGCAGTCGGCTACAAGGCCGGCACAGACGCCAGGGCCGAGGTCATCGCCCGCGAGGAACTGGAAGCCGAAGGTATCGCCGTGCACGAGTCGATGCGCTTTGAACATGCAGTCACCTGCCTGATTGACTGCAATGCCGTCGAACGGGCGATGCGGATCTTCCACGATCGCTTCGAGATTACCGACACCGAGGTGGCCGATGTCGCCTGAAGGCGCACAAGTCCTCGCTGAACCGGAATTCCGCAGGGCGCGCCCCGAAGACGGGGCCCGCATGTACGAACTGGTGCGCGAGATGGGTGGTCTCGAATTGAACACCGCCTATTTCTACGTGCTGTTCTGCATCGACTTTGCCGACACCTGCGTGGTCGCGGAGGTCGACGGCAAGCTGGCCGGCTTCGTGCTCGGCCACCGGCCGCCGGAGCGCCAGGATGCGGTGTTCGTCTGGCAAGTGGGCGTTGCACCCTTCATGCGCAAGCGGGGCATGGCGCGCCGGTTGCTGGAAGCGTTCCTGGAGCAGAATCCGGACGCTCGCTGGATGGAAGCGTCGGTGACGCCGGGCAATACGGCGTCGCGCAAGCTGTTCCGATCAGTCGCCCGCGACCACGGCGTCGAATGCCAGGTGAGCGATTTCATGCTGGCCGAACATTTTCCCGACGGTCACGAGCCGGAAGAGCTATTCCGAATCGGACCGTTCAAAACGAATTCAAACTTGAAGTAAGTGAGTAAAGACATGAGTCATCATCTCGACACAATCAATCGGCTCGAATCGGATGTGCGCAGTTATGTGCGCAACTTCCCGACCGTATTCACGCATTCGCGCGGCGCACGCCTGACAGACGAAGACGGTCGCGAATTCATCGATTTCTTTGCCGGCGCCGGCGTGCTCAACTACGGGCACAACAATCCCGAGATCAAGTCCGCCTTGATGGACTATCTGGCCGAGGATCACATCGTCCACAGCCTGGACATGGCCACCAGCGCCCGGGCGAAGTTCCTGGAGCGTTTCGAGGAGGTCATCCTCAAGCCGCGCGGCATGGACTACAAGGTCCA
Organism: Wenzhouxiangella sp. XN201; assembly: GCF_011008905.1. Classification (NCBI taxonomy): domain Bacteria; kingdom Pseudomonadati; phylum Pseudomonadota; class Gammaproteobacteria; order Chromatiales; family Wenzhouxiangellaceae; genus Wenzhouxiangella; species Wenzhouxiangella sp. XN201. The sequence goes on from NZ_JAAIVI010000020.1 coordinate 89,312, forward strand.
GTTCCCGGGGCCGACCGGTACCAATGCGGTCGAGGCTGCGCTGAAACTGGCACGCAAGGTGACCGGGCGGCAGAACGTGATTTCGTTCACCAACGGTTTCCACGGCATGACCCTGGGTTCGCTGGCGGTGACGGGTAATGCCATGAAGCGCGCCGGTGCCGGCGTCCCGCTCGGCAATACCTCGCAGATGCCCTTCGACGGTTATCTGGAGCAGGGCAGCGACCACAGCCTGGAGTTACTCGAGCATATCCTCAGTGATGAGGGCTCGGGTATCGACAAGCCGGCGGCGGTCATTCTCGAGACCGTGCAGGCCGAAGGTGGCGTTAACGTTGCGCGCATGGAATGGCTCAAGGAACTCTCTCAGATCGTCAAGCGTCACGATGTGCTGCTGATCGTCGACGACATCCAGGTCGGCTGCGGCCGCACGGGGCCGTTCTTCAGCTTCGAGCCGATTGGCCTCAAGCCGGATATCGTTTGCCTGTCGAAGTCGTTGAGCGGCTTCGGTCTGCCCTTCGCCGTGACCCTGTTCAAGCCCGAGCTTGATCAGTGGCAGCCGGGTGAGCACAACGGCACGTTCCGTGGCCACAACCTGGCTTTCGTGACGGCGACCAAGGCACTCGACTACTGGACCGATGACGAATTGACCAATGAGGTCGGGCGCAAGACCGAAATCATCGAGTCACGTCTGGGCGCGCTGGCTGAGCGCATCCCGGTCGACGCAACGCTGCGTGGTCGGGGATTCATCCAGGGTATCGCCTTCGACGATGCCGAGCTGGCCGGCAAGGCCTCGGCCGAGTGCTTCAAGCTGGGCCTGGTGATCGAGACCGCCGGCATCGACGACCAGGTGCTCAAGCTGCTGCCGCCACTGACCATTTCCGATGAAGACCTGGAAAAGGGTCTGAGCATCATCGAGAAAGCAGTGACCAAGGTGGCGAACGAAGCTTCGACGGACCGCAAGGTCGCCTGATCTGCCAGTCGAGGCGGCTAGCAGGCCGCGCCCTCTGACGTACGCCAATTGATAACAGTCGCGTCAGGGACGACCGGCGCGACTTTTTTATCGAATTTCAGGAGATACCCAATATGATCGTCAAGAAACTGCAGGACATTCTAGGCACCAAGGACGACGTCGATACCGAAGGCTGGAACAGCCGCCGGCTTCTGCTGAAAGACGCCGGCATGGGCTATTCGGTGCATGACACCGTGATCAAGGAAGGCGCCGAGTTGCACATGCACTACAAAAACCATCTCGAGGCGGTCTACCTGATCGAGGGCAAGGGCGAGATCGAGACGGTCGAGGACGGCAAGGTCTACCCGCTGGAAGCCTTCACCATCTATGCCCTCGACCAGCACGACAAGCACATCCTGCGTGCCAACAAGGGCTCGCACATGCGCATGGTCTGTGTGTTCAACCCGCCGGTTTCCGGCCGCGAAGTCCACGGCGAGGATGGTGCGTATCCGGCCGACCTCGACTGAGGGTGGCTGGAACGGGTGGTGCCGGGCGTGAGCGGGCGCCAGTCGGCCAACGCCCACTCCGTCTTCTCCAAATGAGGTGGCGCCTTGGTGCCGGTGAAATTGACGGAGTGCCGACCATCGATGCCAGGCATCGATCTGGCCTTGCCGCATCTGAGATTGCGGTTGAAACTGTGCCCGCCGCCGGGCCGACTTCTGCCCCCTCACGCCCGGCACCACCCGTTCTGACGGGTGTTATAAAACTCCAACCCTTCCGGATGGTGGGTGGGGGTGGCTTTTCCGGAAAGTGCAGCGCGGGAATGAGCTGCAAGCCATCCGAACTCGGATTTTTTGCCGGGCTGTTCGGAGCCTGTCCGCTTTGAAATCGAGATTCGCCCATTCGATCAGCACCCAAGAGCCCCCGATTCTCGATGAGCTTACGAGGGCGTTCGCTGTGCTTTCCGGAAAAGCCACCCCCACCCACCATCGCCCGCAATTCCCTATCCGGCTTTACGGAACGTCAAGTTGATGCGCTGGGCACCAAGCAGCGGATGTTCGCCCTCGGGTAGCGGCAGGATACCGTGGTAACGCAGGCGGTCCGGGCCGCCCCAGACGAGGACATCGCCGTGTTCGAGCAACAGTCGCTTCGGCTTGTCCTTGCGTCGAAACCCGCCCCAGAGAAACGTAGCCGGCAGTCCGAGTGAAAACGACACGACCGGGTGGGCGTAGTCTTGCTCGTCCTTGTCCTGGTGCAGCGACAGTCTGGCACCGGGTCGGTAGCGGTTGATCAGGCAGGCATCAGGTTCGTAGCCGGGGAAGCCCGCGTCTGCAGCAGCGGATTGCGCGAGTTCGAAAAACAGTTTGGGCATCGCTGGCCAGGGCTGGTCACTTCTCGGGTCGGTCGAGGTATAGCGATAACCCTTGCGGTCCGTCATCCAGCCCAGCTCACCGCAGGAAGTCATCGACACGGACATCGTGTGGCCGCCCGGAGTGACCAGGTGCCAAAAGGGTGCGTCGCGATTGATGTCGCGGATGGCCTCGACGATCGCCTCGGCCTGCTCGGCAACCCGGCGGTGAAACAGCACAGCGCCTTCCGAGAGCCATTCGGCCGAACCTCTTGCGTCAGTGTTGTCAAAAAGTTGACCTGAAACGTGCATGCTGGAATCCATGACTCGTCTTTTTCAATTGCGGCCGGTCGTGTCCATGCTGGGCCTGTTCGCCATTCTAGCGCTGGGGCCAGCCGCTTGGCTTCACGCCGGCGAAATCTCGGCAAGCGAGCGGCAGAACATCATCGATCGCACGGATTCTCTCTCCCGACTGCACAGTCTGCTGGTGCTGCATGAAGGCGAGCCAGTGGTGGAGTATGTGCGCCAGGGGCCAGGGCTGTCTGCGCCGGCCAACCTCAAATCCCTGTCGAAGACAGTGCTCTCGGCGCTGGCCGGTATTGCCATCGAGAGAGGCTATGTTGATGGCCCAAATCAACCGCTGGTGGATCTGCTCGGATCACGCGTGCCCGATGGCATCGCTCCCGAGGTCCGTAACATTACCTTTGGCCATGCGCTGTCGCTGCAGGCCGGCCTGCGAAAAACCTCCGGACGTCATTACGGTACCTGGGTACAGAGCGACGACTGGGTCGCGCATGCACTGACACGCCCAATGGTGGCCGAGCCCGGCGGGCGCATGATCTATTCCACCGGTTCGACGCACCTGGCCGGTGCTGCGCTGGTCGAGGCCAGCGGTCAATCGCTCCTGGCACTGGCGCGAGCATGGCTGGGTGAGCCGCTCAACATCCGAATTCCCGACTGGATGCAGGATCCGCAAGGTATTCATTTCGGCGGCAACGAAATGCGCCTGAGTCCACGTGCACTGGCTCGAATTGGAGAAACCTATCGGCTAGGCGGCGTCATCGACGGCAAGCGCGTGATTCCCGAAGCGTGGATCGAGGCCTCCTGGACACCGCGGGGGCGCTCGCCCTGGAGCGGTGACCGCTACGGCTACGGTTGGTTTATTACCGAGTTGGCCGGAACGCGGTCCTATCATGGCCGCGGTTACGGTGGACAGGCGCTGTTCGTGATCCCGGAGGCGGGGCTGACCATTGTGGTCATCTCCGACCCCTCGCCGCCATCGAACGGTAGCTATTTTTCTCGCATCAAGCGGGTGGTGGCGAGGATTGTGGAGGCTGCAGTGTCTCCCTGACGAGGCTTGGTACTAGGTGGGCGCCACTGGTCGCGGCGCGGGCCTCGACAAGTCAAAAGCGATTTCGCCCGCCTGCTTCGCAGGCTGATGGCGAGTAACTTTTGTCAGTCGCGACAAAAGTCACCAAAAACGCTCTTAGAAGACGCGGTTGGTGCGCAGCACCAGATGGCTCCGGGGCTTAACGGAGATACTGCTCTTGCCTTCGCTAATGCTCGGTCGTGAAACATGGCGTTCTCGATAAAGGCTTGGCGTAGCCCGCACCCAGACAGCACGACTTCGATCGGGGTCGGCTTCGATTGAGGATGGGACAAACCCCCACGGTGGAACGCCACCCGAAGTCACAGTGCCAGATGCGGGCCTCTACAGGCGTCATCGCACGCCAGCATGTTCCGCAGCCGGGCCCAAGCAAAGCCCCAGTCGCAGTCCGTGAAGCCACTCCGACCAGGTATTCCTGAAACGTGACCGTCATCTTTTAAGCGCATTTTTTGGGTACTTTTTTGGCGCGACAAAAAAGTACCTCGCCGCAAGAGCGCGCGAAGCGCGCCGGGCGAAACCGCCTTTGACTTGTCGAGGCCTCCACAGCGTGGAACAACAAAGAAAAACCTAGCGCCTGCGGGCAGGACGCGCCGACTACTAAACCCACTCCCTAGCCTGAAGGTATTCCTTCAACCGCGCTTCCGGCGACCCCACCTCGGGTTGCCAGTCATAACGCCAGTGAGCCACAGCCGGCAGGCTCATCAGAATCGACTCAGTGCGCCCACCGGACTGCAGTCCGAACAGCGTACCCCGGTCGTAGACCAGGTTAAATTCGACGTAGCGACCGCGGCGGTAGCGCTGGAAATCGATCTCCCGCTGACCGTAGTCATGATCCTTGCGTTTCTCGACGATCGGCTGGTAGGCGGCCAGATAGCCGTCGCCGACGGCGCGCATGTAGGCGAAGCAGGTGTCGAAATCCCAGTCGTTGAGGTCGTCGAAGAACAGCCCGCCGATGCCGCGGGTCTCGTCACGATGCTTGAGATAGAAGTACTCGTCGCACCAACGTTTGTGTTCGGCGTAGACGTGCTTGCCGAAGGGTGCGCACAGGTCATGGGCTGTCTGGTGCCAGAAACGGCAATCGTCGTCGAAAGGGTAGTACGGCGTCAGGTCGAAACCGCCGCCGAACCACCAGACCGGCGCTTCGCCGTCTTTCTCGGCGATGAAGAAGCGTACGTTGGCGTGACTGGTGGGAACAAAGGGGTTGATGGGGTGCATGACCACCGAGACCCCGAGGGCCTGGAAACTGCGGCCGGCCAGTTCGGGTCGTCGTGCGCTCGCGGCTGCCGGAAGTTCCGTGCCGTGGACATGCGAGAAGTTGACGCCGCCCTTTTCGAACACCGCGCCGTCCTGGATGACGCGCGTGCGGCCTCCGCCCCCTTCGGGACGATCCCAGGCGTCCTCGTGGAAGCGCGCTTGGCCATCACTGGCCTCGAATGCCGCGCACAGGCGGTTCTGCAGGTCGAGGAGATATTGTTTGACGTCCGTGCCTGTGCCCGCCATCTGCTGCCTGCCCCTGATCCCCGTCAGACCGAAGTCTTTTTCTTTGCGGCCTTTTTCTTCTTTGACTTCTTCTTCTTTTTCTTCTTCGAAGCCTTCTTCTTGCCCGCCTTCTTGGCCGCTGCCTTCTTGCCGCCGGCCTTTTTCTTGCCGAACTTGCCGCGACGGCCTTTCGGCGGGGCCTCGGCCAGCATCTTCTGGCATTCCTCGAGCGTCAGATTCTCCGGTTCGACATCCTTGGGTACGCTGGCGTTGCGCTTGCCGTCAGTGACGAACGGGCCGTAGCGGCCCTTGAGGATCTGGATGCCCTCGTCGCTGAACTCCCGGATGATGCGTTCCTTCATTTTCTGCTTGTGCTCGGCGACGAGCTCCAGCGCCTGATCGAGGGTGATGTCGTGCGGATCGTGTTCCTTCAACGAGACGAAATTGCGCTGGCCGTAGCGCACATAGGGACCGAAGCGGCCGATATTGGCCTGGACGGGTTCACCTTCTGACGTTTCGCCGAGATGGCGCGGCAGCTTGAACAGCTCCAGCGCTTCCTCGAGGGTAATCTTGTCCATCTTCTGGCCCGGTCGGAGGCCGGCGAATTCCGGTTTTTCATCGTCCTCGGCGCTGCCGATCTGGGCAAACGGCCCGTAGCGGCCCAGACGCACGATCACGGGCTTGCCGGACTTCGGATCGGTGCCGAGCTCGCGCGCCTGCTGGGCTTCCTTGCGGCTGACGGTCTCGTCCTTTTCCCGGACACGGTCTATGAACGGCTGCCAGAATTCTTTCAGCAGGGGTACCCAGTCGTGCTCGCCGCGGGAGATGGCGTCGAGTTCGTCTTCGAGCCGGGCGGTGAAGTCATAATCGACGTAGCGCTCGAAGTGCTGCGACAGGAACTTGGCGACCACGCGGCCGGTGGAAGTCGGCGTGAATCGGCGGTTTTCCAGCTCGACGTATTCGCGGTCCTTGAGCGTCTGGATGATCGAGGCGTAGGTCGAGGGCCGCCCGATGCCGTGTTCCTCCAGCGCCTTGACCAGGCTGGCTTCGGAGTAGCGCGGCGGCGGTTCGGTGAAATGCTGTTCGGGTCGAATCTGGATAAGGGGGATCTCGTCGCCCTCGTTGATTTCGGGCAGACGGGTGTCGGATTCTGCGCGCGCATCGCGATAGACCTTCAGAAAGCCCGGTTCGATCAGGGTCGAGCCCGAGGCGCGGAAGGTGGTGTCGCCAACGTCGAACTCGGCGCTGACCGTGTCGTACACGGCCGGAATCATCTGGCTGGCCATCGTGCGATTCCAGATCAGCTCATAGAGGCGGTACTGGTCGTCGCTGAGATGGCTTCTCAGCTTGATCGGGGTCAGCTTCGCCGAAGTTGGGCGGACGGCTTCGTGGGCCTCCTGCGCATTTTTCGACTTCGACTGGTAGAAGTTGGGCTTTTCCGGCGCGAGCTTCTCACCGAACTCGGAGGCGATGGTCTGGCGGATCTCGCTGATCGCATCTCCGGCCAGGGCAACCGAGTCGGTACGCATGTAGGTGATCAGGCCCTGGGTACCGCTGCCGGTATCCACGCCTTCGTAGAGCTGCTGGGCGAGGCGCATGGTGCGCTGGGTGGTAAAGCGCAGCCGGCGCGCGGCTTCCTGCTGCAGCGTCGAGGTGATGAACGGCGGCTGCGGCCGGCGGCGTCGCTGGCTCTTTTTTACACGGGCGACCTTGAAGCGGCCGTCAGCGGCCTGCTCGATCTGGGTCTTGAGCTTGTCCGCCTGGTCGGCAGCAGTGATATCGAATTGCTCGAGCTTGTTGCCGTCGATCTTGACCAGGTTGGCGTTGAAGGCCTCGTCTTCGTTCTGGCCCAGGTCCGCCTCGATGGTCCAGTATTCCTGCGGATCGAACTTCTCGATCTCTTCCTCGCGCTCGGCGATCATGCGCAGCGCCGGCGATTGCACGCGGCCGGCCGACAGGCCGCGCCGAACCTTCTTCCACAAAAGCGGCGAGAGATTGAAGCCGACCAGGTAGTCGAGCGCGCGGCGTGCCTGCTGGGCATCGACGAGGGATACCGCCAGGTCGCGCGGCTCGTCCATTGCCTTCTTGATGGCGCGCTCGGTAATCTCGGAAAAAACCACCCGTTTCACGGGTATGCCGGAGTTGACACCGCGCTGTTTCAGAATCTCGGCAATATGCCAGGAGATTGCTTCACCTTCGCGGTCGAGGTCAGTCGCAAGGTAGACGGCATCGGCTTTCTTGGCCGCCGCGACAATCTTGTCGACATGCTTCTTGTTGCGCTCGATGATTTCGTAGCGCATTTCGAAGTTATTTTCCGTGTCGACCGCGCCTTCTTTCGGCACCAGGTCGCGCACATGCCCGTAGGAGGCCAGGACCTGAAAGTCCGGCCCCAGATACTTGTTGATGGTAGTCGCCTTTGCAGGCGACTCGACGATCAGCAGGTTTTTTGACATCAGATACGTTCGATCGGCGTTCTCAGTGCCGATACTCTCCCTCTTCGTCGAACACCAGATCCTCCATCCAGGCGTAGTTGGCTTCCTGTCCGGGCTGGTTGAACAGCACCATCAGGACTACCCACTTGACGTCCTCGAGGCTGATGTCCTCGGTTTCGAGCGCGGCCAGGCGGTCGATGACCATTTCGCGGCGCAGTGGATCGAGCACGCCGACGTTCTCCAGGTACAGGATGAAGCCGCGGGCGTGCACGTCCAGCCGTTGGCTTTCGTCATCGGTGAAAATCCGGATGGGATTGTCTTCGTGGCCGCCGAGCTCGGGCAACTTGCGCTGTTCGGCCAGGCCGTCGAGCCAGCGAAAGGCCCGATCGATCTCGCCGCTGGAGAAGCCGGCTTCTTCCAGGCTCTGGCTCAGCGACTCGCGGTCCGGCTCTTCTTCCGGCTCGTCGTAGATATAGTTCTCGAACAGGTACATCAGCAGATCGAGCACGTTTTCCTTCATTCAGAGACCTTCCTCAGGCGTTTCGACTGTAGCGTCCACCGGCATGGGCGCTGATTCTGCCGTCCAGTTCCAGCATCAGCAGCATCGAGGATACAGCGGCGGGTGTCAATTGTGAACGCTCGATGATGACGTCGACCGGCGTCGGGTCGAATCCGATCGCATCGAGCAGGCGCGAATATTCGGGGTCATTCTCCATATGCGGCAATTCAGTCGATTCCTCAAGCCCTGTCGCCACCGGATTTGGTTGTGGAGCCAGCAGGTGCTCGATCTCACCGGCCAGCTCCTGCGCCAGCGGCGCGAGTTCCTCGACCACTTCGTCGGCCGTCTCGACCAGCCTTGCGCCGTCGCGAATCAGTCGGTGACAGCCGCGCGAGAGCGGATTGTGCACCGATCCGGGGATGGCGAAGACTTCCCGACCCTGCTCATTGGCCAGTCGGGCGGTGATCAGCGATCCGCTCTTGAGGCTGGCCTCGACCACCAGCACGCCCAGGCTCATGCCCGAGATGATGCGGTTGCGGGCCGGGAAGTTGCCGGGCAGGGGGCCAAAACCCGGTGGGAACTGGCTGACCAGGGCGCCGGAGGCGGCAATTTCCCGGGCCAGGTCCCGGTGCCGGGCCGGATAGACCTGGTCGAGGCCCGTTCCGGCCACCGCCAGGGTGCGGCCACCCCCGTCCAGGGCGCCCTGGTGCGCCGCACCGTCGATACCGGCGGCCAGGCCGCTGGTGATCACGAAGCCCGCGCGCGCCAGCGTCGAAGCGAAGGAGCGGGCGTGGTCAAGGCCGCCGCGCGTGGCGTTGCGGCTGCCGACAATGGCGATCTGCGGGCTGACCAGTGTTTCCGGAAGGCCGGTGACGAACAGCGCCACCGGCGCGTCGGGGATGCGCTTGAGCAGCGGCGGATAGTAGGGGTCGTCCTGGGTGATCAGCCAGCGGTCGTCGCCCTCGAGCCAGGCCAGGCAGCGTTCCAGGCGCTCGTCGTCGGGATGGCGCAACTGCCGAATATGCTTGGCCGACAGTCCGGCGCGCGCGAGTTCGGTGTCACTGGCCGAGAGCCACTCGCCCGGGCCGGAAAAATGCTCGTAGAGACCGGCCAGACGCTTTGGTCCCAGCCCATCGGCCAGGACCAGTGTCAGCCACTGCCGTGCTTGCTCCGGTGCGGGCACGGCCCGCGTTCAGAGACGCCGGTCGGGGTGATCGAGGTGGTCGTCGACTCTCACGGTGTTGGCGCTGCCTTCGAGCACGATGGCATAGCTGAGTCGATCGAAGGCCCGGAACACCATGAGCTGGCCGGCGAACTCGTCAGGCAGGTCGACGTAGCGCTCGTCGCGGTTCTGTGCGGCCTTCCTGGACCAGGCCGGGTATCCGCGCTCGTCGCGCACGGTGGAACCCGGCCGGAAGACCGAGAATACGTGCCCGGCTTCCACGCCGTCGGAGGCACCCAGATTGATCGCCACGATCTGGTAGTGACCCGCGCCGTAGCTGCTTTCGGTCATCGCCAGCACGCGCGCGTGATCCGGCACCGAATCCATGGCGCGCGGGTAGAAGTGCGGGTCGTACTGGTAGTCGTCGATCGGCAGCGCGAAGTCGCCGGCAACCGTTTCCCGGCGACCGGACACGATTTCCAGAATGGCCGGATCGCCGGCCTTGAGCACACGCGCCCGCGCCGTCTCCCACAACTCGTAACCGATGATCGGGTAATTGAAACGATCCATCCGGCCGATCGTGGCCTTCCAGATGGCGCTCGGCGGGCGCACGTCCGAGGGAACCTGCCCCTTGGTCGCCAGAATGCGGTTGCGCTTGATTTTGATCTCGCTGTCGGGATCGACGCTGCGGTCCTCGAACTGGTAGGTCACGCGTGCCAGAACGAACTCTTCGCCGACCCGGGCGTCTTCCAAGCCACGCACGTAAGTGCGGTCACCCGGACCGGCATAGATGCGCTCTTCATTGTTGGCGATGACGTAGGGCAACTGCTCGAATTCTTCCGCGCCGATGATACGCGGCCGACGGATGAAAGCCTCGATGGCATCGAACGGGATGGTCGAGATCGGGCCCTCGATTGGTTCCCGGCGCACCTCCGGTGACAGCCGCCGGACCGAATCGTCGACTCGCAGTCGCGGCTCGCCGCCGACGAAAACCAGCGAGATGACGTCACCGGGGTATATGAGATGCGGATTCTCGATTTCCGGATTGGCGTCCCAGATGGCCGGCCACTGCCACGGCCGGGTCAGGAAGCGACCAGCGATGTCCCAGAGCGTGTCCCCCTCCTGAACCACGTATTCGCGCGGATGATCATCGCGCAGTTCCACGTCCTGAGCCTGTACGGTGAACGCCGCCAGTACAATGACGGTCAATATGATTATGCGTTTCACGGAGCGACTCCCTCCAGCAATGCCCACAGGCTTGATTTTTCGCAGACTATCATAAACATTATCATTGCAAAACGCACCCTTAACGCGGATTCTTGAATTTCCATGTCAAAACTGAATATCCTCGAATTCCCAGATCCTCGCCTGAGGCGGGTCGCCCGACCGGTCGAAACGGTCGGTGAGCGCGAGCGCCAGCTGGCCGAAGACATGCTCGAGACCATGTACGAGGCCCGTGGTATCGGGTTGGCGGCCACCCAGGTCAACGAGGGCATCCGCCTGGTCGTCATGGACTTGAGCGAAGAGCGCGACGAGCCGCGTGTGTTCATCAATCCCGAGATTGTCGAGCGGGATGGCAGCCAGACCTGCGAAGAGGGCTGTCTGTCGGTGCCGGGTGTGTATGCCGAGGTCGAGCGGGCCGAAAAGATCACGGTACGTTCGCTCGACCTGGATGGTGAATCCCGGGAGCTCGAGGCTGATGGCCTGCTGGCGGTTTGCATTCAACACGAAATCGATCACCTCGACGGCAAGGTTTTTATCGACTACCTGTCGCCGTTGAAGCGGCGCATGGTCGAAAAGCGCCTGCGCAAGCAGCAGCGCGAAAAAGCCACGGCCTGATCCGGAACGGGTATGCGGATTCTCTATGCCGGAACCCCGGCCTTCGCCGTTCCGGCTCTGGAAGTGCTGATCGAATCCGCAGACTGGCGGCCGGCAGCGGTCCTGACCCAGCCTGACCGCGGTGCCGGACGCGGGCGCCGGGTGCGCTTCGGCCCGGTCAAGCAGCGGGCCCTGGATGCCGGCATCGAGGTGCTGCAACCGGTTTCGCTCAAGCAACCCGAGGTGCAGTCCTTGCTGGCCGAGTGTCGCCCCGACCTGCTGGTCACGGCGGCCTATGGCCTGATCCTGCCGCAGGCGGTGCTCGACCTGCCGCAATACGGCTGCTGGAACCTGCACGCCTCGCTCTTGCCGCGCTGGCGCGGCGCCAGCCCTATCAACCAGGCCATTCTCGCCGGCGATGCCGAGTCCGGCGTTTCGCTGATGCAAATGGAAGCCGGCCTCGATACCGGTCCGGTCATCCTGCAGCGTGCGACGCCGATCGGCACCGATGAGACCGCCGGTGAACTGCACGATCGCCTCGCCGAGTTGGCCGCCGAAGTGCTGGTCGAAGGCCTGAGTCGCCTGGAGCAGGGCCGGTTGCCGTCGCCGCAGCCGCAGGATGAAGCCGCGGCCACCCATGCGCCCCTGATCGACAAGCATGATGCCCGGCTCGACTGGCAGCGCCCGGCCGTGGAACTGGCCCGGATGGTGCGCGCCTATCATCCCTGGCCGGTGGCGTTCGGCGAGATCGAGGGCGTGACCTGGCGCATTCACCGTGCCCGCCCCGGAGAGGGTCGGGCCGCTCCCGGCGAATTGCTGCCTGCGCGGGGGCCGGATGTTGTGGCGATCGGTTGCGGTGAAGGGGTGCTGGAAATTCTGGAACTGCAGGGCCCGGGTCGCAAGCCGGTGGCGGCGCGCGACTGGTTCAATGCCCGACGTGGAAAGGCGTGAATGGGTAACCGGAGTTGGTGCCATGGCGAGTGACGGTGCACTGCCCCGGCAGTTGGCTGCACGCGCACTGACGGCCGTACTCGACAACGGTCGCGCGCTCGATGCCACGCTGGCGCCGCTGCTCGAACCGCTTGGCGAGGCCCGCGACCGGGCGCTGACGCGTCGCTTGTGCCATGGGGTTCTGCGCGACTGGCCGGCGCTGGACCGCTTGATCGGGCGGCTGGTGGAAAAGCCGCTGAAGGGCCGCAATCGCCGCCTGCATTTCCTGCTCGCTGTCGCCCTGCACGAGCTGCGCGATGGGCGCGAACCCGATCATGCTGTCGTGCATGCAGCCGTTGCTGCTGCGCGTTCCCTGTGCGGGTCGCGTCTGGCTGGACTGACCAACGGCGTGTTGCGGAATTTCGGTCGCCGGCGTGAGGCGCTGCTGGCCGAATTGCCCGACACCGCCGCCTTTCGATTGGGTTATCCGGGCTGGCTGGTCGAGGCGATCGAGGCGGATCGGGGCGATAAGACGCAAGCCATCCTGGCCGCCGGCAACCAGTCGCCGCCGCTGTGGCTGCGGGTCAATCGTCGGCGCATCGCGCGCGAGACCTATCGGGAGCAGCTCGCGCAGGCCGGGATCGAGGCCCGTGCCGTCGACGGCTTTGCCGATGCCCTGGTACTGGCCGAACGGATCGCCGTCAGCCGCCTGCCCGGATTCGACCAGGGCCTGGTGTCGATCCAGGATGGCGCTGCCCAGTTGGCCGCCGATTACCTCGAGCTGGAAGCGGGTCAACGCGTGCTCGACGCCTGCGCCGCACCCGGTGGCAAGTCCGCGCATATTCTCGAGCGCGCCGAGGTCGAGCTCACCGCACTGGATATCGACGGCGAGCGACTGGTTCGGATCGGCAGCACACTCGACCGGCTCGGGTTCGAGGCTCGCCTCGTCGAAGGCGACGCAGCCAGCCCCGACAGCTGGTGGGACGGCCGGCACTTCGATCGCATCCTGATCGACGCACCCTGTTCGGCCACGGGGGTCATCCGGCGCCATCCGGATATCCGCTGGCTGCGGCGGCCGGAGGATATCGAGCACCTGGTCGCAACCCAGCGCGAAATCCTCGACGCCTTGTGGTCCCTGCTCCGTCCCGGCGGTATCCTTGTCTACGCGACCTGTTCGCTGCTGAGGGTCGAAAACGACGAACAGGCCCGTGCCTTTCTGGAGCGCCATGCCGATGCCCGCGCAATCGACAATCCCGACATGCCCGGTCGGCCGGCTCGGCCGGGCCGCCAGATTCTGCCTGGCGAGCGTGATTGCGACGGTTTTTATTACCTTGCCGCTCGCCGGGTGCCGTGACGCCGATCGCGGTCAGTGGCAGGTCGATTTCATCGAGCCGCGCCTGGTCCGAACCGGGGAAGGCCTGGATTTCATCGCCGGCGTTGATCTCGAGCCCAGCCCGGCCATGCTGGACGCACTCGACCGCGGCGTGGCGCTGACCTTTCTGGTCGCGCTGCGCGCCTCCTCCGGCAAGGTCTGGCTGCCCGGGCTGGACGAGCGCCGTCGGCACCGCTTCGAGATCAGTTACCTGCCGCTGAGCCAGCATTTCCAGCTGGTGGATTTCCATAACGACACGCGCGTGACCTTTCCGCGGCTGAGCATGCTCACCGAGGCCCTGCGGGCGCCACGGGCCTGGTCGATTCCGCTCGAACCCGGCGACGAGGTCAGCCGTGTTCGGGCGCGCATCCAGCTCGACCGCACACGCCTGCCATCACCAATGCGCCTGCCGACCTGGTTCGAGGAACAGTGGCGGCTGGGCAGCGGTTGGCAGACCCTGGTGCCGCCGGAGGCAACTGAAAGTGATCGGTAAGCGCGGCCGACTGCGCATCCTGCGCGCCATTCCCATCGCCGCAGTCCTGCTGATGCTGCTGACCGCGCTTTACCTGGTCTCGACGGTCGAGCAGGAGGCAACCCAGCTCGGCCGCCTGGCGCAGTGGATTTTTGCCCTGACCGGCGTGGCCGTGCTGGTGCTGCTGGGCGTAATCGTCGGCCGGGTCGTGCGCCTGTTCCGACGTTTGCGACGGGACGAGCCCGGCGCGCGGCTGACCGCGCGACTGGTCGCCGTGTTCGTGACCCTGACCTTGCCGCCGGTCGTCATTCTCTATCTGTTCGCCATCCAGTTCCTGAGTGACACCATCGATGGCTGGATGGATATTGCCGCCGAGCAGGCGCTGGCCGACTCGATAGAATTGGGGCAGATGTTTCTCGATCTTCGAACGCGCGATGCGCGCGACGAAATCGCGCGCATTTCCGGGCGACTCGACATGGGCGATGAGGATCGCCTGTTCCGTCAGCTGCTCAGCCAGGTCAGCAGTTCCGGTCCGACCGAGCTTTCGGTGCTCGACGCCTCCGGATCGGCGCGCGTGAGTGCAAGCATCAATCCCGGTCGGATCGTCACCGACCGGCCCAACGATTTTGCCCTGAGTCAGGCCCTGGACGACCAGGAATACGCTGCGGCCGAGCCGGTCGAGGGCGGCATCCGCATTCGCGTCCTGAACGATCTCGGACGCCAGACGCTCGACGGTGAAACCCTGATCCTGCAGGCGCTCTATCCGCTGCCGGAAGAGTTCAGTGAACTGGCCGGCCGCATCGAGTCGGCCTATCACCGCTATCAGAACGTGGCCTATCTGCGGGTGCGCCTGCAGCAGAGCCTGGTCCTGATCCTGTCACTCGTGCTGCTGCTGACCGTGCTGCTGGCAATGCTGCTGGCATTCAATGCCGCACGGCGTCTGACCCAGCCGATTCGTGAGCTGGCCCAGGCGACCGAGGAACTGGCCGCAGGTCGCTTCCCCGAGGACCTTGAGGTCACGACCCGCGACGAGCTCGGATTCCTGGTGCGCTCGTTCAACACCATGACGCGCGAGCTGGCCTCGAGCCGCCAGCAACTCGAAGCCCAGCGCCGCTACCTGGAGATCGTGCTCGGCCGGCTGTCGGCCGGGGTGCTGGCAATCGATACCGAAGACCGCATCAGCGCGTTCAACGAATCGGCTACCCGAATTCTCTCGCTCGATCCGGCAGCCTGCCGCGGTCATGCACTCTCAGAGCTGGCGGCCGGACGTCCGGACCTGGCACCGCTGTTCGAACTGATCATCGGACGCCACGCCGCGCCGGGCGCCGACTGGCGCCAGGAGATCAAGCTGGGCACGGCCGAGCAGCCGCTGGTGCTGGTTTGTCGCGGCTCCGACCTGCCCGCCGAGACCGGTGGCCACGTCGTGGTATTCGACGATGTGACCGTGCTCGACCAGGCACAGCGCGAGGCGGCATGGGCCGAAGTGGCGCGGCGCCTGGCGCACGAGGTCAAGAACCCGCTCACACCGATTCAGCTGGCGGCCGAACGCCTGGCCTGGAAGCTCGAACCCGTGCTCGAGTCCGAACAGCGCGACCTGCTGATGCGCTCGACTTCGACCATCCGCGCCCAGGTCGATGCCCTGCGGCGCCTGGTCGACAATTTCGGCGATTACGCCCGGCCGTCCCGGCTGAAGGTCGAGCGCATCGATCTCCGCCAGGTCATCAGCGAAGTCATCGACCTCTACGCCACCGGCGACATGCCGATCCAGTTCGAGCTGCATGCCGATGACGAGGCCGGCTTCGTTCTGGCCGATGCCGGACAGATCCGCCAGCTGTTGATCAACCTGGTGCGTAACGCCCAGGAAGCGCAACCGGAGGGCCAGCCGCATATCCGGCTCGATCTGCGCCTGGCTGATCTGGGTGGGCGCCGCGGCGTTGAGCTGTTGTTGTACGACGACGGCCCCGGTTTTTCCGACGAAGTGCTCGCGCGCATCTTCGAGCCTTATGTCACGACCAAGCCGCGCGGTTCCGGTCTGGGTCTGGCCATTGTTCGCCGCATTGTCGAGGATCACGGTGGCCGCATCCGTGTCGCCAATTCCGCCGCCGGCGGCGCCGAAGTCCGCATCTGGTTGCCGGCCGGGTGATCGACGTGCGCCTGGGTTATCCTTTGCGGCCATGATCGGTGACACAATAACGACATGAGCAGCGCCCGCATTCTCATCGTCGACGACGAACCCGATATCCGCGAGATGATCGGCGAAATCCTGGCCGATGAAGGTCATGAAGTGGCCTTTGCGGCCGACGCCGGCGAGGCGCGCGAGCGACTGCGCGAATCCGCACCGGAACTGATCCTGCTCGATGTCTGGATGCCGGACACCGACGGCATCAGCCTGCTGCGTGAGTGGCGCGATGCCGACGTCCTCAACTGCCCGGTGGTGATGATCTCCGGCCACGGCTCGGTCGAGACCGCGGTCGAGGCCACGCGCCTGGGCGCTTTCGACTTCATCGAGAAGCCCGTGTCGATGGCGCGCCTGATGGTCACCATCGAAAACGCGCTCGAGGCCGGTCGCCTCAAGCGCGAGAACGAGGGACTCAAGCGCAGCCAGCCGGCCGTGCTCGAGCCGATCGGCCGCTCGGCGGTGGTGCAGCAGTTGCGCCAGCGGCTGGAACGGGTGGCCCAGCACGAGGCACCCGTACTGGTCACCGGCGAACCCGGGGTCGGCAAGCTCGAGGCCGCGCGCTGGATTCACGCCCACTCGCGCCGCAGCGATGGCCCCTTTGTCAGTGCCGCCACCCGCGTCGACGGTCAGTCCTTCCAGGTCATGCTGGTCGGCGAGAACGGCTCCGGCGGCTTGCTGGCCGAAGCCCAGGGCGGAGTGCTGTTCATCGACGACGTCTCGCGCCTGGACCGCAGCGCCCAGACGGTGCTGCTCAAGGTGCTCGAGTCGGGCCGCTTGTCGCCCGACCAGAGCGACAGCGCCGAGCTCGATCTGCGCCTGATCGCCGGCACCGGCCAGCCGCTCGAGAAACTGGTACGTGAAGGCCGCTTCGACGAGTCGCTGTTCTACCAGCTCAACGTCCTGCCGCTCGAGATTCCGCCGCTGCGGGAACGACAGGAGGATGTGCCCGACCTGGTGCGCTTCTATGCCGAGTTCTATCCGGGTCGCGACGGCACGCCCTACCGACACTTTCCCGTGGCGGTGCAGAACCGCCTCAGGCAGTATCACTGGCCTGGAAACCTGCGCGAACTGCGCAACCTGGTCCAGCGCCTGCTGATTCTCGGCGGCGGCGAGGAAGTGACCGTGGCTGAGGTCGAAGAGGCCCTGGCTCAGTCCGATACCGGCGAGACCGTCGGCGACCGCAAGGTGCCGGCCCTCTACAATCTGCCGCTGAGAGAAGCGCGCGAGGAGTTCGAGCGCCAGTACCTGACCTTCAAGTTGCAGTCGGTGGAAGGCAGTGTCGGCAAGCTGGCGGAAATCGTCGAGATGGAGCGCACCCATCTCTATCGCAAGCTCAAGCAGCTGGGCATCGACCCCAAGCAGTTCTAGGGACGGGATACCGAGGGGAGTCGCACCATGCAGATCATCATTCTCGGAGCGGGACAGGTCGGCACCGGCATGGCCCGCAGCCTGTCGGCCGAGGATTTCGACATCACCGTCGTCGACACCGACCCGGAGCGCCTGCGCGAGCTGCAGGAAAAGCTCGATATCCGCACCGTGCTGGGGCACGCCGCGCATCCGGAAACCCTGATTCGCGCCGGCATCGAGGATGCCGACCTGCTGATCGCGCTGACCAATTCAGACGAGACCAACATGGTCGCCTGCCAGGTGGCCTACTCGCTGTTCAACACGCCGACCAAGGTCGCGCGGGTGCGCGCTGCCGACTACCTCGCCCACCCCGAGCTGTTCAATCGCGAAAATACCCCCATCGACTTGCTGATCAGCCCGGAAGGCCTGGTTACCGACCACATCCAGCGACTGATCGACTATCCCGGCGCCCTGCAGGTGCTCGACTTCGCCGACGGCCGCGCCCAGCTGGTCGGCACGCGCGCCTTTCATGACGGGCCGCTGGTCGGCCATGAACTCAGGGCGCTGCGCGACAAGCTGCCGCGCGGGGTCGATGCCCGGGTGGCCGCAATTTTCCGCAACGACGTGCCGATCATTCCCGAGGGCGATACGGTCATCGAGGTCGATGACACCGTCTTCTTCCTGGCGGCCCGCGACGACATTCCCGTGGTGATGCGAGAGCTCAGGCGCATGAGCGAACCGGGCCACCGTATTCTGCTTGCCGGCGGTGGCAACATCGGTGCCAACCTGGCGCGCCGGCTGGAGCGCAGCCATCACGTCAAATTGATCGAGCGCGACCCGGTCCGGGCCGAGCGCATCGCTGAGGATCTCGATACCGCCATCGTGCTGGTCGGAGACTGTGCCGACGAGGATCTGCTGCACGAGGAAGGGATCGACGAGACCGATGTTTACTGCGCCCTGACCAACGACGACGAAGCCAATATCCTCTCTTCGATGCTGGCCAAGCGAATGGGCGCCGACAAAGTCATCGCGCTGATCAATCGCCCGGCCTACGTCGACCTGGTCGAGTCCGATCGCATCGACGTGGCGGTCAGCCCGCAGCAGGTCACCATCGGTGCGCTGCTGACGCATATCCGCAAGGGTCACATGGTGCGCGTGCATTCGCTCAGGCGTGGTGCGGCCGAGGCGATCGAGGCGGTCGCCCACGGCACACCGGGGCAGTCGAAAGTGGTCGGCAAGCGCATCGAGGAGATCGAACTTCCGCCGGCGACCACTATCGGCGGCATCATCCGCGGCGAACAGGTGATCATCGCCCATCACGATGTGACGATCGAGACCGACGATCATGTCATTCTGTTCGTCGCCGACCAGCGCTCCATCAAGCGCGTCGAGCGGTTGTTCGCGGTCGACGCCGTGTTCGTGTAGATCGTCGATGAACTTGCGAACTTACGCACCGGTTCAGCGCATCGTCGGGGTGCTGCTGCTGTTTCTCAGCCTCGGTTTTGTCCCGCCTTTGCTGTTTGCCATTTTTTCGGCCGATGGCACGGAAATCGCGTTTTTCGTGAGCTTGGTCTTCGTTGCGATAGCCGGCTTGTTGATGTACCTACCCGTTCGCAGTTCAAGGCGGGAGTTGCGAATCCGCGACGGCTTTCTGGTCGTGGTCGCGTGTTGGGGGGCAGTATGTCTGGCCGGTGCTTTACCGTTCATGCTCGCCATTGGCGCTAGTCCGGCCGATGCAGTTTTTGAATCGACGTCTGGCATCACCACGACCGGAGCAACAGTATTTACAGGCTTGGACAAGATGCCTATTTCAATCCTCTGGTATCGCCAGCAGCTGCAGTGGATGGGTGGTCTGGGCATTATTGTGTTGGCTGTGGCCATCCTGCCGATGCTGCGCATCGGCGGGATGCAGGTTTACAAGGCAGAAGTGACAGGGCCAGTCAAAGAGCGTCGCCTGACGCCTCGCATCGCCGAGACGGCCAAGGCATTGTGGCTGATTTACATTGGATTGACGGTTATATGTGCAGCTGCCTACTGGGCGGCGGGCATGAATCTCTTTGACGCTATTGGGCATTCTTTTTCGACCGTTTCGACTGCTGGATTTTCACCGCACGATGCTTCCATTGGTTTTTTTGAGTCGGCGCTGATTGAATGGCTTGTCGTCCTCTTCATGTTTGTTGCCAGCATCAATTTCACATTGCATTTTCTCGCGCTCAGGCAAGCAACCGCTCAAGTCTATTTGCGTGACCCTGAACTGAAGTTGTTCGTGGGATTGCTGTTGGTGGTTTGGGCCCTTGCGACCGTTCTGTTGTGGCAGCAGCACGTTTTTGATGATTTCTGGGAGTCTACGCGGCACGCGGTTTTTCAGACAGTTTCCTACATGACGACGACCGGTTACGGGACAGATGCCGTCTATTTATGGCCTGGCACCTTACCTCTGCTGCTCTTGCTGATCAGTGCATTGGGCGGCTGTGCGGGTGCGACCACGGGCGGGTTCAAGATCATCCGCGTCTACCTGTTGACCAAGCAGGGTATCCGCGAACTCAAACGACTCATCCATCCTCGTTCCGTCGTGCCTCTCAAGCTCGGTGGGCGTACTCTCAATCAGGAAGTGGCCAATGCCGTTTGGGGTTTCGTCTCGCTCTACATTTTATGCATCGTCGTACTGACGCTCATTGTTTCCGGCCTCGAGTACGACCTCGTCACTGCTGTGTCGGTGGTTTTTTCGGCTATGAACAACCTCGGCCCAGCGCTGGGAGAGGCTGGCCCGCACTGGGGCGGATTGAGCGATATGACCAAGTGGCTGATGAGTTTCGCAATGCTTCTCGGACGGCTGGAAATTTTCACCATCCTGGTGTTGTTGACGCCGACCTATTGGAAACACTGAAACAAGTGGGAAGTGTTCAGTGTGAAGTGTTAAGCAGTACAGAACCCCAAGACTACCCCTTCACACTTCACGCTTATCACTTCACACTATCCTGATGGATCCAAAAGTCATTGAAAAACTCATCGACCAGGGCCGCGATTCCTACGAAGCCCGCCTGGCTGCCGGGCAGGCGCGGCTGAAGGCAGGCGATCTCGATAGGGCCATCGATCACCTTCAAAAGGCCACGGCTCACAAGCCCGAACAAACCATGGCCTGGCAGGAATTGGGCAAGGCCCGCAACGAGTCGGGTGATGCGGATGGTGCCCGTGCAGCTTGGGAGCGGGGCCTGAAAGCGGCCGGGGCCAACGGCGACAAGCAGGCTGAAAAGGTGATCACTGTCTGGCTCCGGCGCCTGGACCGGCGCGATGACTGAAGATGGAAAGCGTGTTGACCTTCTGGTTTTGAATTTCGGTATTTTTTACCAAGTAGCTTGGCAGTATTGGCCAATGCCGACTCAGGATTGGTTCTGTTGTCAGAAAAGTGGCCTATAATCAAACAGATATCCAGGCCCTGAAGCTGGCGCGCGTCTTGCATAGCATCTTCTGGACGCAAATGACCTGAATCGAAGGAATGACATGGACAGCGGGAAATCTTCGTCGAATATTCATGAGCTGGGCAGCGGTCGCTCCGGCGACGCGTTCGAGGTCCCGGCCGATCAGCTCGAGCGCATCATCGCCCGCGCCGCGGTGTTTCAAAACGCCAGCGGTGAGGGCGAGCAGCGTCGCCTGAGCGAGGAGGAGGTGATCAGCATCGGTGAGGAGGTAGGGCTGTCGCCCGGTCACGTCCGCCGTGCCCTGGCCGAGTGGCGCGCCGACACGCTTGCACCACCGGCACCGGAAGATGATCCGATCGCGACACGCCTGGTCGGCCCGGCCCATGTCCGGGTCCGCCGGGTCATCGAAGGGGAGGCGGCCGCCGTACATCGCCGGTTCGAACGACACCTCCGCGAAACCGAGCATATGCGGCCGATTCGAATGCGGGCCAATGAATCCTTCTGGGAGCCAATCGACGGGCTGGCCACTACCCTGCGCAAGGGACTGTCGTGGATGCTGGATGAGGAAGGTCGCAATGATGCGCTCTCAGAGGTTCAGTCTCTGAGCATCGTGACCGCGCCGGCCGGTGATGATCAGACCATGGTCACGCTCAGTGCCGATCAATCCGAGGATCGTTCAAAGCTGTTGCAGGGCTGGGGCTGGAGCTTGGCGTCGTTACTGGTCGTCGCCGTCGTTTTGGGTTGGACGGAGTCGACCTGGCTGGGTGCGCTGTTGTTCGGCGCCGCAGTGGTCGGTGCCGTCCTGGCGCCATTCATGATGAGCCGCAACTTCCGCGCCACGCGCCGGCGTACAGCGTTATTGCTCGAAGGCCTGCTCGACCAGCTCGAATATCGCCGCTAGTTCAAGGGACCAGCCGCGCCCCAGGCGTCTCGATCAATCTTCCCCGAGCAGCTCCCCCGGCTGCGATCGGGCGGCCCGCATGGCCGGTTGCAGGCTGGCTGTCAGCATCAGCAACAGCAGTGTGATGCTGACCGCGGTGCCGATCAGGATCACGGACACATCGGCGCTGATCAGATCGTCGCTCAGCCAGCCGGCGGTGATCAGCGCCAGCAGCGAGCCGATTACCAGGCCAGGCAGGCCGAGCTTCAGGCCCTGAACCAGCACATGCCGGCGAGTCAGGCGCGGCCCGGCGCCCAGGGCCATGCGAATGGCGGTCTCGCGCCGGCCGGCGTCGACCAGGAAACGCTGCATGGCGAAAAAGCCGAAGCCGGCCATCAGCACGACCACCAATCCGAACAGTCCGGTCAGCATGGCTCGGGCGCGGTCGGGGGCGGTCAGTTCGCCCACGATTTCGGTCAGGGCCGTGACCTGGTGGACGTGCAGGATGTCGAAGCGCGCGGCCAGGATTTCGTTTACCGCGGTCTCGATCGCGTCGACATCGGGCGATCCCTCAATCAGGATCGAACCGGTGACGCCAACCACGCCGCTGTGGGTGCTGAACAGCAAAGGCTCGTGCGGACGGTCGGGATGGTCGTAGTGGACGTCTTCGACGACACCGATCACCTGCCCGCGCTGGCCGGTGTCCGGATCGTCGGTACGAAAGATGAAGCGACCGATCGCGTCAATTTCGCCCCAGGCCTGCTCGGCCAGGGTTCTCGACACGACCACGCCCTGTTCACCGTGATGCTCGAATCCGCGCCCGTGCAGTAACCGAATGTCGAGCAGATCGAAGAACCCGGCGTCGACGTTGATCATCCGCGCGGTCATTTTCCGGCCTTCGATGTCCAGGCTCATTGACGCGCGCATGATCTGGCCCGGCACCGGTGCACCGAAGCTGACACGCTCGATGCCTGCGATGCCCTCCAGTCGCTCGCGCACGGCCTCTCGGTAGGCCTGCACGGCTTCCGGACCAGGATGCTCGTAGCCGCCGCCGGGCTGCTCGCTGAACGTGACCGACGCGACCAGCACGCCCTCGGTCGACAGGCCCAGGTCGCGCCGCTCCATCATCCAGACATGAGCCAGAAAGGCGAGGGCGGCGGCGCCGACCAGGCCGGCCAGGCTCAGCTGGATCAGCCCGGCGGCGAACTGGAACGGCCCCGGTCGGGCGCTGGTCTGTCGGCCCATCTGGCCCAGGCGGCGGCCGCGCACCATGAATATCGGCACCAGGGCGACCAGCACGGTAAACAGCGCCGCCAGGCCGGCGGCCATGGCCAAGGCGGGCAGGTTCAGCACCGCGTCGGAAAAGCCGGCTCGCTCGAGAAATGCCAGCTCGCGCATCAAGGCGGTCAGCCAGATCGACAGCAGCATGCCGACCGCGGTCGCCAGAAAGACCAGCAGTCCGGCCTCGGTGATCAACTGTCGGGCCAGGCGACTGCGAGTCGCACCCAAGGTTTGTCGCAGCGCCAGCTCGCGGCGTCGGGCGGGGGCGCGGGCCAACAGGAAGATGCCGATGTTTACGGCGGCCACGGTGGCGACCAGCACGCTGGCGGCCAGCAGCAGCGACACCTGGCGTTGGGCGGCCTGGCGCGCCTGGGGACGGGCAACAAGCCCAGGCAGGACGAGAACCTCCCCAGCGCGGAGAGCGGAGCCCAGGCGCGCGGAGAAATCGTAGTCGGCCACGAAGCGGTTGACTTCAGCCTCCACGGCCCGCGGGCTGGCACCGGTGGCGCTGCGCCCGGCCACCTGCCACATGGCAAAGCGATCGATCATGTTTTCGGGGAAGTTCGGCACCACGTGGGCGAAGAAGCGTCGCCACGGTATCCAGAAGGCGGGGGTCCGCCCGCGCAGGCCGGTGAAATCCGGGTCGGCCACGCCGATTACGCGCCAGCGCTCGCCGGCCAGATCGAGTTCGCGCTGAAGGATGCCCGGATCGGCGTCGAGGTGTTCCTCCCAGAAGTCGTGACTGAGAACCAACACCCGGTCGCCTTCGCCCTCGAGTTCGGCGGTGGTCGGCGCCCGACCCAGATGCATGCGCGGGCGCAGGGTCTTGAAATAACCCGAGCGCACCGGTTCGGCAATCTGGGTCAGCGGCTCGCCCTCGAAGTCGACGTTGCTGAAGCTGCCGAACAGGGCCGCGGCAGCCACCGACTCGAGCGTCTGCGTCACCGTCTCGAAGTTTTCCAGCGCAGTGTGGTCGAACAGCCCTGTGGGGATGTCGCGGCGCAGACCGATGGTGACCAGGCCGCGATCGTCTTCAACGCCAGGCGTGGCGCTCAGGTACAGGTCCGACCACAAAGTGGCCGTGGCCGCGACCAGGGCCATGGCGGCGGCCATCATCAGGATCGCCAGCGCGCTCTGCCAGGGCGTTCTGCGGTAGACACGGAAGGCGTGTCGCAGGTCCGCGATCAGGCCGGACATCATGCCGCGCGGGCTCCGTCGCGCTCGATCCGCCCGTCCCTGAGCTGGATGCGGCGACCGGCGCGGCTGGCGTAGTCGGGATTGTGGGTGACCATCACCAGCGTCGCCCCGGATTGATGCAATTCGCCGAGCAGATCCATGACCTGTTCGCCGGTTTCAGTATCCAGATTGCCGGTTGGCTCGTCGGCCAGCAATAGCGACGGTTTGCCCACCAGCGCCCGGGCAATGGCGGCACGTTGCTGCTGGCCGCCGGAGAGCTGCCCAGGCTGGTGATCGGCGCGCGCGCTCATATCGACGCGTTCAAGCGCCTCATCGACGGCGACGCGGCGCTCGATGGCGCTCAGTCCACCGCGGTAGAGCAAAGGCAACTCGACGTTCTCGCGCACGCTCATTTCGGGAATCAGGTTGAAACTCTGGAAGATGAAGCCGATCTCGCGGTTTCTCAGGCGGGCCTGCTCTTCGGCATCGATCTCGGTCACCGGCACACCGGAGAGCGTGTAGTGGCCCGAGCTCGGTTCGTCGAGCAGGCCCAGGATCGAAAGCAGGGTGGACTTGCCGCATCCCGACGGGCCTTCGATGGCGACGTATTCGCCCTCGTGAATGTCGAGATCGATCCCGTCCAGGGCGTGGGTTTCGAGCTGATCAGTGGTGTAGATGCGGCGCAAGTTGCGCAGGTGGATCAATGTTTGTTGTTCTGTCACGCAATCTCCTTGAATCTCCCCGTCGAAGGGGTCTCTTGATCTCGCCTGGGCCAGGATATGTCGTTACTCGATTCTGACCACTTCCCGATCCTCGTAATCACTCATGTCGGCCAAGATGACCTGCTCGCCTGGCGCGAGACCCGAGCGCACCTCCGCCCGGGTGGCCGACAGCCGACCGATCTCCACCGTCACGCGGCGGGCCACGTCGTCCTCGACCACGAACAGGGTCGCTGACTGATTTTCCTCGCGCAGACTTGATGGCCGGGGAATGTGCACCACGTCATCCAGTCGGTCGAGCTCGATGCGGCCGCTGATGCTCTGATCGGGTCGCAGGGTGGGCAGGTTCTCGTCGGTCAGGGCGACATCTACGGTGATGCTGCGATCGGCCGCAACCGGGTCGATCCGGGCAACCTCGCCAGAGATCTTCGTCTGCCCGAGTTCCAGGGTGACCGGGAAGCCCGGCAGGATATCGGCGGCTTCGCGTTCGGGCACGCTCAGCTGGGCGATGAGGTGACTGGGGTCGACGATGCGGGCGACCAGCGCGCCGGCGGACAATTGCTCGCCTTCGGTGATGTTGACTTCCTGGATCACGCCGGCCGTGCCGGCACGAACTTGCAACTGCTCGACCAGGGACTCCAGATGTGCCACCTGATCGCGTTGCCGTGACAGGCGCGCCTCCGTTGCACTTTCCTTGGCCGCTCTGAAGCGGGGCGAACGGTCGAATCGTGCCTGCTCGGCCTCGAGTCGCTTCTTGAGCTGCTCGACGCGCAGACGCTGTCGCTCCAGTTCGATGGCCGAATACACCTGGGCCTCGCTCAGTTCCTGCTGCGCCTGCAGTTCCATTAGCGCGCCCGTGTACTCGGCCTCTGCGCTGGCCAACTGGGCGATGATGTCGAGCTGGCGATTTTCGGCCTCGACTTCCTCGACGGCTTCTTCGGCCTCGGCCGCCGCCAGGTCCCAGCGAGCCTGGGTCAGTTCTTCCTCCAGCTGCGGGCTGCTCATGACCACCAGAGTGTCGTCGGCGTCGACCCGGTCGCCTGGCAGGACGAGGACTTCCTCGACCACGCCGGCATTGCGGTTGGTCACGGCACGAATGCGCGGTGCAACCAGGCGGCCGGAAGCCGAGACCTCGTGCAGCATCTCGCCGCGCTCGGCCGGTCCTGTCCAGATGCGCTCGCCATCGACGGCCGGTGGGCGATCGAGCACGGCGAAAGCCATCGCCGTGAGTGCCACCACCGTGACGAAGAGAAGCAGTGCCGGGGCCCGTTTCAGCCATCGCCGCTTGCGCGACGGGGAACGCTTTACATCCATGGATTTCGCTGCCTTGCCTGAACGTTCGCCGAGCCAAAGGACCGGCCCGATGAAACTACCTGTTCAAGTCCATCTGATCAACTTCCTTCTTGCGGGTTCCCTTGTCTCGGGCCGGATAGGGCGAGGGCTGGTCATCCGGCTGGCGGCTGAAACGCTTGTAGTTCCACAGGTACTGGGCTGGGTTGCGCTGGACTTCTGCTTCCAGCCAGGCATGCATGGCCGCCATTGCAAGGGCCGGGTCCTCGTCGGCGATGGCGGCTGGGGCCGGCTCGAAGCGCATATGCCAGCCGCGGCCGGGCAGCCGTTCGGCGCTGGCGAACAGCACGGCGCAGCCGGTGCGCCGGGCCAGGCGATTGACCAGGGTCATGGTCAGGGCGGGCTGTCCGAAGAAGTCGACGAAGACGCCCTCGCCCTGCTTGGGCTGCTGATCGGCCAGCAGGCCGATGAGCTCGCCCCGGCGCAGCCCGGCCAGCAGCCGGCGCATGGCTGGGCTGCCACTGGCCACCAACTGCGCACCGAAACGCTCGCGGCTGCGGGTGATCTGCCGGTCGTATTCGGCCTGGCGCGGGGCCTTGTACAGCGCGGTGAATTCCCGCTGCAGCGAAACCCACAGCGGCATGATCTCCCAGTTGCCGAAATGGGCGCCGACCAGCAGCACGCCGCGGCCGTTATTGGCGGCACGAACTACGGCTTCCCAGCCATCGACCTGACGGACATGGCGCTGCAACCGATCACCGGGCCAGTACCAGATGGCACCCGATTCCAGCACCAGCCGCATCATTTCGCGCAGATGCTGCCGGTAGAGCCGCTCGCGTTCGCTGGAAGATAAATCCGGAAAGCAGAGGGCCAGGTTGGTGCGCGCAACATCATGACCGCGCCAGGGCGTCCAGCGCGCCAGCCAGGCCAGCGGCACGGCCAGCCCGTGCAGCAAGCGTAGCGGCATCCAGGACAGCAACCGCAGCAATGCGAGGATGATTCGAACTTTCATGTCGTGTCGGCCTTGGCTGTCGACTGCCTGGGTGAATGTGTAGGATAGCGGCTTGGCCAGCACGGGAGTGAGCGGGTGATCGGACTGCTGCAGCGCGTCAGTTCGGCGTCAGTAAGGATCGAGGGTGAGACCATCGGTGAAATCGGACCGGGCCTGTTGATGCTGGCCGGCTTTCGAAGCGGGGATCGGGCCGAGCGTATTCCACGCTTGGTCGAGCGAGTACTCAACTATCGCGTGTTTGCCGATGAGCAAGGCCGCATGAATCGCAGCCTGCGCGATACGGGCGGCGGCCTGCTTGTGGTGCCGCAGTTCACCCTGGCCGCCGATACCAACTCGGGTAACCGGCCGAGCTTCACCCCCGCGGCCTCGCCGTCCGAAGGCGAGTCCTTGTTCGAAGCCCTGGTCGAGCAGGTGAAACGCGACTGGTCCGATAGCGCTTTCGGGTGCTTCGGTGCGGACATGCAGGTAACTCTGGTCAATGACGGGCCAGTGACGTTTTGGATTGAAGTCGACTAGGGTTCTAGGATTTAGGTGTTACAGGGAGAACCGGCGATGAACAGAGTCATGATCGGCGCCGCCTTACTGCTGGCGCTTTTCGCGATGCCTGTCGCACAGGCATCAAACGATGCCTGGTGGGTCTTCTGCGGCATTTGTGAGTCCGATATGGACTTCCGCGAAGCTGTGCTTGCAGCACCCGGCGGCGACCGCGTGTACTTCGTCTCCAATCCCGAAACGGGCGAGTCGCGCAAGTTCGAGAAGCGCTCTGCCCTGGAAGAAGTCAGCGGCGGTGTGGTGCAGACCACGCACGTTGAAGATCTGCGCCTGGCCGGCGACGAGGCGGAGGGATTTGCAGCCATGATCGATTCGGCACGGATCCTGCAGATCGAAATCGACCGCGCGGACCTGCTGAGTGAGGCATTCGAAAAAGAAGCCCAATCGGTCGCCGACGACCTGCACTGGGGTGTGCTGTCGGCCTCACTGCTCTCCGGGTTGCGAATCGCGCTCTACCGACAGGGACTATTCCCCGACGCCTACGAGGCGAGCGAGGCGGTGGGAACGCCCATCTCGCGGGTGTTCTGGTTCCATGACAGGGATAGCGTCAGGTGGTGGCCCCTGAGCATCCAGGTCGATTACCCGGACGGCAGCCTGCTGGCAATTACGCTCTCTGCCGATGCACTGACCTGGAGCCTGCTACATATCGAAGATGCCGACGGCAATGAGATGCCGGTGTATGGTCCGGATTCAACGGGTCATGCACCGGTGGATGCAGCGGGCTTCGTCGCCCGGGAATTCCTGTTCGGCTCCGGATCAGGGGTGAAGAAAATGCTTGAATGGCTGAACGCGCAGTCGAACCCGGTGCTGGACTGCGATGGGGAGTCGGCAGACAACGGCCGAGTTCGGGTGACCTGCCAACGCGCGGAATGACCCCAGGCGACGCTGAAGGTCTGAACACGCGTAGCCAAGTGTGAACACGGTTTAAACGTTGTCCGTCGGCGATGTAACCCCGACCTACGATGCCGCGAGTCCCGAGTCCCGAGTTCCGAGTTCCGAGTTCCGAGTTCCGAGTTCCGAGTTCCGAGTTCCGAGTTCCGAGTTCCGAGTTCCGAGTTCCGAGTTCCGAGTTCCGAGTCCCGAAACTACCCCTTCAACATCCGCGCCAGGGTGTTGCGGCTGATGCCCAGGCGGCGGGCGGCCCTGGACTGGTTGCCGTCGCAGGCCGTGAGTGCGGTTTCGGCCAGGCGGCTTTCGAACTGCTTGTTCAGGCGGGCGTGCAGGTCGCGCTCGCCGGCAGCCACGCGGCGCTCGAGTTCCTCGGCCAGAAGTTGTGTCCAGTCTGCCTGGGGTGCGGAATCGATTCGGCGATAGTCGGCGGGCAGGTCGTCCGGGCCGACGATCTCGCCCGGCGCCAGCGCGGCCAGGGACTGGCACAGGTGCTTGAGCTCGCGCACGTTGCCGGGCCAGTCCAGCGATTCCAGGTGCGCGATCAGGGCCGGGTCGGGGCTGCGCCGGGGCAGGTTGAACTCGGCCGCCGCCTCGCGCAGGAAATGCCGGGTCAGGGCCTCGATGTCCTCGCGGCGACGACGTAACGGCGGCACTTCCAGTTCGATGACCTTGAGGCGATGGTACAGGTCGGCGCGGAATCGCCCTTGCGCCACCAACTCGGCCAGGTCGCGATGGGTGGCGGTGATCACGCGCACATCGGTTCGGATCAGGTCGTGGCCACCGAGGCGGTAGTACTCCCCCTCGGCCAGAACGCGCAGCAGCCGCGACTGGAGTTCGAGCGGCATGTCGCCGATTTCGTCGAGGAACAGGGTGCCGCCCTCGGCCTGCTCGAAGCGCCCGGCGCGTCGTCCTTCCGCGCCGGTAAAGGCGCCCTTTTCGTGGCCGAACAGCTCGGACTCGAGCAATTCCTGGGGAATGGCGGCGGTGTTGATGGCGACAAAGGCCCGGCTGGCGCGCGGCGAGTGGCGGTGCAGGGCGCGGGCAACCAGTTCCTTGCCGGTGCCGGTCTCGCCGGTGATCAGCACCGGCACGTCGCTGGCCGACAGGCGGCCGATCATGCGGACCAGGTGCTGGAAGGCCGGCGAGGCGCCGATCAGGCCTTCGCTTTGGTTCTGCGCTTCGCCACGCTCGGGTGCCCGGCGCAGGGCCTTGGCCACCAGGCGGCCGACCTCGTCGAGATCGAAGGGTTTGGCCAGGAACTCGAAGGCTCCGCCCTGGAAGGCGCGCACCGCCGAATCGAGATCCGAATAGGCGGTCATGACGATCACCGGCAGGTTGGGCAGCTGGCGGCGCAGGCGCTGCATCAGATCGAGCCCGTTCTCGCCCTGCAGGCGCACGTCGGCCATGACCAGATCCGGCGCGCCCTCGTTGAGAGCACGCATCAGCCCGGCGCCGTCGGCGAAAGTGCGCGCCTGCAGATTCTGGCTGGCGAAATACTCGGCCAGCACGTAGCGCACGGCCTCGTCGTCGTCGATGATCCAGATCGATTCAGTCACGCGATGGCTCCACAGCGGTCTTCAGCGGCAGGCGCAGGCAGAACCGGCTACCGTGCTCGAGCGGCTGGTATTCGACCAGGCCGCCATGGGCGCGGGCGATCTGCTGGACGATGGCCAGGCCGAAGCCGCTGCCCTGATCGCGGCCGGTGGCCAGGGGCAGGAACAGGCGCTCGCGCAGTTCCTCCGGAACCCCCTGGCCGTCGTCCTCGATGTCGACGCGCACCGCGTGGCCGCCGGGCCGGTCGATGAGTGGTGAATGGTGTTCAATCCGGGTGCTGGCGCGGATGGTGGTGGCGCCGGCCTGGGCGCTGTTGCGCATCAGGTTGAGAAACAGCTGGTGAAGCTGGCCGCCGTCGGCGCTCATTTCGGGAATGCTCGGATCGAAATCCTGTTCCAGGGACAGTCTCCCGTGCTGCTCGGCGATGACCAGTTCGGCAGCCTCGGTCAGTGTGCGGTGCAGGTTGACCGGCTCGCTGGCCCGGCGATCACTTTGGGCGAAGCGATCGATCAGCGCCGTGATGCGGTCGACTTCACGCTGGATCATGGCTGCGTGCCGGCCGCTGGTCTCATCGAGCTTGCGGGCGGCGATAAGCTGGGCGGCACCGCGCACGCCAGCCAGCGGGTTGCGCAATTCGTGCGCCAGTTGCCGGGCCATCAGCGACAGGGCCTGGCGGCGATCTGCCTGTTCGGCCAGTTCCCGCTGGCGGACACGCTCGGAGACCGGATGTAACTCGATGACGACCGAATCCCCGTCGGGCTGCAGGCAGACATCGAAGATGCGGTCGTCCCCTTCGAGCGAGGCCTCGGGCGCCTGCAGCGTGCGTCCCTGGGCCAGGACCCTGGCCAGCCATTCGGCCAGCGCGGGCGAGACCCGGTCGATGGGCTGGTTACGCAGCGACGCCCCGGCCGGCCCCAGCAGAGTGGTGGCGGCCCGGTTCAGCCACTGGATACGGCCGTTTTCGGCGACCCGGATCAGGCCGGTGGCCAGTTCGTCCGGATCAATCTTTTCCATTCAGCCGTTGTCGTCATCAGCGATGCTGAAGCTGATCGCAGCAGTGGTTCCGAGCACGCGGCCGGACGGCGTCTGCAGACGGGCGAACAGTCGGTGCTCGCCCGGCGGCGGGGCCGGGATGGTTGTAGTCAGGGATCGAACCGGGGGCTCCATCGGCTCACCGTCGAGAACCAGCGCGATCTCGGCCGTCGGCGGGATATCGATTGCGATGTCCATGATGATTTCCACGATGTCGCCGACGATTGTTTCGCCGTCGGCCGGCTGCTCGATGCGGAAGTCGAGTTCGGCCGGTCCTTCCGGCGGCTGGCCGGTCACTTCCAGCGGCAGTTCCTCTTCCTCGCCCTCGAGCACGTTGAGCTCGGGCAGTTCCATCGGTTCGGCATTGTCGTCCGGCTTTTCGTCGGTGTAGGTGACGTTGCCGTCCTTGTCGACGACGCGATAGACCTTGTCCTGGGCAAGGGCCGGAGTGAGGGCGAGCAGTGCGACGGTCAGGCCTGTCAGGAGTCTGTTCATAACGATTGTGATGCGGAGTGGGGCCCGCTGATCATTCTACCCCTCGCCGGCTGGCTGGGGAACGGTGGCCCGGCGCGCGCCGGGCCACCAGGTACTCAACTCGAGTAGTACATGTCGAACTCCACCGGATGGGTCGACATCCGGAAACGCGTGACTTCCTTCATCTTGAGGTTGATATAGGCGTCGATCAGGTCGTCGGTGAACACATCCCCGGCCTTGAGGAAATCGCGGTCGTTGTCGAGCGCATCCAGGGCCTGGTCGAGGGCGTGGCACACGCGCGGGATGTCGCGTTCCTCTTCCGGCGGCAGGTCGTAGAGATCCTTGTCCATCGGCGCGCCCGGATCGATCTTGTTGATCACCCCGTCGAGGCCGGCCATCAGCATGGCGGCGAAGGTGAGATACGGGTTCCCGGCGGCGTCGCCGAAACGAATCTCGATGCGGCGGGCCTTGTCGGTTCCGACCCAGGGCACCCGGCAGGAGGCCGAGCGGTTGCGGGCCGAGTAGGCCAGCAGGACCGGCGCCTCGAAACCTGGCACCAGGCGCTTGTAGCTGTTGGTGGTGGAGTTGGCGAAGGCGTTGATGGCACGGGCGTGCTTGAAGATGCCACCGATGTAGTGCAGTGCCGTTTCACTCAGACCACCGTAGCCGTCGCCGGCGAACATGTTCGTGCCGTCCTTGGAGAAGCTCTGGTGGACGTGCATGCCCGAGCCGTTGTCGCCCACGAGCGGCTTGGGCATGAACGTGGCCGTCTGGCCCTGACGGTGCGCCACGTTGTGGACCACGTACTTGAATATCATCATTTCATCGGCTTTGCGCACCAGGGTGTTGAAGCGTGTACCGATCTCGCACTGGCCCGCGGTGCCGACTTCGTGGTGGTGAACTTCGACCGGGATACCGATCGCTTCCAGCGTCGCGCACATCAGGCTTCTCAGGTCGGCCAGGCCATCGACCGGCGGTACCGGGAAGTAGCCGCCCTTGACGCGCGGGCGATGTCCGTAGTTGCCGTCTTCGTAGGTCTTGTTGGTGTTCCAGGCCGCTTCCTCGGAGTCAATTTCGAACGAGCAGCCGGAAATGTCGTTCTTCCAGCGTACGTCGTCGAATACGAAAAACTCGGGTTCGGGGCCGAAGTACGCCTCGTCGGCGATGCCGCTCGACTGCAGGAATGCCTCGGCACGCTTGGCCAGGGAACGCGGGCAGCGGCTGTAGCCCTGCATGGTGTCCGGTTCGAGAATGTCGCAGGTCAGATTGAGCGTCTTGAATTCCGAGAACGGATCGATAAAAGCGGTCGCGGTATCCGGCATGAGCACCATGTCGGACTCGCTGATGCCTTTCCATCCGACAATCGACGAACCGTCGAACATCTTGCCTTCCTCGAAAAAGTCATCGTCGACGGTGTGCGCCGGCAGGGTGACGTGCTGTTCCTTGCCCAGCGTGTCGGAGAAGCGCAGATCGACGAACTCGATTTCCTCGTCGGCGATTTTCTTGATGATGTCCTTTGCGGCCATGTCGTCTTGCTACCTCATTAGGGTGTTTGAGTGGATGTCTGATGCCTTACAGTGCATGCGGCGTGCCAGCCTCGGAAGGCCCGTCTTGCGGCGCTTCGTGATTCACATTTGCGCAGATTGTGAGCAATTCCAAGTCATTATGCTTAAATATTGAGCGGCATGCAGATCAATCGCGCAGGGCCGGATTGAGCGTGTACGTTCCGGTCAGGCTAGCCTGGTCAAGCACGTGCCCCTTGAGGGCTTCGACCACGTCATGACCGGTGAAATCCCCGGAGACTTCGAGCCGATCGATGTCGAGCGCATAGACGGTAAACTCGTAGTGATGCACACGCTCGTCGTTCCATGGCGGGCAGGGACCGTCGTAGCCGTAGTAGTTGCCGGCCATGTCTTCGGCGCCGGCCAGGAAATTGGTGTAGTCGTTCAGGCCCTGGCGCGCGCCGGCCGGGCCGGGCGGATCCTGCTTGCCCTTGAGGGTGACGCCATCGCTGCATGCGCCCGTGGCCAGCTCGGTCACTTCGGGTGCAACGTCGACCATCGCCCAGTGGCAGAAATCGACCCGCTCCATGTCAGCCGGCAGGGTCTTGCCTTCCTGGTTGACGTCGTCGGCAGAGGCCGGCACGTCGGGGTCCATGCATACGATCACGAAGGAGCGGGTGCCGGCCGGCGCGCCGGACCAATTCAGATGCGGGCTGATATTGTCGGCCAACGCCATGTGCTCGTCCGGATCGGGCTTGCCGAATGCGAAGCGTTCGTCGATGGGTGCGCCCTCGCGCAGATCGTTCGACTCCAGTTGCATGTGAACTCCTTCTCGATATCGACATTCCATCTCGTTTAAGCTTACCAGCCTGACTTCAACCCTGTGCCTGAACCGATGACGAAAAGACTGCTGCTGGCAGCCGTGCTGCTCTTCCCCCTGACCGCTCTGGCGGCGCCCGGCCTGTCCGAAAGCATCGAGGTTGACGCCTCGATTCCGGCTCCGGCCGAAGTGCTTGGATTCGAGCCCGGCGAGCGTCATCCGCGGCACGATCAGATCGTGCGCTACCTGCATCGTTTGGCCGAGGCCTCCGACCGGGTCCTGATCGAGGAAATCGGCAGCACCCACGGCCACCGGCCGCAGGTGATGCTGACCTTCGCCTCGCCCGAGCGCCTGGCCAACATCGACGAACTGCGCGCCGACCGCACCCGGGCAGCGCGCGAGGGCGACGGACCGCCGGTGATCTGGTTGGGTTACTCGGTGCACGGCAACGAGTCTTCCGGCGTCAGCGCGGCACTGGTCATGGCCTGGTACCTGGCCGCCGGGCAGGACGAGCGCGTGCGGCGCTGGCTCGACGAGCTGGTGATCGTGATGGAGCCGGCGATCAATCCCGACGGCATCGACCGTTTCGCGCACTGGATCAACATGCATCGCGGCAATCATCCCTCCGCCGACCCGAACGACCGCGAACATGCCGAAGGCTGGCCCAACGGCCGCACCAACTACTACTGGTTCGATCTCAACCGCGACTGGCTGCCGCTGATCCACCCCGAGTCGCAGAACCGCATCCGTCAGTACCGGCAGTGGCGCCCGCATGTGATCACCGATCACCACGAGATGGGGCGCAACAGCACCTTCTTTTTCCAGCCGGGGATTCCCGAGCGTGCCAACCCGCTCATTCCCGCGGCCAACCAGGAGCTGACCGGCACGATTGCCGAGTTCCACGGTCGTGAGCTCGACGCCGCTGGTGAGCCCTTCTACGCGCGTGAATCCTTCGACGATTTCTACATCGGCAAGGGCTCGACCTATCCGGACGTTACCGGCGGCATCGGCATCCTGTTCGAACAGAGTTCGAGCCGCGGCGTGGTCCAGGAAAGCGACTACGGCCTGAAGCAATTCGACGCCACCGTGGCCAACCAGGTGCGGACCAGTCTGTCGACCCTGGATGCAGCGGTAACGCACGCCGATGATCTGATTGATTATCAGCGCGATTTTTTCGCCGACGTCCGCGACCAGGCCGGCAGCTGGGAGCAGTCCGGCTGGCTGCTCGGCGATGGCGGCGACCCCGCGCGTGCGCGCGCCCTGATCGACATGCTGTTGATCCATGGCGTCGAGGTGCGGCCGGTCGATGAGGCCGTGACGATCGATGAACAGCGCCACGGCGCGGGTTCGGCCTGGGTCATCCCGGCCGATCAGGACCACTTCCTGCTGCTCAAGTCGATCTTCGAGCCGGTCACCGAGATGGAGGTCGAGACCTTCTACGACGTGTCCGCCTGGCCGATGCACCTGGCGCACGATCTGCCGCTCACCCCAGTCCGGCGCCTGCCGGCGGCGGGTGATGCCCTGAACGAGCCGCCCGTTCATTCCGTGGCCGCACCGGCCAGTGAGGCCGTGGCCTGGATGATCCCATGGAACCAGTACCGGGCCGACTCGGTGCTGGCCGAATTGCTGGCCGACGACTACCGGGTTCAGGTCGTCTCGGAACCGTTGACGACGGCTACCGATCGCGGCGAACGCGATTTTGAACGCGGCACCCTGATCATTCATGCCGGCATCCAGCCGGACGAAAGTGATCCGGTTGCGGACCGCCTGGCCGAGCTGTCGGCGGCGCACGGCGTCGAGGTCGTGGCCGTGGAGTCGGGCCTGGCGCGATCGGGCATCGACCTCGGCTCGCCCTCGGCACCGGTGCTCGAACCGGTTCGACCGGCATTGCTGACCGGGCACGGTGTGAGCCCCTATGCGGCCGGGGCGACCTGGCACTGGTTCGATACCCGCCTGGGCCAGCCGGTCACGCAGCTCGACACGAGCGACATCGGCCGGACCGACCTGTCGGATTACACGCATCTGATCGTGCCGCCGGGCTGGTACGGCTCATCCGACGACGGACTGAAAAAGACATTGGCCGGCTTCGTGCGTGACGGTGGCACGGTCCTGGCCTTCGGTGGCGCGGCAACCATGGTCGAGTCGCTGGATCTCAAGTGGTCGATGGTCGAGGACGACGAGAAAGATGAGGAGGAAGCGGACGAAGAGGAGCTCGAACGCCGGCCCTATGGCGACTTCCGCCAGGATTCCGCACGCGAACTGATTGGTGGCAGCGCCCTGCGCGTCGACATCGACCGCACCCACCCATTGGGCTGGGGCTATGCCGACGACGAACTGGTGCTGTTCCGCCAGGGCCGGCATGTACTAAAAGCCGTCGACAATCCCTACGCCCAGGTCGCGGTCTATGCCGACGAACCGTTGGCGGCCGGCTATCTGTCGGAAGACAACCGTGAGCGCCTGGCCGGCACGGCGGCGGTCAGCGTCATCCGCCACGGCAGCGGCACGGTGATCCGCATCGCCGACGAAC
Source organism: Wenzhouxiangella sp. XN201 (assembly GCF_011008905.1). NCBI lineage: Bacteria > Pseudomonadati > Pseudomonadota > Gammaproteobacteria > Chromatiales > Wenzhouxiangellaceae > Wenzhouxiangella > Wenzhouxiangella sp. XN201. Next base: position 125,812 of record NZ_JAAIVI010000020.1, read on the forward strand.
CCCTGTTCCGCGGTTATTGGCGCGGCGGAGAAAAACTTTTCGCCAATGCGCTGTTCTTCAGCCAGTTGGTTTCGCCGACGAAACTGCCCGACGAGGACTGAGGGCGGAAGATAAGCAAACCGCAAAGACGCGAAGAGCGCAAAGAATTAAGAGCGGCGCGTCTCTGCGCTTGGTCAGGAAGTCGCTGTCGGGATGTTTGGAAGGCTGGGAGGCTTGCTTGAACTGACAAGGGTGTACGGTACGGCGGCTGCCGGCATTGCGGTAGTCGCTTTACTCACCAGCTTGTTTATCGAGTCCACAACGCCGCTCAAGGTGGATCTCGATCTTGTCCTCCAGTCTTCCGGCGACTCGACTTGGCTGGAGGTCGAAGCAGGGCTTTCCCGCTGGTTTCACAGCCAGGAGCTGCTTCAAGCGGAGGAATGTGGCATTGCTTCTGCTTCCTCCGGAAATGAACACCCGGTCTTCTCCTGTACCGTCACAGCGGCCGATGTGGACGCGTTCTTCGATGCCTTCGAATTGCTCCAGCAGGAATTTCCTGTTGATGATGTCGAGATATATGGTTGGGAAATGGCAACCCGCCTGGCGTCCAACGATATTCCGTTGTGGTCCATCGCTGTTGTTGCCGTCCTCTATTTTGTCCTTGTAGTGTTCATGACTCGGCACCTTGATGTTGGTCAGGATCTTGCGTCTGGTGCTCAGGCTTTGCGATCTCGTCCGTGGCTGCCACTTGCTCCGTTGGGGGTCTGGTTCGTAGTTGCAAATGTCAGTTTTGGTGTAATGGCCATGCTCTTCGGCGATTCCGTGCCATTACCGTTGGCCAGTGAACCCATTGTTGGCGAACGGGATCTCGAGTCGGCATTCCGATCAGGGATGGCCGTGATGCTTACGCCCTGGCACATCCTGCTGGCCACCGTGCTGGCTCCCTTGCTGGAAGAGACCGTGTTCCGCCAGGTTGCTTATCGACGACTTGCCGCACATCGCCGCGTCTGGATTCATGCGCTGGTGAACGCCTGGTTCTTCATGCTTGCGCACATCGCGGTCGCAGGGTTGGGTTGGGTGTTTGGTGTGGTCGGCAATCCGGTTCAATCTTCTGCTGTGGTTATTCCGGTCTGGTTCTTCGTGGGCTTGCTTTTTTTCTGGGTCAGGCACCGGTATGACTCATTGAGTCTCTGCATCTTCCTTCATGCCTTCTACAACGGCGCTACTCTGGTCGCCGTCTACTTGCTGCTTACCAGCTGATTGCGCACAGATCCGTCGCGCCCGTTCAGCGTGGTTCAGATGCTCCCTGAATATGCTGACAGTTCAGACAATGCGCGAAAAACGCCCCTGCGACTGGCCGGCTGGCGCCAGGTAGGCATCGAAGGTCTTGGCGATGGCGCGCAGGAACAGCAGGCCGTTTTCGGTCACTTTGAAGCCGTGCTCTTGGAGCTCGATCAGGCGGTCGTCGGCCAGGGGCTGAAGCCGCTGGATTTCGGCGGCGAAGCATTGTTCGAAATCCAGGCCGTGGGCGCGGCCGACGGCCGGGAAGTCGAGCGCTCCGTTGCACATGATGCGCTCGATGATGTCGGCGCGGATGTGGTCATCGGACGAGCGGGTCAGACCGCGTGCGGTCGGCAGGCGGTCCTCGATCAGCGATACGGTCCAGTCCTCGAGCTTGCGGTGATTCTGGGCGAAGCTGTCGCCGACCTGGCTGATGGCGCTGGGGCCGAAGCTGACCAGGTCGAGCCCGCCGTGCGTGGAATAGCCCTGGAAGTTGCGCACCATGCTGCCGTCGCGCTTGGCCTTGACCAGCGAATCGTCGGGCCGGGCGAAGTGATCCATGCCGATGAACTCGTAGCCGGCGTCGAGCAGGCGCGCGAGCGTGTTGCGGAAGATCGCCAGCTTGGTGGCCGGGCTGGGCATCTGGTCGTCCTGGATCTGGCGCTGAGCCTTGAACAGGTGCGGCAGGTGGGCGTAGTTGAACAGCGAGATGCGGTCGGGGTTCATGTGGATGATCGACTCGACCGTGCGCGAAAAGCCCGTCGTCGTCTGCAGGGGCAGGCCGTAGATCAGGTCGACGCTGATCGATTCGAAGCCCACGCCGCGGGCGGCGCCAAGAACGGAGGCGACCATGGCGGTGTCGTGAACGCGGTTGACCGCCTTCTGCACCTCGGGATCGAGATCCTGTACGCCGATGGACAGACGGTTGAAGCCGATCTTCCTGAGTTCGCGAATGCCGGCCGGATCGACTGTACGCGGGTCGATTTCCAGGCCCAGTTCGGCATCGGGTGCAAACCTGAAGTGTGTTCGAAGTAGCGCCATGAGCTGACGGATCTGCTCGGTGCTCAGAAACGTGGGCGTGCCGCCGCCGAGATGGAGCTGGCGCACCGGCCGGTCGCGATCGAAGCGCGGCGCGACCAGGCGGAGTTCCTTTTCCAGGTTGACCAGGAATTCCTGCCCGGCGGTGGTCGAGCGAGTGATCACCCGATTGCAGGCGCAGTAGAAGCACGGGCTGGCGCAAAACGGCACGTGCACGTACAGCGACAGGCCGGCCGGCATCGGCAGCCGGTTGCTCTCGGCAATGGCCGCCTCGTATTCGGCCGGACCAAAGTCCTCGCTGAACTGGACCGCGGTCGGATAGGAAGTGTAGCGGGGGCCTTCGCCGCCGTACTTTTCAATCAGGTCGGCGTCGAATACGGGTCGCATGAGTTCTGACATGGTGGCTCTGCCGCATGTTTTCGTTGATTCGGGGCCCAGCGTAGTGCTGCCGCGGGCGCCTCGACTTGATTCCTGTCAAAAAAGTGCATTTCAGGTCCCTGAATGTCCGCGGCCCGCCCGGCCAGGGCTTTCTGCTACATTGCGGGGCCGAGATCTTCTGACGGAGGAAAACGCCCGTGTTCCGCATAACGCTGCTTGTCGCCATCGCACTTTTCAGTCTGCCCCTTTCTGCCCAGGACAACGGGAACGAGGGCGAGAACAACCCGCCCACGATTGAAATCGGGCGAGTGCTGTCGCTCGGACCGCTGCCGGTCGATACCGATCGCCTGTCCCGGTCCGGCCATGCTGGTGCCATGCAGCGGGCGCTGGTCGGCCAGCTCGACGAGGGTGAGCTGCCCGCCGCTGGGGGCGAATTGTCGATCTTCGGCCAGTCCGCGAGCTGGGGCGAAATCGAACCGGCGGAATTTGCGGAAGAATCGGCGCTGATGCTCTGGTGGTTTCAGCTCGAAGCCGATCGCTTCGTGCGCGGGCACCTGAAAATCGAGGGCTTCGAGAAGCCGGTTGTGTACGTCGATGGCCGACTGATCGAATCCGGCGACGACGGTTACGCCCTGGATCTTCGCAACGGCAGCCACGGCATCTGGATCGTGCACGCCGGTGCTTCGGCCGAAGGCGATCCAGCACTGCGATGGACCGGGCGGGAGGCGCAGGACCGGGTATCGGTCTCCCTGCGCCCCGAGCGCCGTGTTTCGGCGCAGCTTCTGACCAACGCCGAAACGGTCGGCGACATGGCCATCTCGCCGGATGGTCGCTACCTGGCGCTGGCCTTCGAACGCCGTGACGAGCCGGCCGATGCCGATATCCAACGCCTTGAAATCCGCGACCTGCAGACCGACCGCATCGTGCGGCACTGGACCGGCGAGCGTCCCGCTGCCCTGGCCTGGAGCCCTGACGGCCGCAGCCTGGCCATTCAGCAGGGTGACAGCCTGTGGCTGCTCGACCGCGAAAGCGGCCGGGCACGCGCCCTGCTGCTCGAGCACGAGGGTCTCGGCAGCTGGCGCTGGCACCCGGATTCCGATTCGATCATTTTCAGCTGGACCGACAAGGACGACAGCGAAACCGACAAGCGCCGGCGTCTGCGCGCGCTCGAGGACCGCTGGGCCGGTTTTCGCGACAATAGCCAGATTCACCAGGTCGATATCGAAAGTGGCCTCGTCCGGCCACTGACCGCCGCCGATCGTTCGGTCACCCTGCACGATGTGGAAGGCGATCGCCTGTTACTGTCGCAGCGCAGCATCGACTACGCCGAGCCACCGCACAGTCTGTTTCGCATCTTCGAGCTGAACCTCGATGGACTGGAAGAGCGCGACGTCGTCGAGTTGCGCCAGTTCGACGATATCCGCTTTGCCGAGGATGGCTACTGGCTGCTGGCCGGTCCGGGCCTGCCGATGGGCGACGGCAAGACCCTGGGCGAGGAACGTGCCGCCAACGAGTACGACACCCAGCTCTACCTGCTGGCTGCCGATGGGGCGTCGGCGACCAGCGTCAGCCGTGACTTCGATCCGGCCTTCAGTGGCATCGAGCGCCTGGCCGACGGCGACCTGCTGCTCTCGGCCGTCGATGGCGAGCGTTCCGCGCTGGTGCATTTCGACGGCGTCGACCAAGTACTGACCCGGGTTGATATCGGCGTGGAAGTTATGGAAGGCTTCGTCGCCTCGCGTACCTCACCGCCGACGGTGGTCGTTCGCGGCAGCGATGCCACGGCACCGCAGCGTGTCCATCGGGTCGGCATCGACGGCGGCATCGAAATCCTGTTCAATTCGCGCGCATCGTCCTATGCCGATGTGGTGTTCGGTGAGGTGCGCGACTGGTCATTCACCAATGCCGACGGCGAGGCCATCGAGGGTCGCTATTACCTGCCGCCGGACTTCGACCCCGAAAACGAGTATCCGCTGATCGTCTACTACTACGGCGGCACCATGCCGGTGAATCGTCAGTTCACCGGCCGTTATCCCTTCAACCTGTGGGCGGCCAACGGCTACGTGATCTACGTGCTGCAGCCGCGCGGCACGATCGGCTATGGCCAGGATTTCTCGGCCAGACACGTCAACGCCTGGGGCGAGTACACCGCTGACGACATCATCGAGGGCACGCAGAAGTTCGTCGCGGCGCACGAATTTGTCGACGGCGAGAGGATCGGCAACATCGGCGCCAGCTACGGCGGTTTCATGACCATGTACCTGGCCACGAAGACGGACCTCTTCGCAGCCTCGATCTCGCATGCCGGCATCAGTGCGCTGACCAGCTACTGGGGTGAAGGCTGGTGGGGCTACGGCTATTCCGGCATCGCCAGCCGCGGCAGCTTCCCCTGGAACAACCGCGAGCTCTACGTCGAACAAAGCCCGGTTTACAACGCCGACAAGATCACCACGCCCATGCTGCTACTGCACGGCGATTCCGACACCAACGTTCCACCGGGCGAGAGTCACAACATGTACACCGCGCTCAAGCTGCTCGGCCGCGAGGTCGAAATGGTCGAGTTCCCCGGCGAGGACCACTGGATTCTCGATCGCGAAAAGCGCTACGTCTGGTGGGACACGATGCTGGCCTGGTACGACAAGTGGCTCAAGGATGAGCCGCAGTGGTGGCAGTACCTGTATCCGGAAGCGACTGATGAATGAACCGGACCGAACGCTCGCCCTGGTCGATCGGCAGGGGGTCGAGGCCTTGCTCGATGAAGTGGCCCGGGTCATGGCCCCGCAGTTGGAACCCGAGACTGCGCTGGTCGGCCTGCTCAGGCGCGGAGCGCCCCTGGCCCGGATGCTGGCCGAACGTCTCGAGCGCATCAATGGTAGGGCGCCGGAGGTGGGCGAGCTCCTGCTCAAGCGCTACGGTGATGATCTGACGCTGCTGCACGATCGGCCCGCCCTGGACGAGGACTCGCTGGACATCGACGTTACCGGACGCCACCTGATCCTGGTCGACGACGTGCTCTACACCGGTGAATCCGCATTTCGCGCGGCCGGTTTTCTGCGTGCTGCAGGTGCCAGCCGGCTGCAAATCGCAGTGCTGTGCGCCCGCGACGAGCAATTCATGCCGGTGCATGCCGAATTCGTCGGCCGCCGGATCGACGTCGGGGAGGGCTGGGTAATCGAATGTTCGGTGCCGCCTTACGAATCCGAGCTGGGCATTGCGATCAAGCACCACTCGACGATCGCTTCGGATTGATCGCCGCCCAGTTCAACCGCCGACACACTCGACCAGGAACTGCATCCACGGATGGTCGACGGCATGGGCCAGCCACGGCCCGGCCGCGATCAGCAGCCCGGTCAGCGCCAGCAGGGCGGCGGCCAGCCAGCGAAGGCCCGGGCGGTTGATGGCTGAGCGGAATTTCAGCATCACGAGGCCGCCGCCGAGCAGCAGGGGCACAGTGCCGATGCCGAAGGCCAGGATCATGGCGGTGGTGGCCATCGGGTCGGCCAGCATTACCGCGGTGGCGATGACCGTATAGAGCAGGCCGCAGGGCAGCAGGCCCCAGAGCAGGCCCAGGCCGATGGCGTTGTCGAGCGAGCGCACCGGCAGGAACTTCGAAAAGACCGGCATCATGCGTCGAGTCAGCGGCGCGGCGAATTGCCCGGCGACGTCGCGGAAGCGGCCGGGCAGGGCAATGTAGACGGCCATCAGCACGATGATGGCGCCGAGCAGCCAGCGCATGATTTGCGGCGCCGCTTCGGGTATGGCGGCGGCCGGCAACATGCCGAGGCCGGTGGCGATCAGCCCGATGGCCAGGTAGCTCGAAATCCTTCCGACATGAAAACCGATCGCCAGCGCGCCGCGGCCAGCGGGTATCTGGGCATGCAGCAAGCCGACGATCCCGCCGCACATGCCCAGGCAGTGCGTCGACCCGAACAATCCGGCGAGCAGGCCTGTCAGCAGTGCAGTCTCAGCATTCATTGATGATTGGAACCACAGAAGGCACGGAAGACACGGAAAACGGTTGTGTGTTCATGGCGCCGGCAGCAGTCATCGTGCAAGGGTTTTCATGCATGGCATCCTGATTGTCGAACTGATCAACTCTTTCAATCCGTGTCTTCCGTGCGTTCCGTGGTTCCACGCTCCTTTCGCTTTTCTTGAGGCTCGTCATCTTCGTCGAGGATATCCAAAGCCGGGGTGTCGAGGTCTTCGAACTGGTCGTTGCGCATTGCCCAGAAGAACGCGCCGATGGCCAGGAGCATCAGGAGCACCGACAGGGGAATGAGGACGTAGATGATGTTCATCGATTGACTCGGCCGGCTCTTCGGCCATTGGCGACGACCAGCAGGCTTGATAGGGACATGCCGATGGCGGCCGCCCAGGGCGGGACGAAGCCGGTGGCGGCCAGGGGCAGGGCGGCCAGGTTGTAGGCGAAGGCCCAGGCGAGGTTCTGTCGGATCACGCCGACTACGCGCGGGCCCAGCTCGAAGGCGCGAGCGACGGCGTTCAGACTGTGGCCGGTCAACACCAGATCAGCCTGGGTTCGGGCGATGTCGGCACCTTCGGCCAGGGCCAGCGAGACGTCGGCGCCGGCCAGCACCGGCGCATCGTTGATGCCGTCACCGACCATGGCCACGCGCGCGCCTTCGGCCTGCAGCGCGCGCACCCATGCCAGCTTGTCGGCCGGCTGAAGATCGCCCTTGAATCGGTCGATGCCCAAGCGCTCGGCCATTTGAGCAACGTTTTCGGACCGGTCACCGGAGGCGAGCAGTACTTCGATGTTGCGGGCCTTCAGCTGCGCGACCAGGGCATCGACGCCCTCGCGTAGCGGGCTGTCGAGCCGGATCCACGCGAGAACATGGTCGCTGTCAGCCAGGGCGATCCACTGGCCCGGGCCGGGCGGGGTGAGTTCAAGGCCGGTGCGTTCGGCGATCCATGCGGGCTTGCCCAGCGCCAATGCCCGGTCGTCGATTTGGCCGCGCACTCCGGCGGCCATCACCGCCTCGGCCCGCTCGACCCGGCCACCGTCGTCATGGGTTTCGAAAGCGCTGGCCACCGGATGACGGCTGATACGCTCGAGTCTTGCGGCCAGGACCAGGATCTCGTCACGCGACAATCCGGCATCCTCGATGCGGACTTCGGCCACGCGCATCTGACCTTGTGTCAGCGTGCCGGTCTTGTCCAGCACCACGTGGGTGATTTTCGGCAGATTCTCGAGCACTTCGCTGCCGCTGACGAGCATGCCGTGGCGGGCGAAGCCGCGCGATGCCGAGGCCAGCGCCGCCGGTGTGCCCAGGGCCAGGGCGCAGGGGCAGGAGACCACCAGCAGCGAAATCACCACCGGCAGCACCCGGGAAGGGTCGACTTGCCACCACGCAATCGCCGTGACCGCCGCTCCGGTCAGCACGAAGGCCACGAACCAGCCGGCCATGCGGTCGGCAACCTGGGCCAGGCGCGGCTTGTGGTCGCGGGCCTGTTCGAGCAGCTGCACGATGCCGGCCAGCACCGTCGACTGGCCGAGTTGGCCGACTTCGACTACCAATTGGCCGTCGCGCAACAGCGAGCCGGCCAGCACCGATTCGCCCGCGCCACGTCGCCGCGGGCTGGCCTCGCCCGACAGCAAGGATTCGTCGACCAGGGCCTGCCCCGAGACGATGCGGCTGTCGGCCGGCACGGTCTCGCCGGCACCGATCTGGACCCGATCGCCTGCTTCGAGTTCGATCAGCGAGACCGCCTCGGGAGTACCGTCCGCGGCCAGGCGGCGTGCGGCGGCCGGCAGCGAGCGCGCCAGGGCCGAGTGAACCGAACCGGCGCGTTGGCGCGTGACCAGCACGGCGTAGCGGCCCAGCAACAGAAAGAAGATGAACATCACCACGGAGTCGAAGTAGGCCTTGCCGGCGTCGAGCAGGGTGATGACGATGCTGGCGGTCAATGCCAGCAGCATGGCCGCGGCCACGGGCACGTCCATCCCCATGCGTCTTTGCCGCAGCGTCCGCCAGGCGGATTGGTAGAAGATCCTGCCCGCATAGAGCGCGACCGGCACGGCCACGATCATGCTGATCACCTGAAAGAAGCGTTCGCTGGTCGGGTCGATGTCCTGAAAGGCGCCGATGTAGCCCGCCAGGGCGTAGCTCATGACCTGCATCATGCCGAGTCCCGCTACGACGATGGCCTTGAGCAGGCGGCGACGTTCAATGCGGTCGCGCTGCTCGCCGGCCTGCGGCGAGTCGAGGTGGGGGCGGTAGCCGAGTGCGGCCAGGCGAGCCGCCACTTCGCTCAGGGCCGTACGCTCGGGGTCGAAATGGACCCGGGCTCGCCCGTCGCCGATATCGACCTGGATTTCGGCCACGCCGTCGAGTTCGCCGAGGAAGCGTCGTATCAGCCAGGCACAGGCGGCGCAGTGGACGTTCTCGAGCACCAGGCTGATCACGGCCTGGCCGTCGCCGTCGATATGGGCGTAATGGCGCCGAATGGCGTCGCGATCCCAGGCACTGTAGTCGTCGATCCGCGCGGCAGCCTCGGGACGCTCGGGCAGGGCGTCGCGGAATTCGTAGTAGCGGTTCAGGCCGGCCTGATCGATCAGCGTGGCCACCGCAAGACAGCCGTGGCAGCACATCGGCCGTGGTTTTCCGGAGACCGTGGTCGTCAGGTCGGTGCCCGGCGGCACCGGTTCGCCGCAGTGCCAGCAGACTGTCGCCGCCGCCGCGCGGCTCACAGTCGCTCCGGTTCGAGCCCGATCCGGCCGGCGACTTCGCCGGAGAAGCGACCGGCCAGCCACCAGGTCTGTTCGAGGTCGCTCAGGATGACGCGCGCCCGTTCGGGGGCCCGGAGCTCGCCCATGACGGCCTGCCATCGTCCGGCATCGACGCGCCGGGCCACGGCCGAGATATCGCGTTCGGTATTGGTGGGGTGCTCGAAGCGGAGCAGCAGCTGGTCGGGCAGTTGGTCGGGGCGGTGCGCGCTGAGCACGAGCTCGACCTGGTCGCCGTCGACCGACAGCCAGGCACTCAGTCCCAGGCTCAGCGCCCGGTCGGCACGATGGTGAGTGTCCACCAAGGCCTTGCCCAGGGGCTGGTAGTCGCCGGTGACCATCTGCGGTGCCCGCTTGAGCCCGATGATCAGCACGCCGGTGCCCGAGGCCACGCCCATACTCAGGATGGCGAGGATGAACCAGACCCAGAATTCCCGGTACCAGGGCCGCACGATGGTGTCGTTCATGTTCGCCGCCATGCCGTCACTCCAGTGCGCGCGCCGGGATGAAGAAGCGCGTCTCGGTTTCGTTGAGCCGCTGCCCCTCGGCATCGGTGGTGATGATGGTGATCTCGTGCATGCCCGGTCGCGCCTGCTCGAGCGGCAGGCCGATGGTCATCGGCTGGTTGGCCACCTCGGAGGGTGCGACCACCACCGGTTCGGTCGGTTCGATGATCCGCAGGCCGCTCAAGCCCCGTACCTCGAGACTGACCGCCACATCCCGCTCGGTGCGATTGGTGAGTTTGAGCGAGTAAGGGTTTTCTATGACGCTCTCGGTGACGCGGTGCAGGGCGGTGCGATCGCGCAACACGTCGACCAGCAAGGGGTCGCGGCCGGTAATGACAACGCCGACCAGGGTCGCAAGGATCAGTAGGGCAAACAGGTAGATGAAGATGCGCGGCCGGAGAATGCGGGTCGGCTTTCCGGCCATGGCGTTCTCGGTGGAATAGCGGATCAGGCCGCGCGGGTAGCCCATCTTGTCCATGACCTCGTCGCAGACGTCGATACAGGCAGCGCAGGCGATGCATTCGATCTGCAGGCCGTCGCGAATGTCGATGCCGGTGGGGCAGACCTGCACGCAGCCATAACAGTCGATGCAGTCACCCAGGCCCAGTTCGGCGCGGTCGGCCGACTTGCTGCGCGGCCCGCGTGGCTCGCCGCGGGCCTCGTCATAGGAAATGACCAGGGAATCGTCGTCGAACATGGCCGACTGGAAGCGCGCATAGGGGCACATGTACTTGCACACCTGCTCACGCAAGTAGCCGGCATTGCCATAGGTCGCAAAGGCGTAGAAGAACAGCCAGAAAGTTTCCCAGCCGCCCAGGTTGAACTCGAACAGGCGCAAGCCGAGATCGCGGATCGGCACGAAGAAGCCGACGAAGGTGAAGCCGGTCCACAGCGCGAAAGTGATCCACAGGAACTGCTTGGCCGACTTGCGCGCGATCTTCTCCCGCGTCCAGGGCCCCTTGTCGAGCTTGATGCGCTTGTTGCGGCGGCCCTCGGTCACCCGCTCCATCCACAGGAAGACTTCGGTCCAGACCGTCTGTGGGCAGGCATAACCGCACCACAGGCGCCCGGCCAGGGCGGTGAAGAAGAACAGGCTCAGCGCTGCCATCGCCAGCAGCAGCGACAGAATGATCAGGTCCTGCGGCCACAGCGTCAGGCCGAGGATGTGGAACTGGCGATTGACCAGGTCGAACAGCACGATCTGGTGGCCGTTGAAGTTGATCCAGGGCAGCACGTAGTAAAGCCCCAGTAGAACCCAGGCGGCGATCACCCGCAGCCGGGCAAAGCGGCCCTTGATCTCGCGCGGGTAGACTTTTTCCTGCTTGACGTAGAGCGGAATGGTCTCGCCGGTGGGTGTCTGGTTCATTGCGGTGGATTGCGATTGAAGCGGCTGGCCGGCCGTAGCAGCAGCCAGGTAAACAGGCTCGAGGCGGCGGTGGCGGCCCAGAACAGGAAAAAGCCGATGGTGTAGCCCGCCATCCGGCTCAGTTCCAGTTCCGGGAAGGTGATGTCTCGGAGCTCCAGCGGGTCGATCAGTGCAAAGAACAGCATGGTCGCCACGCCGGCAGCAAAGAACGACGGCCACAGGATTGCGCCCAGGCGCTGGGCCAGGGGTCGTGGTGGCGGATCGGTTGGGCGATTACTCGTCGTCATCCCGGCTCAGCCCGAGGACATAGGCGGCGACCAGCCGACTGCGAGCCTCTCCGATCAGCGGTTCCTGCGCCGGCATGATGCCATTGCGACCCTGGCGGATGGTCTCACGCAGGCTGTCGAGATCGCCGCCGTAGGTATAGATGCCGGCCGTCAGGTCGGGTGCGCCGAGATGGATGTTGCCGGTGCCTTCGGGGCCGTGGCAGGCGGCGCAATTCTGCTGGAACAGGCGCTCCCCGGCGGCCGCCATGGTGGCGTCGACCGACTTGCCGGCCAGCTTCTGCGCATAGGTGGCCACGCGGGTGACGCCCTGTTCGCCCAGCGCATCGCCCAGCGGCGGCATGACGGCCTGGCGTCCCGACTGGATCGACTCGAGCACGCGCTCGGGTGCGCCGCCCCAGATCCAGTGCTGATCGGTGAGATTGGGATAACCTTCGGCGCCACGGGCATCCGACCCATGGCAGGTCGAACAGTTATGGGCGAAGATGTTGCGCCCCATGCGTTGCGCATCGGCGTCGTCGACCAGGGCCTCGAGGGGCTGCTCGGTCAATTCCGCGAAGCGTTCCTCGAAGGCGGCGGCGGCGCGCGCCATCTGTTCTTCGTACTGGCCTTCCTGGCTCCAGCCCAGCGTGCCTTCGAAGCGTCCGAGGCCGGGATAGAGCACCAGGTAGAGCAGCGACCAGATCACCGTGCCGTAGAACAGCCACAGCCACCAGCGCGGCATCGGGTTGTTGTATTCGCGCAGGTCCTCGTCCCAGACGTGACCAGTGGTGTCGCCACCCTCGTCGTGCGGTTCGGCCTTGACCTGCGCCCGGCCGGTGACGATGAACAGCCACACCATGGCGGCGGTAAAGCCCAGGGTGATGAGGACCACGAACCAGTGCCAGAATGCGCTCATGATCGATGCTCCTTGTCCTGTTCGGTCTTGTCGTCCTCGTCGAGGGGCAGATTGGCCTGCTCGTCGAAGTCTTCCTTGCGCTTGATAACGAATACCCAGATGACGATGGCGACGAAGGCGAGCATGGCCAGTCCCGTGATGATGCCGCTGCTCATGAGTCGTCTCCTCCAGCGCGAGGCGCAACGCGCTGACCGGTCCATTCCGTGCCCAGGCCCTGCAGGTAGGCGATGACGGCCTCCAGCTCGGTGCGGCCGGCAACGGCATCGGCCGCTTCCTCGATGTCCTCGTCGCTGTAGGGGTCGCCCAGGGTCTGGAGGACGCGCATGCGGGCCTGGATCTTGTCCGGATCGACGAAGCGTTCGGCCAGCCAGGGATAGGCCGGCATGTTTGATTCCGGCACCACGGCGCGCGGGTCGATCAGATGCAGCTCGTGCCAGTCGTCGCTGTAGCGGCCGCCGACGCGGGCCAGGTCGGGCCCGGTGCGTTTCGAGCCCCACTGGAAGGGCCGGTCGTAGACGAACTCGCCAGCCACCGAATAGTGGCCGTAGCGCTCGGTCTCGGAACGGAAGGGCCGGATCTGCTGACTGTGGCAGTTGTAACAGCCCTCCGACACGTAGACGTCGCGGCCGGCCAGTCTGAGCGGACTGTAAGGCTCGACGCCCTCGGACGGCTCGACCACGGTGGCCTTGAACATCAGGGGCACGATCTCGACCAGCCCGCCGAAGGAAATGGCAACCACGATCAGTACGGCCATCAGACCGGCGTGTTTCTCGATTTTGTCGTGCATGCTAGCCATGACTCATATCTCCCGTGCGATCAGGCGTGAGCGGGTGCCTTGACCGGCACGTCCAGGTTGTCGCTAGTGCGCATCTGCCAGGTCTTCCAGACATTCCAGGCCATCATGAACATGCCCGACAGGAACACCAGTCCGCCGAGCAGGCGCATCAGGTAATAGGGCTCGGTCATGCGCAGCACTTCGATGAAGGTATAGGTGAGCGTGCCGTCGTCATTGAATGTGCGCCACATCAGGCCCTGCATCACACCGGCGATCCACATCGCCACGATGTAGAGCACGGTGCCGATGGTCGACACCCAGAAGTGCCATTCAACCAGCTTGGTCGAGTACATCTTCTCGACGCCGAACAGGCGCGGGAACAGCGAATAGAGCGCGCCGATGGAGATCATCGCAACCCAGCCCAGGGCGCCGGCATGAACGTGGCCGATGGTCCAGTCGGTGTAGTGCGACAGGGCGTTGACCGTCTTGATCGACATCATCGGCCCCTCGAAGGTCGACATGCCGTAGAAGCTGAGCGCGACGATCATGAAGCGAAGGGTCGGGTCGGTCCGGAGTTTGTACCAGACCCCCGACAGGGTCATGATGCCGTTGATCATGCCGCCCCAGCTCGGCGCCAGCAGCATCACCGAGAACACCATACCGAGCGACTGCACCCAGTCGGGCAGCGAGGTGTAGTGCAGGTGATGCGGGCCGGCCCACATGTAGATGGCGATCAGCGACCAGAAGTGCACGATCGACAGCCGGTACGAATATACGGGCCGTCCGGCCTGCTTGGGCACGAAGTAATACATCATGCCGAGGAAGCCGGCGGTGAGGAAGAAGCCGACGGCGTTGTGACCGTACCACCACTGCACCATGGCATCGACGGCGCCGGAATAGACCGGGTAGGAGTGCCACCAGTCGGTCGGTATGGCCAGGTTGTTGACGATGTGCAGCACGGCGATGGTCAGGATGTAGGCGCCGTAGAACCAGTTGGCCACGTAGATGTGGCGCACTTTGCGCTTGACCAGGGTGCCGAAGAAGACGATGGCGTAGGCGACCCAGACCAGGGCGACCAGCACCGACAGCGGCCAGGCCAGCTCGGCGTACTCCTTGCTCATGGTGAAGCCCATCGGCAGCGTGATGACCGCGCCGATGATCACCGCCTGCCAGCCCCAGAAGGTGAAGGCCGCCAGGCGGTCGGAAAACAGCCGCGCGTGGCAGGTGCGCTGAACCACGTAATAACTGGTTGCGAACAGGGCCGATCCGCCGAAGGCAAAAATCACGGCGTTGGTGTGCAGCGGACGCAGCCGGCCGTAGCTCAGCCAGGAAATGCCCCCGCCCAGTTCGGGCCAGATCAGCTGAGCGGCGATGAGCACGCCGACGAGCATGCCGACGATGCCCCAGAGCACGGTCGTCCAGGCGAACTGTCGGACCACTCGGTCGTTGTAGGTGATCGATTGCGACATCATGCTTCCTTGGTCGTTATGGGTACGGCGCCATCGGCGCGCATTATCGGCGCGGCCTGCGACAGCTTACTTGATCAGGATCAATCATTGCCGGTGCCCGGGTATGATTGGCGCCATGTTTGAATGCATACTCACCGCCCCGTGAGCCGGATTCTTCTGGATGACTGGCTGCTGGTCGAAAGCATCCGCCACCGAGAGGAGCGTTCCGGCCGCCTGCCCGACGAGGCGGCGATGGCGGTTGGGCGCCGGCGTGGCGGATCGCTCGAACAGCGCCTGGTGGCGCGCTCGCGCGCCCTGCCGCCGGCAGCGTCGCTAAAGCGCGATATCCAGCGCCTGCTCGGCTTTTTCGGGGGGGCGGCCTACGGGCTGGCCTTTCTCGGTCTGGTCTCCGGGGTCGTCGCCGCTCGCTCGGTGATCGCCGATCGCCAGGTCGACGTACTGCTGGCCGCAGCCGCACTGCTGATCGTGCCAACGCTGATGCTGCTGGGCTGGCTGGTGCTGATGCTGGCCGGCTGGCGACAGTCCGGCTCGGGCAGCGCGCTCGGCGGGCTGGTGGCGGCCGGTCTGCGGCGGCTTGGGCCACGTCTGCTGGCTTCGCCGCAGGCGGGCGATCTGATGGCGGCCTTCGCCGGCGCGCTCGCCACGCCCTGGGGACGCTGGAAGCTCGGCGCCATCAGCCATGTGTTCTGGCTGGCGTATTCGGCTGCAGCCTGGGTCACGCTGATCGTGATTTTCAGCGTGGTTCAGTATGACCTGACCTGGGGCACAACCTTGCTCAATGATGCCCGTGTGGTGCGCCTGGTCGAGGCGCTGGCGGCATGGCCGTCGCTACTGGGGCTCATGCCGCCGGCCGATCCGGCCTGGATCGTGGCAGGCCGTGAGGGTGCCGGGGAGCTGGCGGCGCGCGCCGAGTGGTCGCGTTTCCTGCTGGCCATGATCGTCGCCTACTCCCTGCTGCCGCGCCTGCTGGCCTGGTTTATCTGCACAGCCCTGGCATGGCATTCGGCCCGGCGCCTGCCGCTGGAGACCACCCATCCCGGGCACCTGCGCCTGGCCGCTGAACTGATGGCCGACGAGCGCGTGCCGGAGCCGTCGGGCCCGCCCGTTCCGGACAGTCCTTCCAGGCCGCGCCGCAGTCGCCGGCCTGATGCCGGCGCTGGTCTGATCGTGGCGATCGAGCTCGAAGACGCACCCGGCAACCTGGCCGACCTGGTGCCCGGCGTCGAGTTGCTCGATCTGGGCCGCGCCGACGACCGTGCGGGTCGCCGGGCTGCCCTGGCCTCGGCCGGGCGCCTGAGTCGTCCGGCCTCGGCCGTGCTTGCGGTCTGCTCGATGTTGCGCACCCCCGATGCGGGCACGGGCGGTTTTCTCGAACGCCTGGCCGATGCCGCCGATGCGCCGTTGTGGCTGGTGCTCGACGAGGGCGGGAAACTGAAGGCGCGCGGCGGACCGCTGGCCGAGCGCCGGGCCGACTGGGAAGCGCTGGCCGGGCGTATCGGAGCGGCCGTGATCGTGCTCGATCTGGATGCGCCCGAGGCTGGCGCGGTGGCGGAGCTGCACCGGGCTATCAGTGAAGAGGAGAATTCGTCGTGACGGACCGGTCGCTCAGCATCGCGGTGGTCGGCCACACCAACACCGGCAAGACTTCGCTGGTGCGCACGCTGACCCACAACCGCGCCTTCGGTGACGTGCAGGATCGCGGCGGTACCACGCGCCGCGTCATGGCCGGCGACCTGGTGGCGGCCGACGGTTCGCGCATCGTGCTGTTCGACTCCCCCGGTCTTGAAAATGCGCCTGAGCTGATTGAACGCCTTGATGATGAAGGGTCCGGTGATCGTCACGATGGCCCGCAGCGCGTACGGCGGTTGCTCGCCGATGACGACGCTCGCCGGCAGTTCGATCACGAAGCCCGCGTGCTCGAACTGATGCTCGAGGTCGACATCGCCCTGTACGTCATCGACGCGCGCGAACCGGTGCTGGAAAAGTACCAGGACGAACTGGCCGTGCTGGGGCTGTGTGCGCGGCCGATCGTGGCCGTGCTCAATTTCGTCGCGGCAGCCGAAAGCCGTGAAGCCGAGTGGCGCGAGGCGCTGGCCCGGGTTGGCCTGCACACTGTGCTGGCTTTCGACGCGGCGGTGCGCGATGCGGCCACCGAGCGTCGCTTGTTCGAAAAGCTCAAGAGCCAGCTCGATGCGCACGCCGTGGTGATCGATGCCTGGCTGGCGCAGCGTGACAAGGAAGAACGACAGCGTCGGCACGCCGCGCTCGAGGCCATCGCCGCCATGCTGCTCGATGCCGCAGCCTGTGTACGCGAGATTCGCCGCGGCGACGAGGCCGAGCGGGAAAGTGCCCGGCGCTCCGTTCGCGATGCCATTCGCCAGCGTGAACGGGCTTGCCTGGAGACGATTCTCGAACTCTACCGCTTCGGCCAGGTTGACTTCGAGGACAGCGAGTTAGTTATCGACGATGCGCAATGGAAGGCCGACCCCTTTGATCCGGAAGCCCTGCGGCACTATGGCCTTAGCGCCTCGGGTTACGCGGCCGTTGGCGCGGGTGCCGGTGCCGTGGTCGATGTCGGAACCGGCGGACTGTCGCTCGGCCTGGGCACGTTGACCGGGGCCGCGTTGGGCGCCGGTACGGGCCTGGTACGCTCAGGCGGCTCGCGCCTGATCAGCCGCTGGCGCGGTCGGGAGAGACTGCAGGTCGACGATGTCGTGCTCAAGCTGCTGATGGCGCGTTCGATCTCCCTGCTCGAGTCCCTGCTGCATCGCGGCCATGGCCACCCGGAAAGGATTCGGCTGGCACTGGGAAAACGACTGGAACGAAAGGGCCTGCCGCGCATGCTTCGCCGCGCGCGCTTCCATCCTGAATGGTCGGGCCTGAATCAAGGCGCCGCCTCTGCCCGCGATGCCGCCCTGACCGAATTAGTCAACTCACTGGATGCGCTGGTTTTTATCGGTTCGACGGCGTACAATGAAAGTCGCCTGTGGTAAATGGCGAATGCGAATTCAGTTGGATCCCTCCCGTTTTTGGTAGGCAGCCTGCGAAAATCCCATCCTCATCTACCCTGGGTATATTTCGTTTTTTGATTACATAGGTAGCAAGTATCATGGCAACAGGTTCAGTCAAGTGGTTCAACGAAGCCAAGGGCTTCGGTTTCATCAGTCAGGATGACGGTGGCAAGGACGTCTTCGTGCACTTCTCCGCCATCCAGGGCTCCGGCTTCAAGACGCTGGCCGAGGGACAGAAGGTGTCCTTCGACATCCAGGACGGCCCCAAGGGTCCCCAGGCAGCCAACGTGCAGCCGGCCTGAAGCGAACCGCTTCACCCAAGATTGGCAAAACCCCGCTGCGGCGGGGTTTTTTTTGCCCGCACGGTGCGGCATGCAGACGGCGCGAATCTCGTGGATAATCGAACGGGCATTCGAGCGAGGAGAATCCGATGTTCAATCCGGGCAAGACCATCGAGCTGGTCAGGGGCAGTCTGACAGAGCCTGCTGAAACCTGGCAGTCGTACCTGGGCGAAGACCCGGGCTGGCAGCGCACGGCCATGGAACTGACCGTACCGCTGGTGGTGGCCGCCATCGTGATCGGCTGGCTGCTGTCATTGATTTTCGGCGGCTACTTCTATTTCGGTTACGGCCGCGGCGTCATCCTCGGACTCATCTTCGGGCTGCTCAGCGCGGCGATCAGTGTGACCGTGCTCAGTTTCCTGGTGAGTTTTTTCGCCGACAAGTTCGGCGGCGAGTCGGATTTCGATCGCGCCTTTGCCGGCGTCTCTCTGGCCATCATCCCCGGCTGGATCGGCGCTGCCCTGAGCGGCATACCGTTCCTCGGCCCGCTGTTGCAACTGGCCGGCACGATCATCGGTCTGGTCTTTCTCTACAAGATCATCCCGCTGGCCGTGCGCGTGCCCGAGGACAAGCGCGTCGTGCATTTCGTGGTGGTTATCATCGCGGCCATCGTCGTGCAGCTGATCATCGGTCTGATACTCGGTGCCGGGACGATGGCCGGTAGCGCTGGAATGGGCCGGATGTAGAAGGTTCAGGACGTCGGCTTCTCGTCGTCGTCCAGGGGTGGCTGGCTGCGCGCTTGCGGGCAGTGAAAGGGCTGGCCGTCGCGGCCGGCGTGATAGGCGTACTCGCGCTCGCCGGCCTTGAGCCGGATGTAGAAGCCCTCGACCAGGGCCTGGGTATACATCGCGCCTTCTTCGGGGCAGCCCAGGGCGCCGCTGCGCCAGGTGACCTTGCGCGCCTGGGCGATGGTGATGGCATCGGGTGCTACGCCTGAACGTTCGGCCAGGTCGCTACGGGCCGCTTTGATGGCCTCGGCCAGGTCGAGCGGATTTCCATTCGACGCATTCATGTCATCCTCCGGAGATTGCGACGGATCGGCGGGGGCGGGCTCATCGGTTGCTGGCTCCTCTGGCGCTTCGGCTGATTCACCGGCGCTTGCAACGGGCTCGTCGGGCACCTCAATCGTATCTTCCGCCGAATCGTTCTGACAGGCTGCGAGCACAAGCAACGCGCCGGCCACCAGGAGGATCTGCAATGTGCTGCGCATGGTTCGACTCCAAGTTTTCAGACCGGCCTGATTATGGCATCGTGACGCCAGGCCTGCATCTCGACCCGCTTTGATCACCAACGGTGATAGGCCGGGTGCCCCGGCTTGACGGCCACGAACCGCCCCGTCGCCCGGTCGCAGACTTCGCCGCCGGCGCTGAGCTCGGCTTCGACACTGACGATGCCCTTCTCGTCGGTGTCGGTCACCCAGGCTTCCAGGTGCAGCGGGCCGTCCGAAGGGGTCGGCCTTCTGAGCTTGACGGCGTATTCCATCGTCACCGTGCACGGTGGCTTGTCCAGGTCCTGTGATTGCATCAGGTGCCAGGCCGCGGTCCAGTTCATGTGGCAGTCGAGCAGCGAGCCGATGATGCCGCCGTTGATCACGCCGGGAAAGGCTTCGTGGTGCGGCTCGGGTTGCCAGTCGGCGACCACGCGCTCGCCCTGCGCGAAGGAGCGAATGCGCAGGCCTTTTTCATTGGACGGTCCGCAGCCGAAGCAGGCGTTGTGCGGGGCGTAGCGTTCCTGAAGGCAAGGTTCGTTCATTCTTCCTCCGCATCGTTCGTGTCGGGGCCGATGGTGCGATCGAGATAGGCGCGCAGGCGCTCCCAGGCATGGGCGGCGGCCGGGCGCGCATCGTGCGGATCGCGTTCGGTATACAGCCAGAAGCCGTGGTCGACGGCATCATAGATATGGACGTCGTTGTCGATGTCGGCCGCGCGCAACGCGGTGACGAAAGCCTCGACCTCGTCGACGGGAATACCCGTGTCCTCCTCGGCGAACGTGCCGTAGACCTCGTGGTCAATGTGACGCATTTGTTCGGGGTCGTCGATCAGTGAGCCGTAGAAGATGGCGGTACCGTCGTGTTCATCTCCGCCGAGCGCGTAGGACAGCGCCACGCCGCCGCCAAAGCACCAGCCGATGGTGGCGATGCGCCCGGTCGTCGGCGTATTGGCTTTCAGCCAGTCGACGGCGGCATCGAGGTTGTCGATGATGCGTTGCTCGTCGGCGCGCGCCTCGCGCATCAGCGCGATGTTTTCCTCGCGGTTCGAACCCGTACGGCCACGGTAGAGATCGGCGGCCAGCGCGATGTAGCCGTGTTCGGCGAAGGCGTCGGCGGTCTGGCGGATGCGATCGACCAGGCCGTTCCACTCGTGAATGAGGATCACGGCCGGGAAGGGGCCGTCGCCCTCGGGGACGGCGAGGTAGCCGCGCGTGGCCTCGTCTTCGGAGAAGTAGGCGATGTCGCGTCCACCCGGCTCGCCGGCCTGGCCGGAGATGGCGCGCATCATTACGTCCTCGGCCGGTCGCTCGCCGGCAGCGGCACTCAGCGCGAGCGTAAAGATCACCAGTCCGATCATCGTTTGCATCAACTTGCCGTACATGGTCTGCCTCCTGCCGGATCGGCTCGAAGTCGAACCCTCCGGTCGCGTCAGTTGTTCACGGTATAGCTTAGATCAACACCGGTATCGCGTTCACCCGAGACCACCCGCACGCCCCAGCGCCGCGACAGTTCGTAACGGCCGGACAGGACGTTGCCGGTCTCGAACAGGCCCACCCCGTAACTGACGAACAGTTTCGGCAGCAGGTAGAAGCCGACGTTGAGCGCGCCCTGGCCGCCGGCGTGGTCGAAGTCCGAGCCGGTCACGACGTAGGCCAGGGCCTTCTCCTGACTGGTCGGCGGGTCGGTGTAGAGCTCGATTTCGGGATTGCGGGCGGTGCCGGAAATGTGTACGCCGGCCGCTTCGACTTCGGCATCGCCGAAGATGTCGCGCACCGCGCGGATGTCGAGGCGAGGATTGTCGATCGGCCGTCCGGTAAAGATCACCTCGCCGTCGCTGATCTCCAGGTTCTGGCCGTAGGTCTGGTAGTTGCCCTGGGGCAGACGGATGGTGCCGCGGCCATTGGGCATCACGCTCTTGTCCCACAGCAGCTCCAGTTTGCCGGCCAGGCGGGTATCCAGGCCGGCTGCGACCAGGCTGGCGTCATCGCCCAGGTCGATACCGAGCCGGCCGCTGATGCGTCGGGTCGCCGCCGGCAGCGGGTCTTCCTCGTCCTCGATCTCGCCGAGAACTTCGACATCCGGTGACGGGTCGACGCGCTCGGCTGTGCCCGGTGGCATGCCAGCTTGCAGCCGGTCGATGAGGACATCGCCGTCGATCGTGAGCTGCCGCGGATCGGCGCGCAGACTGACTTGCGGACTGGCTTCGAGCTGCAGCCAGCCGGCATCGGCGAAGGTGAAGCGCTCGCCTTCGACCTGGCCTTCGATCTGCCAGCCTTCGGCCACCGACTGCGCGTTGGCCGTCAGTTCCAGCCGGCCTTCGCCCGATCGTGCGCTACCCGTGAGACGGGCCCGATCGACATCACCGGCCAGTTCGACCTGAACTTGTCCAACATCCAGGCCCAGGGGGGCATGAACGACCCGACCATCCACGATGGACAGCTGGCCCTCGATGGTGGGCTGGCCCAGAACACCGCCGACTTGCATGCGCCCGCTGGCGCGGCCCTCGATCCGGTCGAACTCGGTGAGCAGGTGAGCGAATGCGCCGATATCGGGCAGATCCAGTTGCGCGTCGGCCTCGATGCGCGATTCGGCCAGGCGCTGCAGGTCGGCCACCTGGGCTTGCCCGGTCAGTTCCGTGCGGCCTTCGAGTCGGGCCGCCAGATCCACACGCACTCCGTTGTCCGACTCGGGCGTGAAACTTATTTCAATGCCGTCGACGGCCAGCAGGTCGCGCTCGCTTTCAAGCGGCCGGAGTGCACCGCTGGCGAGCTCGAGATGACCTTCGAGCTGCGTGAGACCGGTTTCGTTCCAGCCGGCTTCGATCTGGCCGGACAGCGGTGAGGTCAGGGAAACGACCGGATCGAGTGGCAGCAGGAACAGGTCCATGGGGACGTCGACCAGACGCAGGCCGACCCGGCCCGTGCCGTTCGTCGACAGTTGATCCAGGCACAGGGCGGCGTTGCCGGCGGCTGCCGTGACCAGGCAACCGGCACCGATCCGGGTCGTGCCGGCTTCGAGAGCGATCGGCAGCGGTTCATCCAGCCGCCAGTCGCCGGCGATGGTCTCGCCCAGGTAGAGCCGCTCGAGCTGGCCCTGCCAGTTGCCGGGCTGTTCCAGGCAGCCGGGCAGGGCGCCGCTGCCGGCCAGGTCGATGCTGCCGCGCGATCCCGTGGTAGTCAGCACCAATTCGTGCTGGTCGCAGTCGCCGTCGAGCGACAGCTCGAACTGCTCAAGGCGTTCCCAGGGCCGAACATCGATATCGGAGGCCAGAAAATGCAGGGCGACGGTCGGTGAAGCCATCCAGCTCAGCTCGGCCTCGAGCCCCGCCTCGGCCAGGCGGTACTCCTGCCAGCTCAGGTCTTCGAACTCGCCTTCGAATGCGGTGCGCCCTTCGGACGGTTCGACCTGACCGCTCAGCCGGGCGCGACCGCCCAGGTCCGGCCAGAGTTGCTCGAGCGCACCCGCGTCCAGCGTGAATTGCCAGGGCGCTTCGGCCTCTCCGCTCAGGCTCAGGCGATTGTCGCCGACCGTCAGGTCAAGATCGGCGCTTTGCGCGGTCTGTCCGGACAGGGCGAAGTTGCCGCTGCCGGAAACCGACTGGCCACGCAGCTGGCCGGCCAGGCTCTCGAGATTCACCCGGGCCTGCCAGAGCTGATCTCGCTCGAACGAAATCCGGGCCCGCCCGTCCAGGCGGCCGGGCAGGTCGGCGCGGAAGATCGCCGGGTCGAATTCGTTGAATGCCAGGGCCAGTTCGCCCCGCGGCGAAGGCGCCCAGCCGACCTGACCGTCGATGCGCATCGATCCGCCTTCGCTGCTTATCGAAAGTTCCTCGATGCTTGCCTGCGAGTCATTGCCGCTGATCCGCCCCTGAACGCGCGAGTCGGGCGCATTCGGGGTCTGCAACAGAGCGTCGAGCTGCAGGCGCCACTCGCTGATGCGCCCCTCCAGCTCGAGCCGGCCGGAGTCACTGGAAACGATGGGTTCGGCGTCGTCGGTCACCGGCGGCCAGGCGAACTGCTGCCACTCCAGGCTCACGTCGATCCGGTCGTTGGCCGGATCGATCAGCCCCTGGCCGCTGACGCTCAGGTCACCCGGGTCGGCCCGTAGTGCCAGGCTTTCGAGTTCGATCACGCCCTCGCGGGTCGATGCTGCCAACTCGCCGCTGATGCGTCCCTGGTTGGGCCATTCCGGATAGAGCGGCGTGAGGTCCAGGTTCTCGAATTGCACCCGGGCCTGGCTGGCCGGGGCGGATTCGCTCCAGTCCAGCTCCCCGCTGCCGGTGATTTGTCCGTCGAGGATGTCGGCCTCGAGCGTTTCGATCGTCAGGGCCTGCATGCTGCCGGACAGGGCCATCGACCACTCGCCCGGCGGGATGTCGGGCCCGGTCACCCGCGCACTCGATTGAGCGCGCCAGTCATTCGGATTGCCGTCGAGCGTGAGTACCAGGTCCTCGATTCGCAGCGGCAGCCCGGGCCAGCCGGCCAGCCCGCCGGTGATCTCGGCCTCGACCGAGGGCGTCCCCGGCAGGCCGCGCAATCGACCGCGTCCTTCCACGGTGGCTGACGGGCCGCTGCTGGTCAGTACGAAATCGAGTGCGTCGAGGCGGCCTTCAAGATCGAGCCGGGCCGTCTGTTCGCTGTCGTCGTCCAGCCGCATTGTTGCGTTCACGCTCAAGTGGCCGCTGCCGCGCTGCGTCAACGCCCACTCGCCCTGTGCCGTGGCCTGCCCGGGATCGGCCACGATTTCGAAGCGTTCGAGTTCGAGTCGATCGCCGTAGCGGCCGGCCAGGGCCACACGCTCGATTTCCAGCGGTTCCTCACTGCCGTGGACGGTGATCTGTCGCAGTTCGACCTGCTCGACGATGACTTCCACCGGGCTGGCCAGGGCGGACAGGTCGAAAGGCTCGGCGGCGGGCTCGTCTGGGGCGTCTTCCCGGGGCAGGTGGACGTCGATGCCGCGACCGCGCAGGTGGCGCACGACCACGCGCGGTCCGGCGAACAGTTCGATACGCGCGGCCAGTTCGATCGATTCGGCGTTCACGCGTGTGCCGGCATGGGCGAAGCGCAGACCTTCCAGGGTGATGCCCGAGGCCAGGCCGCCGGAGAGCGCGTCGTACTCGAGTTGCTCGACAGTTCCGGCCGCACGAGCCAGCGCCCAGCGTGCGCCGCTTTCGCTGCGCGTCAGCCACAGCCAGGCCGAACCGGCCAGCAGCAGGATGACGAGGACGGCGATGCCGGCAATGATCAGCCACTTCTTCATAGCAGTTGCGTGCCGATGGTGAAATGCAGCCGCCAGGGTTGGTCGACATCGTCCAGGGCCTGGGCGATATCGATCTGCAGCGGCCCGATCATCGTATACCAGCGAAAGCCAACGCCCACACCGCGCTTGAGCTTGCGCTGGTCGAGATCGTTGAAGGCGTTGCCGATGTCGGCGAAGGCCGCCAGCGACCAGTTCTCGCCGACCCGGAATTCATATTCGACCGAGCCGACCAACAGGTGATTGGCACCGTTGCGGTTGGTGCTCAGATTCTCGTAGCCGTAGCCGCGCACGGTGCGATCGCCGCCGGTCTTGAAGCGATAGCGTTCGGGCAAGTCGGTGATGGCCAGATCCAGAATGCGATCGTCGAGTTCGATGTCCAGGCGGCGGGTATCGGCCTCGGTGTAGCCGATTTCGCCTCGCAGCAGCAGCTTGTGGCGCTCGCCGAAGCGCAAGTGCCAGCGGCCGCTGCCCCAGGCCTGGGCAAAACTGACGTCGGAGCCGATCGACTCGTGCGCGCCCAGTAACTGTGCCTGCAACACCAGGCCGCGGGTGTTGAATCCGGTGCCGCGAATCGAGGGCAGGCGCCAGCGCGCGCCCAGGGCGACGGCGGTCGTGTCGGTCTGGAGAAAGGGTGCCAGTTCGGGATTGGCCTCGAGCAGGGCCTCGTTTTCGCTGCTGAAGGATCCTTCGCGGAAGGCGTCGAAGCTCTCATCGAGTAGCGACAGGAACAATCGTTCTTCCAGGGGCTGGAAATGTTCGGTCAGGAGCCGGCGTTCCTGCAGTCGGCCGAAAGTCAGCTCGGCCTGCTCGCGGCGGCCGCTGAAGGCTTCGAACACCGGTTCGACCCGGTTCTCGTCGTAGAAGCGGAAGTTGTCCTGTTCGCTGCGCAGCACGGCACCGGCGGTGAGAAACTCGGAGGGCCGGTCGCCGCGAGGATGCTGGTATTCGCTTCTGAGCACGAACTCCTCGCGCCGCTGCTGGGCGCCGAAGGCGGTGTCCAGGCGATTGCCGCGTGACGAAAGGTAGTGCCGGGTCCAGCCCAGCTGCAGCCGCGCGCCGGTATCCGTGCCGAAACCGACCGTGCTGCGCCAGGTGTTGGGCGGGCGTTCCCGCAATTGGTAGTGCAGGTTGACCCGCCGCTGCTCCGTGTCGCGCTCGGGTTCCACGACCACGCGTTCGAACAGGCCCGATCGCACCAGCACTTCGCGCTGCCGGTCGAGTTCCTCGATGTCGTAGGGATCGTCGGCCTCGAGGGTGTGCAGCCGATTCATCAGGCGGGTGCCGAACGGCGTTTCCGAGACTTCGTAGTGGCCGAATCGGTAGCGCTCGCCGGTGTCGTACTTGAGCCGGATTTCGGCCTCGCGCTGGTCCGGGTCGACGATCACCCGCCGCTCGTCGAAATGCGCATCGAAGTAGCCGCGCGCCTCGGCCAGCCGCTCGAGCGACTGCAGGCCGGAGCGCCAGATCCGGTGATCGAGCACCTGGCCGGTCGGCAACGGCCATTCTTCCTGCCATTCGTCGAATTCCGGGTCCTCGGCCCCGCCGCCGAGAATCTCCAGCCGCAGTTCTGTGACGGTAACGGCGCGGCCGGGATTGACCTCGATGTTTGCCTGCCAGTGCTCGCCTTCGGTATCGGGTTCGATCAGGCGCACCTGGATGCGGGGGCGGTAATAGCCGAAAGGCCTGAGGGCCTGCCGGGCTTCCTCGCGGGCGTCGTCGGCCATCTGACGCAAGCGCCACAGCGACAGGTCTTCGAATCGTTCCGCCCGCACCAGCGACAGCGAGGCGCGCAGGTTGGCCAGCAGCTCACCGTCGACGCCGCTGATCTCGGTTCGCACCGAAGCGGCCTGCAGGGCAGGCGAAATCAGCAGTGCGATCAGCAACAATCGACGAGCCAGCGCCATGAGGAGTCCGGGCCAAAACCAATGAGTATGGTAACGCTCGGACAGTCCGGCCGGCGTGATGTTCAGGCGGTGTGTGCCAGGACGTCCTGGCGCCGATCGAGTTGCCGGTAGCCGACCGCCTCGCTCAGATGGCGCGCATCGATGTCGGCGGCGCCGTCGAGATCGGCAATGGTGCGCGCCACGCGCAGGATGCGATGGTGCGCCCGGGCCGACAGGCGCAACCGCTCGCAGGCCGTTTCGAGCAGCCCGGCACAGCGCTCATCGAGCGCGCAGTGCTCGCGGATGCCGTTGATATCCAGGCGGGCGTTGATGCGGCCACGTGCCGACTGACGTTTGCGTGCAAAGAGCACCCGCTCGCGCACGGTCGCCGATGGTTCGCCCTGCGGCAGGTCTTTGAGGGACTGGTGCGGCACGTCCACGTGCAGGTCGATGCGATCGAGCAGCGGCCCGGAAATGCGGTCGCGGTAGCGGCGGATCTGGTCGGGCGTGCAGTTGCAGCGCCCCGAGGGATCGCCCTCGTAGCCGCAGGGGCAGGGATTCATCGCCGCGACCAATTGAAAGGCGGCTGGAAATTCAGCCTGCACCGCCGCGCGCGAGATCACCACGCGGCCGGATTCGAGCGGTTCGCGCAGCACCTCCAGCACGTGCCGGGAAAACTCCGGCAGTTCGTCCAGGAACAGGACGCCGCCGTGGGCCAGCGAGATTTCACCCGGCCGCGGTTTCGAGCCGCCACCGACCAGGGCCACGCCCGAAGCCGTGTGGTGCGGAGAGCGGAACTTGCGCTGCCGCCAGGTGGCCGGGTCGAGCTCGCGGCCGGCGACCGAGGCGATGGCCGCCGCTTCCAGCGCCTCGGTCTCTTCCATCGGCGGCAGGATGCCGGCCAGGCGCGAGGCCAGCAGGGTCTTGCCGGTGCCCGGCGGACCCATCAAAAGCAGGTTGTGGCCGCCGGCGGCAGCGATCTCCAGCGCCCGGCGTGCGCGGTGTTGTCCCAGCACGTCGGCCAGGTCCGGGCCGCTCCAGGTTCTGCATTCCGTGCTCTTGGTGGCGCGCGCCAGCGCCTGCCGACCGTTGAGCGCCGCGGCGACCTCGCTCAGTGATTCGGCCAGGTAGATCTCGGCATCCTCGACCAGGCCGGCTTCCTCGGCATTGGCTCGGGGCAGGACCAGTTTGCGGCCGTTCTCGCGCACCCGCAGGATGGCCGGCAGCGCACCCTTGACCGCGCGCAACCGGCCGGTCAGCGACAGCTCGCCGAGAAACTCCCATTCATGGAGTTCTTCATCGGGCACCTGGCCGGAGGCGGCCAGTACGCCGACGGCAATCGGCAAGTCGAAGCGCGCGCCTTCCTTGGGCAGATCAGCCGGGGCCAGCGATATCGTGGTGCGCCAGGAAGGCAGCTCAAAATCCGAGTTCTTCATCGCCGCGCGCACACGGTCCTTGCTCTCGCGCACGGCCGTTTCCGGCAGACCGACGATGGTCACCATCGGCAGCCCCGGCGAAAGATTGACCTCGCAGAGCACCTGCGGCGCCTCGATCCCGACGGCGGCGCGTGAAAGCACGGTTGCCAAGCCCATGGTGACTCCGCTGTTGAGACTGGGGACAGCTTGCTCCAAGCACCTGCGGCCGCGAAATAGCCGCTTCGCGTGACGGCTTGTAGGAAATTTGCTATTCCGCCAGCAGATCGCGCGACTGCGGCGGCAATTCGGCGCCATTCGCTGGGTGTCCCGATTCCGCTTCCCGATTCCGCTACATCAAAGGGTTATGAGTGGGCGTAATGCCCGGAAGGTGAAGTCTGTTAGTCGCGCTCCTTCTTGAAAAGTAGCGTTAATTGTTGCGACTTGACAACTGCACCTGGGATCTGCCCCGCAGCTAGCCCATGGAAAGCCGGTAATGCTCCAGCCAAAAATCCCCTGCCCAATTCAAGGCAGGGGATATGAGGTTGCTGATGATTTCAAGGGAATGGGTTACGGGCAAGTAAAGGAATACTGATCAAGTGTCGTTCCGTACGGGTTGGTTGTTGCGAGATTCACTTGTACTGGCTGTCCGGAGGAGCAAGTTCCCGTTAAGACCACCGAAGTCGAAGAGTGACCAGTACTCGATGTCCAGCTTATTTCCGGCCACCCTTGTGAATGTATGTTATCCAGCGCGCAGAAAAAATTTTCTGGCGCATGGAGTGTCGTGTCAGGGCAGATAGAAGTGTTCACTGGCGGGTTCACCCCATGTGAGGTTAGCATAGTCAATGAAAATGCGTCAGTGCTGTCATCAGCTGGCCAAAAAAATGTTCTATCCGCTCCGGTCTCACACGTGCTCCCGGCTGGATCCACTCCTACATTAGTTCCTTGTGCTTGTAGTGTGCCAGCCCCCACCCAAGAACCGCCGGAATCCCCAGGTTCAGAGCAGGATCCATTCACTTCAGTTACTCCGTCTATGGTAATGGAGTAAGGATAGTACGGTAAATCAAATGCCTGCTCTGCGTCCCAAGCGTTTATAGTTCCGCAGTGCGGACCTCCGCTCGTCCCACCATATCGACAGACGGTATTACCGATCAGCGCTCGGTCTAATCCCGCCCATTCCGCAGGTATCGAAAAGACACCAGATCCGTAACCTTGAACCTCCGGAACGGGGTTCCAGGCAGACGTAGTATCGACCCAGCCTCTGTCCTCTGGACCCCAATCCGACTGCTGCACGGTTCCTAGAGCTACTTCAGTCGGAGTAACTATATCGTTTCCAACGTAACCGCAGTGTCCTGCCGTGACATAGCCCCCTTCAACGGCAAAACCGGCGGAACATTTGAAGTCCTCAAAAGTCTTATCTGGGTCGCTTGCTCCCCACGTTGAGTTTCTAGTCGGAACCGCCCCTCGAAGTGCGCCGGATGAGAATACGGGCAAACTTGAGACTTCCCTTACATGTACACTATCGCGAATCTGTAAACCGACCATCGCTGCTTCAATGAAAGCAGAATTTTCATCCTTGAAATCGACTTCAACTGCATTGATCCGAGGATTTACAGCGATACGAACTATTGCGTGAGCTAGCCTAGTGTCGGAGGCTAGCAGTGACTTGAGCGCCGTTCGCGCTCTCACAAGATCATCCAGGCTCCGTTGCACCAAAACCGGATCACCGCCCATTCTCTCGACGAAGTCCTCATCATTTCGATCGGAAATAGCAACCTTAAGTGAAAGCGACTCAGCATCAAACCAGCTGCCCGCGTAACTGGCAATCGAAGATGCTTCAATCTTTCGCGCAAAATCTGTTGCCTCAGCTTCTTTAGCTAGTCGTAAAATGGCCTGTTCTTCCGTAGAGCCATATAATTCCTGCACCTGTTTTAGGATATCTGTCTGCTGGCCAATTGTTCCAGCAAGTGCAAATGGCGCGAATAGAATTAGCGCAATAATTATCAGCATTTTTGAATGATCAATTGACTTTTTCACAGTACTTCTCCCAGCCCATTTCCCCTTGTGATTACTTCGGTGTCAGATGAAGGATGTATGCACGAGTTTCTGAACGAGTAAACGGCCGGTTGGGGGTCCGTCCTTCGATCAGTATCATCGAGCCATCGCGCGAAATGCTGCGCGCATTCATGCTGCCCCATTCGCTATCCTTCAGTTCTGGAACCTCCGTCAATGAACGTGACGACGTAATACCGGTGTTTTGGGTCCAAATGAAGGCCCTGGCTAGCAGCCTGTCGTCTGAGTCCACTGTAGCGTAGTGTCCGACGATGATTGAGCCATCGCCGGACATGGCACGTGGAAGGTACGGGGGGTCTTGAATGGCCACTATCGTATCAGGCAATTCGCCGAGAAATCCAAATTCCCCAGTGGGTTTCCAATACCAGGCCTGTCGGAAATGGGGATGATCAGGTAAAGCCAAAGGGGTATCGCCGCCAGCCACCAGGCTGCAGTCAAAATTGCAACTTGTTGCGGGCCCCAGTTGTTGCCCGCTCGGGGTATACAAAAATTGCGGCTCGTTGTCGTTAACCCATCGGAGCCCCGCCGTCCATTCTGATGCGGATCCGTTACTGAAATGCAGGCTATCACCCACTACCGTGCTGCCGTCATTGGAGGCTGCAAATGCCCGCACGATGGGAGTTTCGTCGGACTTGTTCAGCGCGACTTGTCCATTGTCGGCGCTCCAGATCCACGGGACGTCGCCAGAAATATCCGGGCCGCTACCTCGGCCGACCAGGTGACTTCTATCCTGTGACGCGCCCTCCAGGATCGATCTCTCGAAGATCAGGCCCTGGAGTGGTTGCCAACCAGTATCATCCCGCCACCTCTTGAGACGCACGTCTCCACTCGAAACCTTATCCATTGCGAACAGCGCACTGGAGTCTGGAACGATCACCGGGTCAGTGCTGATCAAGTCCGACCCCAATTGGTCCATTGTCTGGTCGCCAAATCGCCAACGGTACACCGTGTTGCCATCAGCCCCACCTACACGTACTGCGATAACCGTTCCGTCATCTGCGATATCACGAGCCTGAATGTTCGTTGGCCCACCGTCATAGACAACGGGGATCTCGGTCACGCTCAACTCATATAGGTCCGAAAGCTGTGGAGGTTTCCATGGACAAGCGGGTTGGCTCAAATGTGTCAGGCGATCAAGGCTCAGCATGCCGAATCCAAATTCGGGGAATTCCGAGTCATACTGCGCTGTTCCACCGCCGCAATCGATATCGAGCGTCAACGAGCCCCACTCGGTGTACTCGATGTCATTGGCATTGAATGCCTCGCCGAATCCTGTCCCCCCGGTCGAATACAACACCGGAAAGTCGATCTTTCCATCCTCGAAGGTGCCAGTGCCAATCATCCAGTACTGGTTACCGTCGAGGTCGTAGCTGAACCAGATCAGTACTGCCTGGTCGCGTGACATCCACTGCAGGGTGTAGCCTTCGCCACTGTGAGTCGGGTCATACCAGGAACCGCTCTGGCCGGCATACTCGCGTACTGGCTGGCCCGGAACACCGTGTATGGGCTGACAGCCTGCCGCCATGGTTTGACTCAAGCGGACCACGGAGATGGTTTCGCTCTGGTCGAAGGCCGCGTAGCTGAACTCACCATGATCGCAATCTGAAAAGCTGAGTATTGCCTCGCCAACCACCTCGTACTCCACTTCATTGGGATCGAAGTTCGGGCCAAATCGTCCGCCGCGGGTCACGGTCAGTTCCGGAAAGATAATCTCGTCGCCGCTGATTTCACCGACATCGATCAGCCAGCGCTGATTGCCCTCCTCGTCGTAGGTGAACCAGTAGAGTAGGGCCGCGTCGTCGCTGAGTATCTCCAATACCAGACCCTCGCCGCTGCGATCGGGGTTGAACCAGTGGGCGCTCAGGCCGGAGGTGACGGAGAACTCTTCGGCAAGTGCGGGTGAAACAGGCAGGATCAGGGCAAAGGCGCACAGCCAACGGCGCAATGCACCTGCGGAGGTCGCAAGCTTCATCGTCAGATTCCTGGGTCGGGATTTCATTTGGATGCGCCAACACCACTTTTGCTATTACCTCGCCCCCCTTTCGAACGTACGCGAGACTTGAACGACAAGTCAAGAATTGTCGAAGAGAACCATCGTGACTCAGGTCATGCTTTTTCGTTGCCCGGCTTGGTGTAGCACGACTCGATACCTGGAATCCGAGCGAAGGATCGCTACGAACAAAGGGGTGCAAAATTAGCGCGATAGCTGGTGGTGTCTCTTCGGCACATGCAAGGGATTGCGGTAGCGCAAATTCTTGTAAAGTAGCGTTAATCGTTGTAATTGACAGCCGCCGCCGACCAGGGCCACGCCCGATGCCGTGTGGTGCGGCGATCGGAACTTGCGCTGCCGCCAGGTGGCCGGATCGAGCTCGCGGCCGGCGACCGAGGCGATGGCCGCCGCTTCCAGCGCTTCGGTCTCTTCCATCGGCGGCAGGATGCCTGCCAGCCGGGAGGCCAGCAGGGTCTTGCCGGTGCCCGGCGGGCCCATCAGCAGGAGATTGTGACCGCCGGCGGCGGCGATCTCCAGCGCCCGGCGCGCCCGGTGCTGGCCCAGCACGTCGGCCAGGTCCGGCCCGCTCCAGGTTTTGCATTCCGTGCTCTTGGTCGCGCGCGCCAGCGCTTGCCGGCCGTTGAGCGCTGCGGCGACCTCGCTCAGTGACTCGGCCAGGTAGATTTCGGCATCGCCGACCAGGCCGGCTTCCTCGGCATTGGCCCGGGGCAGGACCAGTTTCCGACCGTTCTCGCGCACCCGCAGGATGGCCGGCAGCGCGCCCTTGACCGCGCGCAACCGGCCGGTCAGCGACAACTCGCCGAGAAACTCCCATTCATTGAGTTCTTCATCGGGCACCTGGCCCGAGGCGGCCAGAACGCCCACGGCAATCGGCAAGTCGAAACGTGCGCCTTCCTTGGGGAGATCAGCCGGGGCCAGCGATATCGTGGTGCGCCAGGAAGGCAGTTCGAAATCCGAATTCTTCATCGCCGCACGCACCCGGTCCTTGCTCTCGCGCACGGCGGTTTCCGGCAGGCCGACGATGGTCACCATCGGCAGCCCCGGCGAAAGATTGACCTCGCAGAGTACCTGCGGCGCCTCGATCCCCACGGCGGCACGCGACAGCACGGTTGCCAGTCCCATCAACCCGTTCCGTTTAAAGCCTGCCGACAGAATGGATCAGTTCACGTCGTTCTGACGATGGCCGTATGGCGTAGCGTGCTGTAGGAAAATTGCTATCCGTTCTCCAGTCTGATCTTGACATCGGTACGTGATACGTACCACAATACATGCATGATTCGAAGCTTCGGCTGCGACGAAACCCGAAAACTGTTCGAAACGGGTAAGAGTCGCCGATTTTCGGCCATCGCCAAAGTGGCCTTGCGCAAGCTGGATCAGTTGGACAACGTCACCCAGCTTCGCTCATTGGCTGTCCCGCCCGGCAACTGCCTGGAGGCGCTGAAGGGTGATCGAATTGGCCAATTCAGCATCCGGATCAACAGGCAGTGGAGAGTTTGTTTCCGCTGGAGTGACGATGGCCCCGAAGATGTTGAGATCGTTGATTACCATTGAGGTGCGATATGAACAGAGTGACCACACACCCCGGTGAGATGCTTCGGGAAGAGTTCATGGTGCCGTTTGGTCTGTCCGCCCGCGAACTGGCGCGAGCGCTGGATGTTCCCCACAACCGGATTTCTGAACTGGTAGCCGGGCGCCGATCCATGACTGCCGACACGGCCCTGCGCCTGGAGCGCTACTTCGGTATGGAGGCCAGGTTCTGGCTCAACCTGCAGACCGCGCACGATCTTTCGCGTGCCCGAGCAGAAGGACGCTTTGACCACATCGAGCCGCGCGAAGCCGCTTGATGATCGCGAGTCACAGAGCTGACTTCTGCGGAAACTCGAATGAATTCGTGTCTAGCAGGGCTCGGCATCGCTTATGAACAGAGTATTCATTGCAATTGGTTCTACATTCATTCTCTGCTCGATCGCTTTCGGCGGCCTTGCTTCCGAGCGAGCGGGGGCCGGACAAGATGAGCCCCCACGCTTTGCAACGGCTTGTCCATCGGTTTCCGCTGACAGTCGTACAAGAATCGAAAAGGAGATTTCTGGCGTTCTCGGCGATCAGTTACGGCGGTATCACGGAGGAGATGCGCTGCCCCTGAACACCAGTTTGGAACCACTGGTTGATAGCGAGCATCGGAAGGCCTGCGAGTACTTGACGCGCGTGTACAAGAATCTTATTAACAAGACGTACCAGAGGTCCGAGGGTTCCCAGCCGAGCTATGAGTATTCGGTGGCCTATTTTGAAGCGGGCTCATTTTACTTTGTGCTAATCGATATCCATCCGGATCAACTTGTGAGTTCTGATCCAAGGTTTGATCGTGTGGTTATCAGCTCGGCTACAGGTCCGCGAGTGCATCTAAAAGAGAATATGGAACGTGTAAGTGATCAGAAGGGTTTTGTCTATGGGCCCAAGTACCAAAAACTTGTGAACGACCGAATCCGCGAGCGGTTGGAAGGCCATTGATAGTGATCGGCACCAACGGTTCGCTGGTCTTGCACTTCGCCGTTAATTGCATGTTTGCCAATTCAAAGCAGTTTGCCTGAAGTTGCCGGGCGGCTATCATCGAACGACTTTCCGCTTCGGGACGACTGGTGAACATCCATATTCGACTTGCGATTCTGCTGGCGGCGATGACCGTCCTGATGCGGCCGTTAGCCGCGGCCGAGTGGCTGGAGCTGACCGATCTGACCCTGTTCGACGGTACGGGGGAAGAGGCCAGGGCGGTGGAGCGCCTGGTCGTTCGCGATGGCGAGATCGTGGCCATTGACGGGGATGGTGAAGCACTTCAGGCCGGACCGGATGACACGGTGACCCGCATTGACCTGGGCGGGGCGTTTGTGATGCCCGGCCTGATCGATACGCACGTGCATTTGGCCAATTGGCCGCGCCCCAGGGATGAACTGGTCGAGCGCCTGGACTGGGCGCTGGATCACGGCGTGACCGGGCTGCGCGATCTGGGCAGCGACGCGCGAGTGCTGGCCGAACTCCGGCGGGCCGTCGAGCTCGGGCAGGTGCCCGGACCGCGGATTCGTTTTTCCGCCATTTTCGGGGGCAAGACCTTGTTCGATCATCCGGCCATGAGCCAGTCGGCGCCGGGCTTTGCGCCGGGGACTGCGCCCTGGCTGCGTGCCGCCTCGGGTGAGGTCGAATTGCCGGTGCTCGTGGCGCAGGCGCGAGGTGCCGGCGTCGATGCCCTGAAGCTCTACGGCGATCTTGATGCCGAACGGGTCGAGGAACTGGCGGCCGAAGCGCGGCGCCAGGACATGATGGTCTGGGCTCACGCCACGGTGTTTCCGGCATCGCCGCAGGAGCTCGTTGCCGCCGGCGTCCAATCGCTTTCGCACGCGCCTTACCTGGTCTGGGCGGCTGCCGACGAGGTGCCGGCCGACTATGACTATCGAACGCGCGGGCGCTGGGAGGAGGTGGCGCCGGATCATCCCCGCATTCTCGAGTTGCTCGATGCCATGGCCGAAAAGGGTGTGGTGCTGGATGCCACGCTGGCGATGTTTCGCGACATGACGAAGTATCGACCGCCCGAGGGGATCGAGTGGGCCATGCAGGCCTTTGAATGGGGCGTGGCAGTTACGCGCCTGGCGCATGAGCGCGGGGTGGCCGTGTCGGTCGGTACCGATGCCTTCTTCCCGGTCAATGCCCACGCGCCGCCCAATACCCAGATAGAAATGCGCACCCTGGTCGAGGATGTCGGCCTGACGCCGGCCGAAGCGCTGGTGGCGGCCACCCGTAACAGCGCAAGGGCCGCCGGTCTGGATGCGCTGGTCGGGACGGTCGAGGTGGGCAAACGCGCCGACCTGCTGGTACTCGGCGCAAATCCCCTCGATGACATCGCCGCCGTGGGCGATATCCGCTGGGTGATCGTGGACGGTCGCATTCACCGCCGACCGGCGTCCGGAACGCGTCCATGACCCTGCTGTGGATCGTCACGCTCGGCTGGGCGTTCAGCTTTTCGCTGATCGGGGTGTACCTGTCCGGTGAAGTCGACAATTTCGTGTCGGTATTTCTGCGCGTGGTGCTGGCTCTGGCGGTGTTCGCGCCGCTATTGCTGCGCACCCGCGTGGCTGGTCGAACGGCCCTGGCCCTGATGGCAATCGGTGCGGTGCAGATCGGCCTGATGTATCTGTTCCTGTTCCACGCCTATGGCTATCTGAGCGTGCCCGAGCTTTTGCTGTTCACGATCTTTACCCCGCTGTACGTGACCCTGATCGACGAGCTCTGGATCGGCCGGCGTCACCTGCCGGGGCGCTTCTGGCTGGCGGCGGCCCTGGCCGTGGCCGGGGCGGCGGTGATCCGCGTCGGCTCGATCGGCGGGGACTTCCTGTTCGGTCTGGCGCTGGTGCAGGCGGCCAACCTGTGTTTTGCCGCCGGACAGGTCGCCTACAAGCGGCTCGAGCTGGGCGATACGGTCTCTCAGGTGCAGAGTTTCGGCTTTTTCTTCCTCGGCGCCACGCTGGTGGCCGCCCTGAGCCTGCTGCTGTTCGCCGATCATTCCCGCTGGCCGCAGACTTCCCTGCAATGGGGTGTCCTGCTCTGGCTGGGGCTGGGCGCCTCCGGCCTCGGTTACCTGGGCTGGAACCTGGGCGCGAAGCGGGTCAATACCGGTGTACTCGCGGCCATGAACAACATGCTCATTCCCGCCGGCATTCTGATTAACGTCGTGTTCTGGAATCGCGACGCGGACTGGCTGCGGCTGCTGCTGGGCAGCGCCGTCATCGTGGCCGCGGTCTGGGTCTCTCGTGGCCCGTCGATGCCGGCGGGCCGGTACAATACGGGTCATGGAACTGCAAGTAAACGGTGAAACCCGGGAAATGTCCGATAACCTGACGGTGACCGGCCTGCTCGAGGAACTTGGCTACGGTGACAAGCGTGTCGCCGTGGAGCGTAACGGCGAGCTGGTGCCGAAGTCCCTGCATGCGGAGGTCACGGTCAACGACGGCGACCGCATCGAAATCGTCCAGGCCATCGGAGGCGGTTGAGCCATGGCGAGTACCCCTGAAGACCGGCCGCTGGTCATCGCCGGCCGGACCTACCAGTCACGCCTGCTGACCGGCACCGGCAAGTACGCCGACCTGGAAGAGACCCGCGCGGCCACCGAGGCCGCCGGCGCCGAAATCGTCACCGTGGCGATCCGCCGATCCAATATCGGGCAGGACCCCGACGAGCCCAATCTGCTCGAGGTGCTGCCGACCGAACGCTATACCATCCTGCCCAACACGGCCGGCTGCTTCACGGCCGACGATGCGGTGCGTACCTGCCGCCTGGCGCGCGAGCTGCTGGATGGCCATTCGCTGGTCAAGCTCGAGGTGCTCGGCGACAAGCGCACGCTCTTTCCCGACGTGGTCGAGACACTCAAGGCCGCCGAGACCCTGATCGCCGACGGCTTCGACGTGATGGTCTACACCAACGACGACCCGATCCTGGCGCGGCGCTTCGAGGAAATGGGCTGCGTGGCCGTGATGCCGCTGGCCGCCCCGATCGGTTCGGGCCTGGGCATCCAGAACCACTGGAACATCCTCGAGATCGTGGAGAACACGAGCGTGCCGGTGCTGGTCGATGCCGGCGTCGGCACGGCTTCGGACGCGGCCATTGCCATGGAACTGGGCTGCGACGGCGTGCTGATGAACACCGCCATCGCCGGCGCGAAGGACCCGGTGCGCATGGCCCGTGCCATGAAGCTGGCGATCGAAGCCGGCCGCGAGGCCTACCTGGCCGGGCGCATCCCGAAGAAACGCTATGCTTCGGCCTCGTCGCCGATTGAGGGTACGTTCTTTTGAGGTTGGCTGGTTCGCTGGTTAGCTCGTTTGCTGGTTCGACTTCGACATGAATGATCAACCCCGTCTCCGCCGAATCCGTAGCTTTGTTCGCCGACCCGGACGCCTGACGCCGGGGCAGAAGCGGGCGCTTGATGAACTGCTGCCGCGCTACGGCATTGAGCCGGACCTGACCGACCTGCGTACGGCCTTCGAGCGGGAGGCGCCGCTGGTGGTCGAGATTGGTTTCGGCAATGGTCAGGCCCTGGCCTGGATGGCGGCTAACGAGGCCGAGAAAAACTTTGTCGGCATCGAGGTGCACGAGCCGGGGGTGGGGCGCTTGCTCAAGAGTGTCGATGAGGCCGGGCTGGGCAACGTGCGTGTGGCCATGCGCGATGCTGTTGAAGTGCTCGACGAGCAGGTTGTGCCGGCCAGCCTCGATGAAGTCCGGATCTATTTTCCCGACCCTTGGCCCAAAAAGCGCCATCACAAGCGGCGCCTGATTCAGCCCCCGGTTCTGGAGCGCCTTGCCGCGAAGCTGCGCCCCGGTGGCTTGCTGCATCTGGCCACCGACTGGAAACCCTACGCGGAATGGATGCTGGAAGCGCTCGAGCAGGTGCCGGCGTTTGAATTGATGGGCGATGCCTTCGTGCCGCGGCCGGCCTGGCGTCCGCAGACGCATTTCGAGCAGCGCGGCCAGAAGAAAGGCCACGAAATCGTCGATATTCTCTGCCGGCTCAGGAGCGCCGATTGAGCAGGCGTTCGGCGAGCCAGCTCAGGCCCTCCGTGTTTTCTCCGAACTGAGTCAGCGCCTCGGCCGCTTCGGCGGCCAGTTCGTCGATGCGCGCCCGGGCGGCGTCGACCCCGAACAGTATCGGCCAGCTCGCTTTCTGCCGAGACGAATCGCTGTCGCAGGATTTGCCGATGGAGTCGGTATCGCCCTCGATTTCGAGCAGATCGTCGCGGATCTGGAAGGCCAGGCCGACGGCATCGGCGAATCGCGCCAGGGCCTCACGCCGGGCTGGCGCCAGTTCGGGACGAAGCGCGGTGGGCATCATGACGGCGGCCCGGATCAGGGCGCCGGTCTTGCGCCGGAACATGTCTTCCACGGCGGCCTGGTCGGGCCGCTCGCCCTCGAACTTCAGGTCCAGCGCCTGGCCGCCGGCCATGCCGATCACGCCGCAGGCGCGGGCGAGTATCGCGGTCATGCTGTGGGGTGCCTCGGCACCGTCGCCTTCACTGAGCATCTCGAAGGCCAGCGCCTGCAGGGCATCGCCGGCGAGAATCGCCGTGGCCTCGTCGAAGGCGACGTGAACGGTGGGCCGGCCGCGACGCAGCGCATCGTTGTCCATGGCCGGCAGATCGTCATGGACCAGGGAGTAGCAGTGAATGAGTTCGACCGCGGCCGAAGGGGCATCGAGCGCCGCCGGCGCCAGGTCCAGCGCCTCGCCGGTCGCATAGACCAGCAGGGGGCGCAGCCGTTTGCCGCCGTCGAGCGCGGCATAGCGCATGGCCTCGGCGAGTTTCGAGCCGGTCGCCGGCAGCGACTGCAGGCGCTCGGCCAGCACCCGCTCGACGCGCGCGATCAACTCATCGGCGCGAGCGGCGAATGCGGGCTCGGTCATGGGCTGATGTTGATTTCCAGACAGTGCGGGAACCGATCAGTCAAACGGCCACAGCCGGCGCCACAAGCTCGGTTTTTCCTCTGTGCGATCGACATCGCCGTAGTTGTGCTCGAGCACCTGGCGCGTGTCGGCCGCCAGTTGCTCCAATTCGAGCTTGTCGTAGGCGCGTGCCATCAGGTCGAGCGCGTCGATATTGGCTGGCGCCTGTGGATAGTTTTCGATCACGTGTTCGGCCCGGTGGATGGCCGCAATGTAGGCACCGCGGCGAAAATAGTATTCACCGATGACGATGTCCTGCTCGGCCATGATGTTGCGCAGAAAGACCATGCGCTGGCGGGCATCGGCCACGTAGCGGCTTTCGGGAAAGCGCCGGATCAGTTCCTGGAACTCCATGAACGCCTGGCGGGCGCTGGTCTGGTCGCGGTCAACCACCTGCCCCGGGAACAGCTTGCGCAAGAAACCCATCGACTGGTCGTAGTTGACCAGGCCCTTGAGATACCAGGCGTAGTCGACATTCGGATGCGTGGGATAGGTCCGAATGAAACGATCCAGAGAGGTGAGGGCTTGCTCGGAATCTCCCGCCTTGTATTGTGCGTAGGCCATGTCCAGCTGCGCCTGCTCGGCATGGCGACCGAACGGATAGCGGGTGGTCAGCTGTTTGTAGCGGGCAATCGCCTGCCGCCAGGCCTTGGCCTGCAGGGAAGCATGGGCCTCCTCGTAGAGCTGTTCGGCCGGGATGGTGTCGTCGACTTCCTCGCGGTTGCATGCCGAAAGCATAAGAGCCAGTGCGGCGACGATCAGCACGGCCGGACGAAACAGGCGGCGAGTTGAAGCGGGATTCTGCATAATGATCTCGTGTTTGAATATGGCACGCTGCGGCGGGCCATTATGCCATTCCTGCGCCAATCCTGTCCGTCAGCGGCCGACTACATGAATACGCGAGTCAACAAGCAAGACCAGATCGACCCCGCCCGGGCCGGCCAGCGCCTGGATGCGGCGCTGGCTGAACTGTGGCCGGAGTTTTCCAGGAGCCGGATCGCAGGCTGGATACGCGATGGACGGGTGCAGGTCGACGGTGCGGTGGTCAAGCCGAAACTGCGCCTGGCCGGCGGCGAGCAGGTCTTGCTGGACGCCGAACTCGTCGCCCACGCCGAACTCGAACCCCAGGCGATCGCACTCGACGTGCTGATCGACGATCCGGCCTTCCTGGTGATCAACAAGCCGCCCGGGCTGGTCGTGCATCCCGGCTCGGGCAATCGCGACGGCACGCTGGTGAACGCGCTGTTGCACTTCGACCCCAACCTGGCGCCGCTGCCGCGCGCCGGGCTGGTCCACCGACTCGACAAGGACACCAGCGGCTGCCTGCTGATCGCGCGAACCACGGCCAGCCATCGCGCGCTGGTGGCGGCGCTGAAACACCGCGACATCAAGCGCCGCTACCGTGCCCTGGTCTGGGGCGAGATCATTGCCGGCGGCAAGGTCGACGAGCCGCTCGGTCGTCATCCCGTGGATCGGCGGCGCCAGGTGGTGCGCCACGATGGGCGACGTGCGGTCACCCACTACCGGGTGGCGCAACGGCTCAAGGGCGCAACCCTGCTCGACGTTGAGCTCGAGACCGGCCGTACTCACCAGATCCGCGTGCACATGGCGCATATCCGCTACCCCATCATCGGGGATCCCGCTTACGGAAGACGCGGCGCTCCGGCGGGGTTGAGCGAAGCCCAGCGCGCAGCCTGGCAGCGCTTTCCGCGCCAGGCTCTGCACGCCTGCGAACTGAGCTTTGCCCACCCGGAAACCGGCGAGCGGGTCTGCGCCAGAGCGCCACTGCCCGAGGACATGCAGCGACTGATCGACCTGCTGGCCGGCGATGAAAGTCATTGAACCCGACTGGTCGCTGGGCGAGCGGGTCGGTGCTTTCACCACCACGCGCGACGGCGGGGGCGATTCGGAAGTCGACTCCACCCATCCGGCCGGACTGGCCCAAAGGCTGCCGGCCGAGCCGTGCTGGCTCGAACAGGTACACGGTTCGCGCGTTATCCAACTGGACGACTGGCGGGCGGGCATCCAAGCCGATGCCGCCTGGACCGACCGCGACGGCGAGGTTGTGGTCATCAAGACCGCCGATTGCCTGCCCATCCTGTTGGCCGACCGAGATGCCAGCGTGGTCGCCGGGATTCACGGCGGCTGGCGTTCGCTCGCTGCCGGCATTATCGACAACACCCTGTCGGCCCTGCCGGTGCCCGGCACGGAACTGAGCGCCTGGATCGGCCCGGCGATCTGCGGACGCTGCTACCAGGTCGGCGGCGAAGTGCGCGCGGCTTTTGTCGATCACGACCCGGTGCTGGCCGCGGCGTTCCAGGCCGACGCCGATCGCTGGCGCGCCGATCTCAAGTGGATCGCCGCCCACCAGTTGCGCGCGGCCGGCGTATCGGTGTTCGACAGTGGCCGCTGCACCTTCG
Source organism: Wenzhouxiangella sp. XN201 (assembly GCF_011008905.1). Taxonomy (NCBI): domain Bacteria; kingdom Pseudomonadati; phylum Pseudomonadota; class Gammaproteobacteria; order Chromatiales; family Wenzhouxiangellaceae; genus Wenzhouxiangella; species Wenzhouxiangella sp. XN201. The sequence continues at coordinate 167,625 of NZ_JAAIVI010000020.1, forward strand.
AGGAGTCCGATGCCTTCTATTCCTTCAGGCGGGATGGGGGGACCGGGCGGATGGCGTCGGTGATCTGGAAGTCTCGATAGCCCTTCGGCGCGGGCTGGCCGTTGGGCGACTTCGACGCAGCCGAGGAACGCAGGTTCGGACGGAAAGAGAGTTTCCGATGTTTGAGCGGAGGGCCGTCAGGCCCGGAGCGAGTTGAGGAAACTCCCGTCCGAACCGAGTACCGCAGGGCATCCCGACGCGAAGCGGCGGGACAAGTCGCGGGAGCGCAACGGCCTGCCCGCGCCGAAGGGCTGTTCCCGCTGCAACGAAGCCAGCTTCCGGGAGGGGCTTTCTTGCGGATATGGGGTACAATGCTCTCCCGGATTCACTGCAGCACGGATGTCCGGGCATGACCTCTCTTATTTTCGTTACCGGCGGTGTCGTTTCATCGCTGGGAAAAGGCATTTCAGCCGCCTCGCTGGGCTCCATTCTGGAAGCGCGCGGACTGCGCGTGACGCTGCTGAAACTCGATCCCTATATCAATGTCGATCCGGGCACGATGAGCCCGTTCCAGCACGGCGAGGTGTTCGTCACCGAGGATGGTGCCGAAACCGACCTCGACCTGGGCCATTACGAGCGCTTTGTGCGCACGCGCATGACCCAGCGCAACAACTTCACCACCGGCAAGATCTACGCCAACGTCATCGCCAAGGAACGCCGCGGCGATTACCTCGGTTCGACCGTCCAGGTCATCCCGCACATCACCGACGAGATCAAGGATTCGGTCAACCAGGCCGTCGAGGGCTACGACGTGGCCCTGATCGAGATCGGCGGTACGGTCGGCGACATCGAATCACTGCCGTTTCTCGAAGCGATTCGCCAGCTCGGCAGCGAGTACGGTCGCCAGGCGCTGTTTATGCATCTTACTTTGGTGCCGTACCTGAAAGCCGCGAATGAGATCAAGACCAAGCCGACCCAGCACTCGGTCAAGGAACTGCGATCGATCGGCATCCAGCCCGACGTGCTGCTGTGTCGCTGCGAACGCATGATTTCCGACGAGGAGCGCAAGAAGATCGCGTTGTTCACCAACGTCTCCTACGAGGCGGTCATCTCGGCTGTAGACGTCGACTCGATCTACAAGATTCCGCTGTTCTACCACCGCCAGGGCCTGGATCGATTTGTGCTCGAGCGGCTCGGTATCAAGGCGCCGCCGCCGGATCTCTCCGACTGGGAAGAGGTGGTCGAGCGCCAGACCCGTCCCAAGCATGAAGTGACCGTGGCAATGGTGGGCAAGTACGTCGAGCACGCCGACGCCTACAAGTCGCTCAACGAAGCCCTGCTGGCCGGAGGCTTCGAGGAGTGGGTCAAGGTGAAGATCAAGCCGGTCGAATCCGAAGAGATCGAGTCCAACGGCGTCGGCATCCTCGAAGATGCCGATGCCATCCTGGTGCCGGGCGGGTTCGGTCAGCGCGGCTTCGAGGGCAAGATATCCGCCATTCGCTATGCGCGCGAGAACGGCATTCCTTATCTCGGCATTTGCCTGGGCTTGCAGGCGGCGGTGGTCGAGTTCGCCCGTAATGTCTGCGGCCTCGAGGGTGCCAACTCCACCGAGTTTGAGCTGGAGGCGAAGCACCCGGTCATCGGCCTGATTACCGAGTGGCTCGACGAGAAGGGCCGGCGCGAGCTGCGCGACGAGAACGTCGACCTGGGCGGTACCATGCGCCTGGGTGCGCAACGCTGCAAGCTGGTTTCCGGTTCGCTCTCGCGCAAGCTCTACGGCGCCGACGAGATCGTGGAGCGCCATCGCCATCGCTACGAGTTCAACAACGCTTACCGTGAGCGCATCGTTGAGGGCGGCATGCAGCTGGTCGGCTTCTCGGTCGACGACATGCTGGTCGAAATGGTCGAACTGCCTGACCACCCCTGGTTCGTCGCCTGCCAGTTCCATCCGGAGTTCACCTCCACGCCGCGCGACGGCCATCCGCTGTTCGCCGGCTTCATTCGTGCAGCGCTGGCGCAGCAGGACAAGGCGAGCGGCAAGCCACCCAGGGCAGTGGAGGCATGAAACTCGCCGGAGTCGAAGTCGGCCTCGACCAGCCGCTGTTCCTGATTGCCGGGCCCGACACCCTGGAATCGGAGGCGATGTGCCTGGAAGTGGCGGGCCATCTCAAGGAAGTCACCCAGCGCCTGGGCATTCCCTACGTGTTCAAGGGTTCGTTCGACAAGGCCAACCGCACTTCGGTCAAGAGCTACCGTGGGCCCGGCCTGGAAGAGGGGCTGAAGATTCTGCAGGCGGTACAGTCACAAATTGGTGTGCCGGTGATTACCGACGTGCACGAAGACACGCCGATCGATGAAGTCGCTGCGGTGGTCGACGTACTGCAGACACCGGCATTTCTGTGCCGTCAGACCAACTTCATCCAGAACGTGGCGCGGGCCGGCAAGCCGGTCAACATCAAGAAGGGTCAGTTCCTCTCGCCCTGGGAGATGAGCAAGGTCGTCGAGAAGGCGCGCGAGACCGGTAACGACGAGCTGATGGTGTGCGAGCGCGGCTTCAGCTTCGGCTACAACAACCTGGTGGTCGACATGCGCTCGCTGGCGATCATGCGCGAGACCGGCTGCCCGGTAGTTTTCGACGCCACCCACTCGGTGCAACTGCCGGGCGGGCAGGGCGAGTCCTCCGGCGGTATGCGCGAATACATCCCGGTGCTGGCCCGCGCCGCAGTCGGCGTGGGCGTGGCCGGCGTGTTCTGCGAAACGCACCCCAAGCCCGAAGAGGCCCTGTGCGACGGCCCCAACTCGATGAGGCTGTCCGACATGGAAGGCCTGCTCGAATCGCTGGTTGCCATCGATCGGGTCGTCAAGTCGCATGGGAATTTGTGAAACCGCAGATTACGCAGATTGACGCAGATTGAAATCAGATGATTTATGACAGGCGAATCTCGATCCGTGTGTCATTGAGCATCGACCTTGCTGGCAACTTCAATTCACTTGAATCTGCGGGAATCTGCGAAATCTGCGGTTTCAAAAACGACAAGACTTAAAACTGGAAGAGCCATGAAGATCACGCACATCCAAGCACTCGAAATTCTCGATTCTCGTGGCAACCCGACGCTGGAGGCCGAGGTCACGGTCGAGGGTGGCCACGTCGGTCGGGCGGCGGTGCCCTCCGGCGCCTCGACTGGCGCGCGCGAGGCGGTCGAGTTGCGCGACGGGGACAAGCGTTATGGCGGCAAGGGTGTGCGTCAGGCGGTATCCCACGTCAACGGCGAGATCGCCGCGGCAATCAAGGGCATGGATGCGACCGACCAGGCCGGCATCGACAAGACCCTGATCGATCTCGACGGCAGCGACAACAAGTCGCGCCTGGGCGCCAATGCCCTGCTGGGCGTGTCCCTGGCCGTTGCCCACGCGGCTGCGGCAGCAAAGGACCAGGCCCTGTGGGAATACCTGCTCGCCAACTCCGGCCAGCAGGCCAGCCTGCCGGTGCCGATGATGAATATCCTCAATGGCGGGGCGCATGCCGACAACCGCGTCGATATCCAGGAATTCATGATCATGCCGGTGGGCCTGCCGGACTTTCCGTCCGCCCTGCAGGCCGGTACCGAGGTGTTTCATGCCCTCAAGGCGATCCTTCGCCAGCGCGGGCTCAACACGGCGGTCGGCGACGAGGGCGGTTTCGCCCCGGACCTGTCGTCCAACGAGGCCGCACTCGAACTGCTGATGACCGCCATCACCGAGGCCGGTTACGAGCCCGGAAAAGACATCTACCTAGCCCTGGACGTGGCCTCGAGTGAGTTCTGCCGCGACGGACAGTACGTACTCGACGCCGAGGGCCGTGCCTTCGACAGCACCGAGTTCGTCGATTACCTGGCCGATATCGTCGACCGCTACCCGGTCATTTCGATCGAGGACGGCATGAGCGAGGACGATTGGGACGGTTGGGCCGAACTGACGCAGAGCATCGGCGGCAAGGTGCAGCTGGTCGGCGACGATCTGTTCGTGACCAACACCGCCATCCTGAAACGCGGCATCGACGAGCACATCGGCAACGCTATCCTGATCAAGCCCAACCAGATCGGCACCCTGTCGGAAACCCTGGACGCCATTGCCATGGCGCGCAATGCCGGCTTCGGGACCATCATCTCGCACCGCTCCGGCGAGACCGAGGACGTGACCATTGCCGACCTGGCCGTAGCCAGCAATGCCGGGCAGATCAAGACCGGCTCGCTGTGTCGTTCCGACCGGGTGGCCAAGTACAACCAGTTGCTGCGCATCAACGCGCGCCTGGGAGATGCCGCGCGCTATGATGGCCGGTATGTCTTTGCGCGTTTTCTCGACTGACCTAACTGGGGAAACTCGACCGGCATGAGCATGCTGGCCGAGGTCATCATCTTCCTGGCTGCCGCGGTGGTCATGGTGCCGCTGGCCCGCTGGTCGGGCCTGGGTGCGGTGCTGGGTTTTCTGGCCGCCGGCGTACTGATCGGTCCCTGGGTGCTGGGCCTGATCGACAATGTCGATACCATCCTGCATTTTTCCGAGCTCGGCGTTGTACTGCTGCTGTTCCTGATCGGCCTGGAACTGAAGCCTTCCAGGCTGCGGGTGCTTCGCCGCATCGTTTTCTTTGTCGGCTCGATGCAGCTTCTGATTACGACCCTGCTGCTGTGGCCGCTAGCGGCCTGGTGGTCCGGCAGCTTGTGGATCGGCCTGCTGATCGCCGTCGTCCTGTCGCTGTCGTCGACGGCGATGGGTGTGCAGATCCTGGCCGAGAAGAAGCAGTTGGCCGCGCCCCACGGCCGGCAGGCCTTCGGCATCCTGCTGATGCAGGACATCGCGGTCATTCCGCTGCTGGCCATCATTCCGCTGTTTGCCGCCGGTGAGCTCGGGTCCGAGGTGGACGGTTCCATTGTCTTCGGACTGCTGCAGGCGGCCGCCGTGATTGCCGGTCTGATCCTGGCCGGTCGTTTCCTGCTCCGCCCGACCCTGCGTGCCATCGCCGCCACCGGCGTGCCCGAAGTGTTCGTGGCGATGGCGCTGCTGGTGGTGCTCGGGACTGCGGCGCTGGCCGACTATGCCGGTCTGAGTATGGCCCTGGGTGCCTTCCTGGCGGGCGTGCTGCTGGCCGACTCGGAATACCGCCACGAGATCGAAGCCGCAATCGATCCGTTCAAGGGCCTGTTGCTGGGTCTGTTCTTTATCGCGGTGGGCATGTCGATCGATTTCGGTCGGGTGATGGCTTCACCCCTTTCGATTCTCGGTCTGGTGGGCGTGATCATGAGCGTCAAGGTGCTTGCCCTCCTGGTGGTGGGACGCATCGCCGGCCTGAACCGGGCCTCGACCGCGGCGCTGGCCATGGCGCTGCCCCAGGCCGGTGAGTTCGCTTTCATCCTGTTCGCGGTGGCCGTGACCGAAGGGGTGATGGGCTCCGGCCTGGTCGATCCCCTGATCGTGGCCGTCACGATCTCGATGGCGCTCACGCCGCTGATGTACGTCATCAACGAGAAGCTGCTGCAGCCCTGGCTGGCGAGCTCGGAGCCCGAGCCCGAGCCGGACAGAATTCCCGACGACCATGGCGAACCGCGCGTGATCATCGCCGGATTCGGCCGGGTGGGGCAGATCGTGGGCCGCAACCTGTCGATGCTGGGCATTCACTTCACGGCCCTGGATAACAACCCCGAGCACGTCGAATTCGTGCGCAAGTTCGGACACAAGATTTTTTACGGCGATGCCAATCGCCTTGACGTACTGCGTGCCGCAGGGGCCGCCGAGGCGCAACTGTTCATTCTCACCATCTCCGATCCGGAACGCTCGATCCAGACCGCCCAGATGGTGCGGCGGCATTTTCCGGAACTGAAGATCCTGGCCCGTGCCCGCAATCGCGACCACGCCATGGAGCTGATGGCTCTGGGCGTCGACGAGGTGATTCGCGAAACCTGGCTGTCGAGCCTGGCGCTGGCGCGCAATGCGCTCTACGCGCTGGGGGTGCGCAAGGCCGATCACTACGTCGATCGTTTTGTCGAGCACGACGAGGCTACTTTGCGCGAGCAGGTCGAGCATCGTGGTGACCAGGAGCGCCTGGCCCGCATCGAGCGCAAGAGCCGCGAACAGCTCGAGGAGCTCTTCAGCGAAGACCGCAGATTGCTCCGCGAAGGCGAAGAAGGGAGCGATTCCAGGCAGCGCGACTGAATAGCATCGATGCGCGGCCGGCTCGATTGATCAGGACAGTGCTTAACGTTGTAAATGCAAATGGTTATCGTTAGAATTGCGCTTCCCTTTTCAAACGATCGAGTGATCTGATCATGAGAATCCTGCTGCCCGTCCTGATGCTCCTGTTGACCGCCTGTGGCGCTGAGCCGCCGGCAGAGGAGGCCAGTACGGCCGCTTCGGGTGAAAGCTCGACGGTCGCAAGCGAAGCTGCAATGACCGAGTCCGCCGAGCCGGCCCGCCTGGTGGTCTACACGTCGCGCCAGCCGCACCTGATCGAACCGCTGTTCGATCGCTACACCGAACAGACCGGTATCGACATTGACTACATCAATGACAATGAGGCCGCGCTGATCGAGCGCCTCGACGCCGAAGGCAGCGGCACCGTGGCCGATATTTTCATGACCGTCGACGCTGGCAACCTGTGGCATGCGGCCGAGCGCGGCTTGTTGCAGCCGATCGAGTCCGAGTCACTGCAGGCGGCGGTGCCCGAGGCCCTGCGCGACGATCAGGGCCGGTGGTTCGGCCTGTCGGTGCGTGCCCGCACCATCGTCTACCATCCCGAGCGCGTTGATCCGGATGCCTTGTCCACCTACGAGGCCCTGGCCGAAGAAGCCTGGGATGACCGCCTGTGCCTGCGGACCTCGCAGAAGGTCTACAACCAGTCGCTGGTGGCCATGCTGATCGAGCACCATGGCGAGGACAGAACCGAGGAGATCGTGCGCGGCTGGGTCGACAATCTGGCCACCAACCCGTTTTCTTCCGATACCCGCCTGATCGAGGCGATCGAGGCCGGACAGTGCGATGTCGGCATCGTCAACAGCTACTACCTTGGGCGCAAGCTGGCCGAGAATCCGGACTATCCGGTCACGCTGTTCTGGGCCAACCAGGACACGACCGGCACGCACGTCAATGTCTCCGGCGCCGGCGTGACTCGCCATGCGCCGCGCGCCGAGGCCGCGCAGGCCCTGCTCGAGTGGCTGGCTTCACCCGATGCGCAGGCCGAGTTCGCCCAGAACAACCTGGAGTTTCCGGTCAATCCCGACGTCACGCCGCGCGGCATCGTCGAGGAATGGGGCGACTTCCGCGCCGACGATACGCCGCTGCAGATCGCCGGCGAGCGCCAGGCCGAGGCCGTGCGGCTGATGGACCGTGCCGGCTATCGCTGAGGCGATTCACCAACGGCTCTGGCCGCGGGCCGATCGGCGCTGGCTGATCGGCCCGTTACTGTTGCTGGTCGGCATCCCGCTGCTGATGCTGCTGGCCAGCTGGGCCCAGCCCCAGCCCGATATCTGGCAGCACCTTTCGAAATACCTGCTACCGCGCCTGATCGGTCACACCGCCCTGATGATGGTCGTCGTCGGCCTCGGTGTGGCCGTCCTCGGCGTCGGCCTGGCCTGGTTGTCGGCCTGCTGCGACTTTCCGCTGCGTCGAATTCTCGACCCGCTGCTGGTGATGCCGCTGGCCTTTCCCACCTACGTGCTGGCCTTCATCTACCTGGGCATGCTCGACTACGCCGGTCCGGTGCAGACCTTCTGGCGGGATACATTCGGTTCCTCTCCGGCCCTGTTCGAGGCATTCAGTCGTCCCGGTGGCGTCCTGTTCATCCTGGTGCTGGCCTTCTATCCCTACGTCTACCTGCTGGCCCGGGCGGCCTTCGTGAGTGGCGGGCTGGCCGCCTTCGAGGCGTCTCGCAGCCTTGGTCAGGGGCCGCTACGCACATTTTTTCGCGTCAGCCTGCCGATGGCTCGCCCCGCGCTCGTGGCCGGACTGGCGCTGGCGTTGATGGAGACCCTCGCCGATTTCGGTGCAGTCTCGATCTACGGCTTTGATACCTTCACGACAGCCATTTATCGCACCTGGCTGGGCATGTTCAATCTCACAGCGGCGGTGCAACTGGCCTCCATCCTGATGCTGTTCGTGCTGCTTCTGGTCGGCGTGGAGCGGCTCAGCCGCAATGCCCGCAGTACTCAGGCCGAACGCCGCCCCACCGGTCACCGAATCCGCTTGAAAGGCCTGCGCGGCTGGGCGGCGACCGCGGCGCAGATCACGGTGCTCATGCTCGGCGTCGTGCTGCCGCTCATTCAACTGCTTGTCTGGGCCTGGCCGCAGTTGTCCGGACTGGCCGACCCGCGCCTGGTCCGGGTGGTCGCCAATACCATGGTGCTCGGCATGACCGGAGCGCTGGCCGTGGTCGCCGGCGGCATCCTGCTGCTGGTCTCGACGCACCGGGCGTCGCGTCGGCAGCAACTGCTTGGCGAAATGGCGGCACTTGGCTACGCCATTCCGGGGACCGTGCTGGCCGTGGCGATCATGTTCGCCTTTTTGCGGCTGGATCAGCTGGCCGGTACCGCCCTGGCCGGCGGCATGAGTGCGCTGGTGATCGCCTACCTGGTCCGCTTCGTGCGCGTCGCCTGGGGTCCGCTCGATGGCGTGGCGTCACGCATTCGTCCGCATTATGTCGAGGTGGCGCGCAGTCTCGGTGTGCCGCGCTGGTACCGGCTGTGGCGCGTCAACCTGCCCCTGCTCTGGCCCGGCCTGGTCACCGCTTTCCTGCTGGCGCTGGTCGAAGTGGCAAAGGAAATGCCGGCCACGCTGGTGTTGCGGCCCTTCGGCTGGGAAACCCTGGCCGTGCGCATCTACGAATTGACCGCCGAGGGGCAGTGGGAAATGGCGGCGGTTCCGGCTTTGCTGCTGGTCATTCTCGGCGCCATTCCGGTCACCGTGTTGATCCGTTCGGGGCGGGTCCGGGCGATATAATGCCCGCCTGTTTCAGACCAGGCATCGTTCCGATATGAGTTCAAGAACCCCGCTGCATGAAGCGCACCTCGCCGCCGACGGCAAGATGGTCGATTTCGCCGGCTGGGAACTGCCGATTCACTACGGCTCGCAGATGGAAGAGCACAAGGCGGTCCGGGAGGCCGCCGGGATGTTCGACGTTTCGCACATGACGGTGGTCGATATCCAGGGCGCCCAGGCGCGTGAATTTCTGCGTCGCCTGCTGGCCAACGACGTCGACAAGCTTTCCGAGCGTGGCCAGGCGCTCTACGGCTGCATGCTCGACGAACGTGGCGGTGTGCTCGACGACCTGATCACCTACTGGCTCGACGACAACTTCTACCGCACGGTGGTCAATGCGGCCACGCGTGAAAACGACCTGGCCTGGATGCGACGGGTGGCCGAGGATTTCGACGTCGAGGTGATCGAGCGCGACGATCTGGCGATGATCGCCGTCCAGGGTCCGGAAGCGCGCGAGAAGGTCATCGATGTGCTGGGCGCGCGCGACGCCGAGTCGCTCAAGCCTTTCCGCGCAACCACGCATGGCGACTATTTCATCGCCCGTACCGGCTACACCGGTGAGGATGGTTTCGAGGTGCTGATGCCGGCCGGCGAGGCCGAAGGGTTCTGGCAGGCGCTGATGGAAGTCGGAGTCCGGCCCTGTGGACTGGGCGCACGCGACAGCTTGCGCCTGGAGGCAGGCCTGAATCTGTACGGCCAGGACATGGACACGACCACCACACCGCTGGAATCCAATCTCGGCTGGACCGTGGCCTTCGAGCCGGACGACCGCGACTTCATCGGCCGCCGGGCGCTGGCGGTACAGAAGTCAGACGGCGTGCCGCGTCAACTGGTCGGCCTGGTACTGGGTCGCGGCGGCATTCCCCGCACGGGTGCGAAAGTGCATACGACAGCCGGCGAAGGGCAGGTGACAAGTGGCGTGTTCGGCCCCACCACGCAGTGCCCGGTAGCTTTGGCGCGCATCCCGGCGGGCGAGTTTGATGAAGTCGAGGTCGAACTGCGCGGCAAGCGACTGACGGCCCGCGTGGTCAAGCCGCCGTTCGTTCGCCAAGGGAAGGTGAGGATCTAGGCAACTACTCAATCGCCTCGAACCGATTGGCGTCGCGGTTCTTGCGCACGGTCTTCGGATCCCAGATGCGGCCGTTCATGGCGATCCACACGCCCGGCGGCAGGGCCTGCACGGCGCCGACCGCGCAGCCGATGTTGAACACCGCATCGGAATCAATGAAGCGTGCGGGATTGAGCGCTCCGGTCAGCACGATCACCCGCTCGCCTACATCGCCGAGGGTGGCGGCGGTTTCCACCATGGTGTCGGTGCCGTGGGTGATCAGGTAGTGACCTTCATCGCTGCTCATCACCGCCTGTCGGATCAAGCTTCGATCCGCCTCGCCCATATCGAGCGAATCCTTGCGCATGAGTGCCCGGATTTCCCAGTCGAAGGCCACGTTCATGGCCTTGAGGATGCGGCTGATCTCCGGCTCGCCGATCTGGTAGTCGGACTTGTCGTCGTAGTAGATCTTGTCGATCGTGCCGCCGGTGGTGAGGATGTGAAGCCTGTTCAAAGCTGCCTTCCGCATGATGCTCAGTGTTCGGGGAGTCAGGTAGTATAGCGGCCATGCAATCCCGCCTGTTCAATCCCTGGCTGCTCGCGCTGGCCATCGCATTGTCGACACCGGTTTCGGCGCAGTCGCTGTCGGACGAACTACTGGCCCTGCACTGGCACCCGGCGACCAGCGATCAGGCGCGCAGCCGGACCCTGGCGGCGGCAGCCTGGCTCGAGCGCGACACGGTCGAGGAGGACTGGCGCGGCGCCCTGGATGCGATCGTGCTGCGCATGGAGCGCTCGCTCGAGCATGCCGGTCCCCGCCCGGTATCGCCGGTCGATGGCGCGCTGGCCTGGCTGGTACGCCAGCAAGAGGTCAACCTGCGTGATGCCTCGGCGGCCTTTCCCGAACCCGACCCCGCCGGCATCGGCGAGCTGATGCAGTCGGATCGGGCGGCCGGTCGCCTGGCACGGCTGCACTCTGCGGTTCATTGGCAGGCGCCCAACATTTGGCAGCGCGTGGCCGAGCGGATCGGCGAGGACGCTGTTGAGTCCATTCGGGACTGGTGGTCACCCCTGTTGTCACAACGCTCCGCCACGGTAGCGGCTGACGGGGACCCGGTCGGCTCCTACGCCCGGGCGCAGGCCGAGCGGGTGCGCCAGCTCTCTGGTAGCCAGGACTCGGCTGAACAGGCGGCGATCCGCGATTCGGTACTGCGCGCCGCGGCGGATTTCACGTGGCGAAACGGTCGCGTACTAGACGCCGTCTGGCTGACCTTCGAAGCGCAGTTACGCCTGACCCAGCTTGACGAACCGGCCGAGCTGGCCGGCGGCTGGCAGGACTGGTTGGAGCGGCTCGATGCTGAGCGTGTGCGCGAGACGCGGCTGATCGACCTGGATCTGCCGCTGATCCTCGCGTTGCTTGGTGATGCGGCCGGCTACATGGCGTCGCCCGAGGCGGCCGTCGACGCGGCACTGGATGAACTGGCCGATGTCTATGCTCGTCTGGCCCTGTTCGCACCCGACCTCGCTTTCTATCTCGATCAGCCGGTGCGTCAGCCCGTCCGGCGCGCGATTGCCGACTGCAACCCCGACCCCCTGCTGATTGGCCCGCTACCGCGCGAGGTCTTCGAGCGTTGCGCCCGCAACCTCGAAGCACTGCTGCAAGATGGGCTGGCCAGCGACGAACTGGTGGGGGGTGCCCAGGGCCCCTTCGCCGCTGAGTTCCTTCGGCGCGAACTGGGACTGGTGAGCTGGCAACGAGCGGCCTATCTCGACGGGCATCTCGACTGGCTGGTGCAGGCGCAGTGCCAGTCACCTGCATGGATCAACGTGATGGAATGGTCCCTGCTGGTCGATCACCTGGTTCGCTGGATTGGCCAGCGCCCGGTCTATTTCGGCGGAAGCCGCTGGCAGGCCACCCTCGACGGAATCACTGCCCGAATGCGCGAACTCGGCCGCGCCCACGTGGAATGGCTCGACTGCATCACCGGCCAGGGCAGTGAGCGGCGCGATCCCATCATGCGCCTGCTCGATCGGCATCGCGCTGCCCTGACCGAGCTCGCCGCGCTACTGGCCGAAGCCGGCCGGGCCTTCTACGAGAGCGTAACGCGCCCGGGCGCCGATATCGACCTGGCCGGCCCGGCGGACCAGGTCACCGCCTACCGTCCCGAGGGATTGGAAATCGGCCCTTGCCCGGAGGCGAACACCTGCGGCGCGCGGGTCTCGCTGCCGGTCAGCCGGGCCCTGCTGGGGATGTTCCCGAATGCCTTCCTGCTCGGTGACCAGATCGGTCTGGGCGAGCTGGACCTGTGCTATGAACGGGTGCGCTGGGTCGATCGGCGCGCCACGCCGGCACGGCGGTCAAGCAGCCGGGTGGCTGACTACCACGGCCGGTTGAGCTTTGACCTGGTCGGCACCTTCGGTCGCGAGGACGGACAGCAGACCGTCTTTCGCTACCGACTGACCGACAGCGAGCGCCGGCACTACCTGTTTGCCGCCGAAAGCGAAGACACGCTCGCCCTGGATTGCCCGCAGGAGTTGATCGGGCAATCGATCGCCAGCCAGTTGCCCGACGATCACCCCGGCCTGGTGCCGAATCGGCTGACCTATTTCGCCAGTGCGCCGACCACGCCGGAGGCGCAGCTGGCAGCCAACTGGAGTGCGGGTGCGGAATGGCGCGACTGGTTCGTTACCGGTCGACGCGTCGAACGCCTGGAGGCGGTCGACGGCAGCGCCCTCGAGACCGAGGTCCAGGCTCGCCTGGCGGCACTTTCCGCGCGGCGGGAGCGGCAATTGAGCGCACCGTTGATCAACCCCGCCCGGGCCGGAGAGAGCGAAGCGCTGGCGCTGGCCATGGCGCGTGCGTCCGACACCGCAGCCCTGATACGCCGCAGCCTGGAACTGCACTATCCGCGAATCATCCGGCAGCATGCCGCGGTGCGCGCGATGCTGGCCGGCGAGGCCGGACTGGTCACACGCGACCGCGTGCGCCTGATGCGCGAGAGTGGTATGCCTGTGGCGCGCATGCCGCGGCTGGGTCTTGATCGGGTCGATCAATTGACGCGGGCCTGGCTGGCACTGCCCGAGGCCCTGCGCGAACAGGGCCAGCGGGCGCCCGAGGTGGACTACGCGCTCGAGCGGCTTGCGGCCCTCAAGCGCCGGATGAATGAGTGATCAGGGTGCTTGCCGGCCCCAGCGCAGGGCACTCAGCCCAGTGACGTAAAGCACGATCAGGCCGATCTGGATCAACGCCGGTACGCGGGCTGCGGGGCTGACCCAGGCTTCGGACACGGCCAGGCAGAAATGCAGAAGCAGGATACAGCCGGCGATGACCAGCGGGCGTTTTTTGAGCAACCAGACCCCGGGCAGGGTGGGCAGCAGCGGCAGGCTCATCACAGCGGTGGCGAGCCAGGGCGGCATGATTTCCGGGGGGCTCAGCCAGAAGAACCAGAGGGGCTGCAGCGCGATCACGGCCGGCAACGTATAGCGGCAGGTTTTCAGGCTGATCATGTTCGTTCGCTCAGCCGGACGGCAAATCCGGCTACCCGCCGGCCCTGGGCCTGGCAGATGCGACGCTCGACCTCGTCGAGCCGGCGATCGGAATCCACACCCGCTAGATGACTGGCGCCGTAGGGGGTGCCGCCGCTTGTCGTGTGACTGATCTCCGGCAGGGTATAGGGCAGGCCAACGATGAGCATGCCGTGGTGTAGCAGCGGCAGCATCATGCTCAGCAGGGTGCTCTCCTGCCCGCCGTGCAGGGTGGCCGTCGAGGTGAACACGCCGGCCGGCTTGCCCGCCAGGGTGCCGGAAAACCACTCGCTCGCCGTGCCGTCGAGAAAATACTTGAGTGCTGCGCTCATGTTGCCGAAGCGCGTCGGGCTGCCCAGGATCAGGCCGTCGCATTCGGCCAGGTCGGCCCGACTGACCCGGGCGGCACCGGTATCGTCCCGATCGTCGCCGCTTCCGGCCGGCGCCACCGTCGGAACCGTGCGCAGAAGAGCCTGGCAGCCATCGACCGATTCGACGCCGCGTGCGATTTCGCGGGCCATGGCATGCGTGTTGCCGTGCAACGAGTAGTAAAGAACCAGGATATCGATCACGGCAGAATGGCCTCGATGGCTTCGGGCGGTCGCCCGATCCGTGCGCCTTGTCCGCTGACAACGATTGGGCGTTGCAGCAGTTTTGGATGTTGGCAAATCAACTCGATCAGGCGCGCGTCGGGGATCGATGTGTCCGCCAGCCCGAGGTCGCGGTACTCGGCCTCACCGCTGCGGATGACCTCACGTACGGGGACCCCGAGCGACTTGATGATACGCTTGAGTTCCGCGGGCGTGGGCGGAATCTTGAGGTACTCGATGATTTCCGGTTCCAGGCCGTGCTCGCGAATCAGCGCCAGGGTCTGGCGGCTTTTGGAGCAACGCGGATTGTGGTAAATCTTGATCGTCATATGAACAGATCCGAATCCAGCAGTGAAAAGAAATCTAGCCTACCCACTTCCGGCGTCGTGTCAAAGGCGGGCAGGACAAGTTGGCTCCAGGCCCGCTACGATGTGGGCTGGGTGCAAGCCTTCAACACTCACCTCTGGCGCCATTTTCGCGAGGACCGAAGTTTCGAGGCCGCCGCTGCCCTGAGCTACACCAGCTTGCTGGCGCTGGTGCCGCTGATGGCCGTCATGCTCGGCGTGATTTCCGCCTTTCCGGTCTTCGACCAGTGGGCCGCCGATGTGGAATCCTACATCTTCTCCAACTTCGTTCCGACCGCCGGCGATGCCATCCAGCAACATCTCAATGAATTCGTCGAGCGTACGGCCGGGCTGACCGGTGCCGGCACGGTCTTTCTGATCGTCACGGCCATTTTGCTGATGTCGACGATCGAGCGCAGTTTCAATCGCATCTGGCGTGTGGCCAAGCCGCGCGGCATCACCGGAAGACTGCTGACCTACTGGTCGGTGCTCACGCTCGGGCCGCTGCTGATGGGCGGGTCACTGGCGTTGACCTCCTATCTGGCGGCGGTACCGCAGTTGGCGCCGGAGGCTGTTCGTAGCGTGCTACAGGCATTCATTCTCAACCTGACGCCGTTCTTCGTGTCCCTGATCGGCTTCGCTCTGGTCTTTCTGGTGGTGCCCAATCGCAAAGTGCGGCTGCGACATGCCCTGGTCGGTGCGTTCATCTCGGCCGTGCTCTTCGAACTGGCCAAGCGCGGCTTCGTGCTCTATGTCACGCATTTCCCGACCTACGAACGACTCTACGGTGCGCTGGCTACCGTGCCCATCTTTCTGGTCTGGATTTACCTGTCCTGGGTGGTGGTGCTGCTTGGCGCCAGCGTGGCTGCCGCCCTGACGACCTTCAACTACCGCAAGAGCGACTGGCGCTGGTCGCGACGGCATGAACTGGTTTTGGCGCTGCGCCTGCTGGGGCACTTCTGGCACACCCAGCGTCAGGGGCGGGCGCTGTCCCAGCCCGAGCTGCTCTCGCGCGAACCGGCTGCCAGTGATGCCCAGATCGGATGCATTCTCGACTGGTTCCACCAGGCCGGTTTCATCCAACCCGATGAGGACGGCGATTGGCTGCTTTCGACCGATCTTGATGATATATCTCTCGGGGAACTCTATCGTGCCGGACCGTTCATACTACCCATCGGTGAGCTCGATTCGGTGCCGGTCGACAGTCACTGGGACCGGGCCCTCATTTCCAGTCTCAAGCCAGTCGATGAATCCGGACGACCGGCGTTGAACCGCTCGATCAAGTCACTGCTCAAATTCCAGGTAGGAGAAGCTTCGTGAGGCCCTTATTGTTTTTGCTGCTGTTACTGGCCGGCCCGGCGACCGCCGAACTCGATTTCGAGCTCCCGACGCTGGACGGCGGATCCGAGCGTCTGTCGGATTATCGCGGTCAGTGGGTGGTGGTCAATTACTGGGCGACCTGGTGCAAGCCCTGCCGCAAGGAAATCCCCGACCTGTCCGATCTGCACGACAGCCGTGACGACATCACCGTGCTCGGGCTGGCCTTCGAGGATACCGAGCCGGCCGATTTCGAGGCCTTTCTCCAGTCCTTTCCCGCGAGCTATCCGATCCTGATCGTGGATGTCTACGACCCGCCGGCCGATCTGGGGTCGCCGCGTGTCCTGCCGACCACGTATCTGATCGACGGCAGCGGTGCGATGGTCGAAACCTGGCTTGGACCGGTCACCAGCGAAATGATCACGGCGTGGATCGATGAGCGAGACTGAATCGAGAAAATGGCTGATTGCCGGGCGCGTCCAGGGGGTCTTCTTCCGCGAATCGACCCGGCGCCAGGCCGAATCCCTGGGCCTTTCGGGGCATGCCATCAACCTGCCCGATGGGCGGGTCGAGGTGGTGGCCGCCGGCGCGGCATCTGCGCTCGACGCGCTTGAACGCTGGCTGCAACACGGTCCGGCTGCGGCGCGCGTCGATGCCGTCGAGAGGGCCGAGGCACCCGGGACCGTATCGCAGGGCTTCTCGACCGGCTGATAATCCAGGGATCTGAATTGAATCCGGCCGGCACCGTGGCCGGCCGGTCGATCGAGAATCGTGCCCGGGACTTACTGCTCGATCGTATCGAAAGGCCTGCGCGGCCCGTCTGAGTTCTCCCCGATCGTGAAACCGCGGCTGCGCGTTTCCAGTACGGCCATGCGCCCCTGGTCGATCAGCTGCACTTCACGCACCTCGAAGGGCGAGGTCAGCCCGGAGTCGAGCACCAGGTCGGCCGGTACGTCGAGCTGCAGCTGGTCCTGGCCGGCTTCGAGCACGGCCGCCGTCTGGGCCATGGCCAGCGGCTGGAGCGTGCCATCCCCGGCCGTGCCCCAGATCTGGCCGCTGACCTGGTAGCGGCCGGTGGCGGCCACTTCCACATCGAGGGCAATCTGCAGTCCATTGTCGCTACGGGCGTCGAGGCCTTCGGACAGGCGGGCGGTGGGCGCCGCGATTCCCAGCGCCACCTTCAGGTCGCGACGAATCTGGGTCTCGCCATGGCGACCATCGAGATAGGCGTGCACTTCATACAGCCCTTCACCGGCATCCGGCAACTCACTGGGCGCGGTTCCGGTCAGTGTGAAGCCGTCATCGGCAACTTCCAGCGGCCAGGCCTGGGCCGCGTCCGGGCTGACCAGGACGGCCTGAATCGACTGCGCGGCAAAGCGCCCGTCGTCCCTGCCCAGGCTGACATCCAGCTTGAATGCCTCGCCAGCCAGAAGATTGTGGCGTTCGGCCGCAAGCCGGCCGACCCAGGGGCTTTCGGGCTCGAAGACATGCACCACCAGAGGCTGGTCGGCGGGTGCGCCGGCCAGTTGTAGCTGAAGGGCGCTCGGTTGCCCCTGCTTCGGCAGTTGAAAGGCCAGGCTGTCGCTGGGTACTGACAGGCCCTGCGCCTGCAGTTCGCTGCCGGAGAACAGCGTGAGTCCGCCAGCGCCTTGCGTGACCGGCAGGGATTGCCCGTCGACTTCGACCTGGAGAAGTTCGGCGTCCAGCAGTGTACCGCTGCCTTCCGTCAGGGCCGAGACGCGAACGATGGCGCCGGCCGAACTGAGCGGAAGTTTGAGGCCTTTCTCCAGACCCAGGCCGGTGGTATCGACCCAGTACTGGCGACTTTCCATGGACGGACCCGCCGGTGCCGATTCGGCCCGGTCGATCGTCAGCGGCCAGGCAAAGTGAACCGGTTCGGTTTCGGTATGCCGGCTGGGTGGAACGGCCGGGACGGAACTGGGCAGGCTGTCGATGCGCATGTCATCGGCGCTGTTTGGTGCCCACGTAACCGGCTCGGCGGCAAAAGCGCTCGCCGCGAGCAGCGGGAGGGCGGTCAGGATGGTGAAATTTTTCATGTCGGCTCCCTTTCGGTTCACAGGTCGTTGCGCAGGATGGTATCGAGGCCGAAGCAGTTGCGACGGCTCTGGTGATGCGAAAGCACGCGATCACCGCTGGTGCGCCAGGTGTCGTAGAACCACAGGCTGCCTGCGCCGTTCTGGCTGGAGCACTCGAGAAAACCGTCCGAACAGTTGTCGAGCCAGTTCTGCGTGAATTCCAGACCCACTTGCTTGTCGTAGCCACCGCAGTAGGCGTTGCTGCTCCAGAAGCCGGAAACCACATCGCTGCCGACCACGTTCCAGAAACCGACCGGCAGCGAGGGGCGGCCGGCGGTGCCGTAGAGCCAGTTGGCGTTGTAGCTCTGCATCCAGCTGACCTGCTGCATGCGCACCGCATCGCTCTGATAGCCGAGCAGCCAACCCAGCGAGGATTCGAACACGTTGCCCTGCATGACCGCATCGGCCAGCGGCGTTCCCAGGCTGGACGGGGCCAGTGCATTGACCCAGCGGGTGTTCTCGATGATGGTCGGATAGCGCGAGTCCCAGGTCGGATTCGACAGGATCCAGCGCATCACGTTGCCGCCATTGGAATGGGTAATGACCACCAGATCGTCGATGCCGCGACTATTGATGAAGTTGTAGAGCTGACCGGCCAGGCAGCCGGCGGCGCGCGAATCCCACATGTACTGCTCGAAGTCGCAGTTGACGACGGTGTAGTTGGCGGAATTCGGCAGGCCCTGGCGGACCGAATTGACCATGCTGCTGGTCCAGTAATCGTTGAGTGCGTCGGTTTGATGCCCGGTGCCGTGGACAAAGGCGACGCCGGTGGCGCCCCATACGGTACCGAATGTCAGTAGCCCAAAAAAGGCCAAGGTGACTCGTAATGATCGAGACATTCTGGGGTTCTCCTCTCTTTGTGGTCGGTTACAGTCCCTCTTTTCACTATAGCCCGGGAGCGTGACTCGATTCAAACGGGCGCCGTCACAACGAGATGGGAGTCAGAAAAGCGAGGCCTGCTCGACCGGCCGAAAGCTCCGACGGTGGACGGGGCAGGGGCCGTGCTCGGCCAGGGCAGAGAGGTGTGCCGGGGTGGGATAGCCCTTGTGGCGATCGAATCCATAGAGCGGCCACTGCCGGTGCAGGTCGAGCATCAATGCGTCGCGGTGGACCTTGGCCAGGATGCTGGCCGCCGAAATCGCCCGGTCGCTACGGTCGCCGCCGATCACGGTCTGGACCGGCCAGGGCAGGCCGGTGGGGGCCCGGTTCCCGTCGATGCGCACCAGCGCCGGCTCGATCGCCAGTGCTTCCAACGCCCTGCGCATGGCCAGAAAGGTGGCCTGGAGGATATTGATCCGGTCGATGTCTTCCACTTCGGCCACACCGATGCCCAGGGCACAGGCGCGCGAGCGGATCGACTCGGCCAGCTGTTCGCGGCGACGGGCCGAAAGCTGTTTGGAGTCGGCCAGCCCGGCTACGGGCCGGCGCGGATCGAGAATGACGGCAGCGGCCACCACGGGCCCTGCCAGCGGTCCGCGCCCTGCTTCGTCCACGCCGGCCACCGGCAGGTTCGGGGTCTCAGGCCCGGCCACGATCAGCCAGTTCCAGCACGGCCCGGGCCGCGTTTTCGCTGGCGCCGGCGGCCAGCTCGCGCCGACAGCGTTGGGCCGCCTGCCGGTAGGCCGAGCGACGCCGGGCATCGTCAATCCAGGCCAGTGCCTCGCGCCCGAGACTGTCGGCCTGCGCACGGTCCTGCACGAACTCGGGTACCAGTGCCCGGCCCTGCAGAATATTGGGCAGGGCAATGAACTGCGACCGCACCAGGCGCAGTCCGCGCAGCAACCAGTAGGTGGTCGGCGCCAGCCGGTAGTAAACCACTAGCGGACACTCGAGCAGAAAGGCCTCGAGCGTGGCCGTACCCGAAGCACTGACGGCTGCATCGGCGCGTAGCAGCCCGTCGCGGGTCTGCGCGCAGACGATATCGACACCGCTTTCGGCCAGGCTTGCACCAGCCAGTTGCTCGACCAGTTCACGCTGCGCCCGGCGGGCCAGCAGCATGGTCAGGCGAAGTTCAGGGCGGTTGCGCCGCAGCCAGTTCGCGGTTTCGGCGAGCAATCCGACATGGCGCTCGATTTCGCTGCGGCGGCTGCCGGGCAGCAAGGCCACTTCCGCCTGGCGTTCGCCAGCCTGCGCTCGCGGCAGGCGAGCGTCGCCAGCAATCTCGTCGGCCAGCGGGTGACCGACAAAGCGACTGGCCAGTCCGTGTGCGCGAAACAGGGCCGGCTCAAAGGGGAACAAAGTGAGGACCAGGTCGACCGAGCGCGCCACGACCGCGGCGCGGCCGGCCCGCCAGGCCCAGACCGTGGGTGCGACATACTGCACGGTGCGCAATTCGCGCTTGCGCAATTGGCGCGCCAGGCCGAGATTGAAGTCCGGCGCATCGATGCCGACGAAGGCGTCGGGCGCCCAGTCCAGGATGCGTTGCCTGAGCCGGCGCCGCAGGGCAAACAGACGCGGCAGGTGGCGCAGGACTTCGGTCAGGCCCATGACATTGAGCGAGTCGAGGTCAAACCAGGGCTCGACGCCGGCGGCCTGCATGGCCTCGCCGGCGATACCGGCCAATTCGATGTCGGGATCGAGGATCCTGAGTTGACGAGCCAGGCTTGCGCCCAGCGCGTCGCCCGAGGCTTCGCCGGCGACCAGGACGATGCGGCGGGCTCGTCGGGTCATGGCCGGTTGCTCAGCGCAGCAGGCCGCGCTGGCTGCGCTCGATCGACTCGATCATGGGCATGAGTTCGGGTTGGGCTTCGGCCCGGTTCCGAAGCTCGGCAACGGCCTCGTCGCGCTTGAGGCCCTTGCGATAGATCAGTCGATAGCCCTCCCGGATATTGCGGATCTGCTCGCTCGAAAAGCCCCGGCGCTTGAGGCCTTCGCTGTTGACGCCGCGCGGCTGCGGCGGCTGGCCGGAGACCATGACGTAGGCCGGCACGTCCTGGTTGACGCCGCCGTACATGCCGAGGAAGGCGTGCGAACCGATGTGGCAGAACTGGTGCGCACCGGAAAAGCCGGCGAAGATCACCCAGTCGCCCACCGTGACGTGTCCGGCCAGAGTGGCACCATTGGCGAACACGGTATGTGACCCGACCTGGCAGTCGTGTGCGACGTGGCAGTAGGCCATCAGCCAGTTGTCGTCGCCCAGGCGGGTCACGCCGATATCGTCGCTGGTGCCGCGGTTGATGGTCACGTACTCACGGATGGTGTTGTTGGCACCGATTTCCACGGCGGTGTCCTCGCCGGCGTACTTCTTGTCCTGCGGCGCCTCGCCGATCGACGCGAACTGGTAGATTCGGCAGCCCGGCCCGATCCGGGTGCGGCCTGTGATGACCACGTGCGGACCGATCCAGCAGTCGTCGGCAATCTCGACCTGTGGTCCGATCAGGCTGTAGGCGCCGACTTCGACGTTGTCGCCCAGTTGGGCGCCTTCCTCGATGATGGCGGTGGGGTGAATCATGGCGTCGGATCGGGCCGTGCCGCGCACAGCAGATCGGCGCTGGCCACGGTCTTGCCGTCGACACTGGTGGTGGCCTGGTAGAGCCCCATGTTGCGCATCAGCCGCTTCTGGGTCACTTCGAAGACGAGCTGGTCGCCGGGTATCACGACCCGGTTGAAGCGCGCCTTGTCGATCTTGACCAGGTAATAAAGGCGATTGTCAGCGCCACTGGCCTCGCGTGCCAGGTGCGCCAGGCAGCCGGCCGCCTGAGCCATGGCCTCGAGCAACAGCACGCCGGGCATCACCGGGTGGCCGGGGAAATGGCCCTGGAAGAAGGGCTCGTTAATGGTGACGTTCTTGAGCGCCCGGATGCGTGGCGGATCGTCGAGCGAATAGTCGAGCACGCGGTCGACCAGCAGGAACGGGTAACGATGAGGCAGCAGTTCGAGAATCTTCTCGATGTCGATCGGAGCGGTATCGGTCATGAATCAGTCTTGGTTGCCAGATTGTGTTGTTCGTTTTTCCAGCCGCTGAAGGCGCCGGACCCAGTCGTCGAGCTGACCCAGGCGGACCAGGATCCGTTTCCAGCGCGCATGCGGGCGGGCCGGAATGCCCGAGCCGTATTCGCCGGGCTCGTCGATCGAGTCCAGCACCGTGCTCATGGCGGTGATGATGACCTGGTCGCAGATTTTCAGGTGGCCGCCAATGCCGCAGGCCCCCGCAATCATGCAGTAGCGCCCGATCTGCGTCGAGCCGGCGATGCCGACGCAGCCGGCTATGGCCGTGTGGGCGCCGATGCGTACATTGTGGGCGATCTGGACCTGGTTATCCAGGCGCACGTCCTCGGCCAGTTCGGTATCTTCGATCGCGCCGCGGTCGATGGTGGTGTTGGCGCCGATCTCGCAGTCATCGCCGAGAACCACCGCACCAAGCTGCGGCACCTTGATCCACTGTCCTGCGTCCATGGCCAAGCCGAAGCCGTCAGCACCGATGACCGCGCCGGGATGAACGATTACGCGCTTGCCCAGCCGGCTGCCGTCGCCGATGAACACGCGCGCGATCAGGCGGGCGTCAGCCTCGATAACCACGTCCTCGCCGATCACGCAGCCGGGTCCGATGATTACGCCCGGCCCGATGCGGCTGCCGCGGCCGATGCTGACGTGCGGCCCGATGCTGCTGTCGGCAGCAACTTCGGCGCCTTCGGCAATCACCGCACTGGCATGGACGCCCGATGTACTGCTGCGCCGCGGGCTCAGCAGGTCGGCCGCGCGGGCCCAACTGGCGTAGGGGTTAGAGCTGATCAGGGCATTGCCCGACCAGCGTTCGGCCAGTGATTCGCCGATGATGATCGCGCCTGCACGGCATTCGCCCAGGTCGCGGGCATAGGCCGGATTGGCCAGAAAGCTCAGGTCGGCGGCGTCGGCGCCGGCCAGCGTGGCCAGTGATTGCACGCGGTGCTGCGGGTCGCCGCGTAACTTCAGGCCGACGCGATCGGCCAGTTCCTTGAGGGTGATGGACTGCATGGACCCGAGTTTACTGGGAAGGCGGCTCTTGGGTGTCGGTTTCGTTCTCGGTTTCGTTTTCGAAGTCGGCTTCGAGCCAGTCCAGGATACGGTCGGTGATATCGATGCGGTCGGCGGCATAGGCCACCGGACTGGTCAGGATCAGGTCGAAGTTTCCATCGCGGGCGACCTCGCGCACGGCGATGTCGATGGTTTCCTCGAGCGAGTTCTTGCGGGCGTTGAGGCGAAAGCGCAGTTCCTCGCGCAAGTCTTCGCGACGCCGTTCGATGGAGCGCTGCAGATTGCGGACTTCGCGTTCCATTTCGAATTGCTGCTCGGCATCTGCACCGGTTGCCGCAGCCAGTTCTTCCTGCATGTCCTCGAGCCGGGCTTCATCGGCAATCAGTGCCTCATTGCGAGGTCGAAACTCCCGGTCGAGCGCCTCGCGTGCGTTGACCACCTGGGGTGCGGTCTCGAACAGTCGCTTCATGTCGACGTAGCCGATGCGCACATCGTCCTGGGCGCTGGCCGCAAAGCTCATGAACAGGAGGGCAAGAAAGCATAGCGCAGCCAGCGGTGTAGGCCGTTTCCGGTCGATTGTGCCCGTGTGTATCGCCGTCATTGCGTTTCAACTCCACCTGGCTCGAAGGCCGGCAAGTCTGCAAACCACGCCGCGCTGTCGCCGCGGCGCGGCTCGGTCCAGTCTCGCCCTAGAACGTCTGTCCGAACGAGAACTGGATGGCCTGCGTATCGTCACCGTCGCGTTTTTTCAGCGGCGTGGCCAGGTTGATGATAACCGGACCGATCGGTGCTTGCCACGTCAGGGACAGGCCGGTCGACGCGCGCAGGTCGTCAACCTCGAAGGTGTCGGCATTGCGGTAGACGTTGCCGACGTCGACGAACCAGGCCAGCCGGGTGCCGCTGGCTTCGATGTTCGGCAGCGGGAAGGCCAGCTCGAATCCGCCGAAGACCTTGAAGTCACCACCGACGGAACGACAGAAACGGTCTTTCGGTCCCAGCGAGTTGTCGTCGAAGCCGCGGATATCGGACACGCCCCCGCCATAGAAATGCTCGTAGAACGGCAGGCCATCGTCCATGGTGACGATATCGTCTTCCTGGCAGTTTCCGGCGATCCGTTCCGGCTCGACCGGTTCCAGCGCCAGCCGGTCATCGTAATCGTCGTAGGCGTCGCCGTAGGCTGCGTCGCCACGCACGCTGAAGGCCATGCCGCTGGTGCCGATGGGCCAGTACTTGCGGAAGCGGTAGGTGAAGCGGTAGAAATCGCGCGTGCTGCCCGGCAGCGAAACCTCCAAACCCAGGCGGTGCAGTGAACCGCGCGTTGGGTTGAGGTAGTGATTGCGGCTGTCGCGCGACCAGGTGCCGTCGATCCGGTAGGTGGTCACGCCGCGCTCTTCGCTGGACAGGAAACCGTCCTTGTTTTCGTCGAGGGTGATGCCCAGCGGGCGACTGGCCGGTACGCGGACGATCAACTCACTGTCGGGATCGTCCGGGTCGATCGGCACCAGGCTTGCCGGCAGGTTGATGTCCACGCTCTGCGCCGCCGCACCCAGGCGGATGAAGTCCCGTTCAGTGATTGGAAAGCCGTAATTGACGCCCGCGGCGGCCTGGCTCGTGGAGAACGAGGAAATATTGGCATCGCCCTGGTCAAATTCGGTGTAGCGGGCGTAGAAGCCGCGTGAAACACCATTGTCCGTGTAGTAGGGGTTGGTGTAGTTGATCTGTGCCTGCGACACGATCCGGCTGTGGCTCACGCCGAAGCCGACGCGCCGGCCAGAGCCCAGGAAGTTGTCCTGCTGGACCTGAATGGAAGCGATGATTCCCTGGATCTGTGAGTAGCCGAGGCCGATCTGGAAACTGCCCGAGGGTTGTTCCTCGACGCTGACGATGATGTCGACCTGATCGTCGGTACCTTCCACTGCCGGCGTTTCCACGTTGACATTGTCAAAATAGCCGAGCCGCTGAATCCGGTCCTTTGAACGGTCGATGGCCGCCTGCGAGAACCAGGCACCTTCGAATTGGCGCATTTCGCGCCGCAACACTTCATCCTTGGATTGAACGTTACCCTGAAACTCGACGCGGCGAACATAAACGCGTTGACCCGGTTCGACGAAAAAGTTGATTTCGGTCTCGAGCGTGTCGCGGTCGATGCGCGGGATCGGATTGACGTTGGCGAAGGCGTAGCCGATGTTGGCCAGTACGGACGTGATGTTGTCGACGCTTTGTTCGAGATCCTTGCGCGAGAAGATGTCGCCGGCTTCGACCATGATCAGGCGTCTGAGCGTTTCCTCCCCGAGAATCATTTCGCCGGTGAGCACCACATCGCTGACGGTGTAGATTTCACCTTCCCGGATGTTGGCTGTGACGAAAATGTCCTGCTTGTCCGGACTGATCGCAACCTGGGTGGACTCGATCGAGAAGTCCAGGTAGCCGCGATCGAGGTAATAGGAGCGCAGGGCTTCAAGGTCGCCCGACAGCTTTTCACGCGTGTATTTGTTGGCGCCGCGCCAGAAGAACAGGCCGAGTTTGCTGTCGGACTCGAAATCGTCGCGCAACTCCTTTTCGGTAAAGCTTTCATTGCCGACGATATTAATGTGGCGGATACGCGCCTGGTCACCTTC
Organism: Wenzhouxiangella sp. XN201; assembly: GCF_011008905.1. Taxonomy (NCBI): domain Bacteria; kingdom Pseudomonadati; phylum Pseudomonadota; class Gammaproteobacteria; order Chromatiales; family Wenzhouxiangellaceae; genus Wenzhouxiangella; species Wenzhouxiangella sp. XN201. Next base: position 193,098 of record NZ_JAAIVI010000020.1, read on the forward strand.
CTCGACCTCGATCGCCAACTCCACGCGATTTCGAGCCAGTTGGGTGGCCCGGGTCTCGACATCCACGGCGTAGTAGCCGCGGCTGTAGTACTGGCGAATCAGTTCCTGGCGAACGCGGTCAAGCTCGAGCTGATTGAATATTTCGCCTTCGGCGATGCCGATGCCCGCCAGGGCCGGCATCAGGTCTTCGTTCTTGATCTGACGGTTTCCGGTGATGTCGACCGAGGAGATCGCCGGGCGTTCCTCGACCTCGATGAGCAGGACGCTACCGTCCCGATAGAGGCTGACATCGTTGAAAAATCCGGTTTCCCACAGGTCGCGTATGGTGCTGCGTGCCAGGCCGGGGGTCATCTCGTCGCCGACCTCGATGGGTACGTAGCTGAAGATGTTGCCCTCGGACAGGCGCTGCAGCCCGTCGACGCGGATGTCGCTGATGCGGAAGGTCTCGGCTGATGCCAGGCCAGTGGCGGCGAGCATCAGCAGCAGCAGACAAAATCGTTTCATTTGAAATACGTTCCGGGTTCGTGTCGCAGTATGACCCCTGTCAAGGGCGTGCTGCAGTTTAGGAAAAAAGGCGTAAGAGATCGTTAAATATGGCCAGGCCCATCAGGCCCACGACCATCAGCAGACCCACGTACTGACCCGCGATCCGGGTCTGATCGGACACCGGCGACCCCTTGACGAACTCCACAAGGTAATACATCAGGTGGCCGCCATCCAGTATTGGAATGGGCAGCAGATTGATGATCGCCAGCGACAGGCTGATCAGGCCGAGAAAGAACAGGAAACGTGAAAAGCCCAGCAGCGCTGACGAGTGTGCCATTTGGGCAATCGTGATCGGCCCCGACAGGTTCTCCAGGCTGGCTCGCCCGGTGACCATGCGGCCGAGCATGCCGAAGGTCGCGGCCGTCAGCCGGCCGGTTTCGGCAAAGGACTCGCCGACGGCGGCCAGCGGGCCGTGTCGCAGCACCGTGAAGGCGCGCTCCATGTCAGCCGTGGCGGCCTCGTCCGGCGGCGGTGACTGGATGCCGACAATCGGTCGTCCGTCCTCGATCCGCGGCGTCATCTCCAGTTGCAGCTCGCGGCCGTCGCGTTCCACGCGCATCGCAAGGGCCCTGGGCTGGCCGTCGGCGCCGACACCCAATTCCGGGATCAGGCGAGCGACATCGCGCCAACCCTCGACGGGCTCGCCTTCGATGGCGCGAATGCGATCGGCGGCCTGCAGTCCGGCGCCTGCAGCTGGGCTGTCCGCGCTGACCTGCCCGATGACCGGCGGCAGATCGGGCCGCCAGGGCGTTATGCCAATGGCTTCCAGGGTGCGGGATTCGTTGAAGTCCGGCCCGAGCCGGTCGAGCGGCAGCTGCACCTGACGCCGCTGTCCGCCGGTCGATTCCACCGTCAATTGCACCGATTCACGGTCGAGGGCGGCCGGCATGATGGCCAGCAGCACGTGTGTCCAGGTCTGGGTGGGTTCGCCGTCGACCTGCACCACCAGGTCCTCGCGTTCGAGCCCGGCCTCGGCAGCAAGGCCGACGGTCTCGCCGATCACGGGGCGGGTTTCGGGAATGCCGACAACGAACATCAGCCAGAAGGCCGCGATGGCGAAAATGAAGTTGAAAGCCGGTCCGGCGGCGACGATGGCCGTGCGCTGCCCCAGCGTCTTGCGGTTGAAGGCCTGCGCGCGCTCTTCCGGCGCAACCGGGCCCTCCTGTTCGTCGAGCATCTTGACGTAGCCACCCAGGGGAATGGCAGCCACCCGGTATTCAGTGCCGTGGCGGTCGCGGCGCGAGAACAGGGCCGGACCGAAGCCGACAGAGAAGCTCAGCACACGCACACCGGCGCGCCGTGCCACCCAGAAGTGGCCGAACTCGTGAAAGGTGATCAGCAGCCCGAGAGCCACGATCAGCCATAGAATCGGTCCGAAGAATTCGAACATGTGCGGTCAGGATTCCCAGGGCCGGTTCGTTGCCGGCCGTTTGACGCATTCAGAAGACAGAGCATTGTACCGGCAAGTGCTGGTCCGTGCCTTTAAATGCGGGTGCATCAACTGATCAGCAAGCCCGCTTCGTAAAGCACAGCCAGGGTGAAGAAGGGCAGCACGGCGCTCATGCTGTCAAACCGGTCGAGGATGCCGCCATGGCCTGGCAGCAAGGAGGACGTGTCCTTGAGCCCGCGCTGGCGCTTGAGCAGGCTGATGAACAGGTCGCCGCCGATCGAGATCAGGGCAAGCAGGAAGGCCAGCAGCATGGCCACCAGTGCGCTGAACGGAATGTCGGGAAGGATCTGTGCAGCCAGTGGTGTGAGAATGATGGCGGCCGCCAGGCCGCCGAGAGCGCCGGCGCGCGTCTTGCCGGGGCTTATGGTCGGTGCCAGCCGGGCACCGCCGAAGTGCCGGCCGCTGAAGTAGGCGCCGGTGTCGGCTGCGGCAATGATCACAAACAGCAGGAGCACCAGCCACGGGGAAAGCGCCTGCAACTGCACCAGCGCCAGCCAGGCCACCAGCAGGACGAGCGCCAGCACGGCCAGCTTGAAGGCAATGATCGGGGCTTTCGGGCTGCGACCCCGGGCCGGCACGCTCAGCCACGCCAGGTTGATGAGCCACAGGCCGCAACCGGCGGCGAGCAGCCAGTCGGGTGCCGGCGCGGCCCAATAGATCAGAAAGGCGGTCAGGGCCAAAGCGATTCCAAAGATCCAGCGACCGGCCGGGTGATCGATGCCGGCCAGACGAGCGGCCTCCCAGCCACCCAGCAGCGGCAACACCGCTCCGGCGAGGATGGCAAAGCCCGTGGTCGGCAGGGCGAACAGCCCGATCAGGCCGATAGCGAAGATTACCAGGGCGGTGACTACACGCGTTCTAAGCACTCCGGATTTGTCCCAGTCCGCCGAAACGGCGTTCGCGGCGTGCAAAGTCGGCCAGTGCGGCATCGAAATGCTCTTCGGCGAAATCCGGCCAGAGGATGTCGGTGAAATAGAGTTCGGTGTAGGCCAGCTGCCACAGCAGGAAATTGGACAGGCGCCGTTCGCCGCCGGTGCGGATGAACAGGTCCGGCGGCGGGACGCTGGACAGCGACAACAGCGATTCGAACCGTTCTTGATCGATCTGTTCGGGGTCGAGCTGGCCATCGCGGGCCTGTTCGGCCAGGATTCTTGCGGCCGCCAGGATATCGGTCTGACCGCCGTAGTTGACCGCCACGTTCAGGGTCAGATTTGTATTGCCTTCGGTCTTGCGCTCGGCACGCTGCATGCCTTCCCGCAGGGTGCGATTGAAGGCGCTGCGGTCACCGATGAAAACCAGCTTCACGCCGTGCTTGTCGAGTTCGCTCACTTCGCGGTTGAGTGCGCGCAGGAACAAATCGAGCAGCTGGCGGACTTCGCTGCGCGGTCGGCGCCAGTTCTCGCTCGAAAAGGCGTAAACCGTCAGTGTGGCAATGCCGCGCTCGTGGGCGGCCTGGATGGTGCGCTTGAGCGCTTCCGAGCCGGCTTCGTGGCCGGCCGAGCGCGGTTTGCCCTGGCGCAGCGCCCAGCGACCGTTGCCATCCATGATGATGGCGACATGTTGTGGCAGGATTTGAGGCTGTCTCGGTAAGTCGGACAAGATCAGATTTCCATCAGCTCCTGTTCCTTGGCCGACACCAGTTCGTCGACCTGGCCGACATACTTGTCGGTAAGCTCCTGGACCTGCGTTTCGCCGCGACGGACGTCATCCTCGCTCAGCTCCTTTTCCTTGAGGTAGTCCTTGAGCTGGCTGTTGGCGTCACGGCGGATGTTGCGGATCGCGATTTTGGCGTGCTCGCCCTCGGCGTGGACGACCTTGGCCAGTTCGGCCCGCCGCTCCTCGTTGAGGGCCGGCAGCGGTACCCGGATATTGGCGCCGGAGGTGGCCGGGTTCAGGCCCAGGTCGGATGTCATGATGGCTTTCTCGACCTTCTGCACCATGGACTTGTCGAAGGGCACGACGCTCAAGGTGCGGGCATCTTCGATGTTGACGTTTGCGGCCTGATTGAGCGGTACTTCAGTGCCGTAATAGTCGACCGTGATGTGTTCGAGCAGGCTGGGATGCGCCCGCCCGGTGCGAATCTTGGCCAGTTCGGCCTTCAGTGCGCTGATGCTCTTGGCCATGCGGCTGTCGGCATCTTTCCTGATTTCATTGAGCATGTCTTACCTCGTCGTTCACCGCCGTTGCGGGCCGAATGGAATTGAAGCCGGTTGCTGATTGTAGTCGCCCTCGAACGCTGGCGCAGCTCCCGAAAGGTCAGCTTACCAGCGTACCGACATCGTCCCCGCGAATGACCCGACCGAGTTCGCCGCCGCGGCCGAGGTTGACGATGCGGATCGGCATCGACTGGTCGCGGCACAGGACAATGGCATTGGTGTCCATCACCTGCAGCTTGCGCTCGATGACTTCATCATAGCTGATCCGGTTATAGCGGGTTGCCTTGCTGTCGGTGACCGGATCGGCCGAGTAGATGCCGTCGACCTTGGTTGCCTTGATCATCACGTCGGCCCCGACCTCGATCGCGCGCAGGCTCGCTGCCGTGTCTGTGGTGAAGAAGGGATTGCCGGTGCCGGCGGCGAAGATCACGGCGCGGCCCTTTTCGAGGTGACGCACGGCGCGCCGGCGGATGTAATCCTCGCAGACGTCGCGTACGGAAACCGCCGACATCACGCGCGTGGTGACCCCGGCCTTCTCGAGCGCGTCCTGCAGGGCCAGGGCGTTCATGACCGTGGCCAGCATGCCCATGTGGTCGCCGGTGATGCGGTCGATGCCGGAGGCGGCCAGGCCCTTGCCGCGGAAGATGTTGCCGCCGCCGATGACGATACCGATCTGCACGCCGGTGTCGACCACCTCGGCCACCTCGCGCGCGATGCGCGAGGAGACCTTGGGATCGATGCCGTAGTCGAGCTCACCGAGCAGGGCTTCGCCGCTGATCTTGAGCAATACCCGTTGGTAGTGGGTGTTCTCTTCCATCTTCAGCTTTCTCCCTGCTCGGTGTGCTTGTCAGTTACCGCGTGCCTGCTCCATTACCTCTGCGGCAAAGTCGGCCTCTTTCTTTTCTACGCCTTCGCCCACCTCGAGCCGGACGAAGCCTTCCACGTTCGCACCCTTGCTCTTGAGCAGCTTGCCGACGGTAACATCGCCGTCCTTGACGAAGGGCTGGCCGGTCAGCGTCAGTTCGGCCAGGCGCTTGTTGAGGCGGCCGCTGACCATTTTCTCGACGATTTCCGGTGGCTTACCGCTTTCCTCGGCCTGGGCGACGAGAATCTGCTTTTCGCTGTCGATGACCTCGGCCGGCACATCCTCGGCATCGCGGTAGTCGGGATTGAGCGCGGCAACATGCATGGCCAGGTCGCGCGCCAGTTCTTCGTCGCCGCCTTCGATCGCCACCAGCACGCCGATGCGGCCACCGTGAATGTAACCGCCGAGCGTGCCGCTGGTTTCCAGTGCGGCCATGCGCCGCACGTGAATGTTTTCGCCCAGCTTGGCGACGAGCTGTTTGGCCGCTTCGGCCACGCTCTGGCCGTCCTTGGTGTTGGCGGCGTTGAGCGCGTCGACGTCATCGACCTGGACTGCCAGGCTCGCCACCTCGTCGGCAAAGCGACGGAAGTTGTCGTCCTTGGCAACGAAGTCGGTCTCGCAGTTGATTTCCACCAGGACGGCGCGATTGGCGGATTCGGCCATCACGATCACGCCCTCGGCGGCCACGCGGTCGGACTTCTTGTCGGCCTTGGCCAGACCGCTCTTGCGCAATTGCTCAATGGCGGCATCCATGTCGCCGCCGGTCTCGACCAGCGCCTTCTTGCATTCCATCATGCCGGCGCCGGTGCGTTCGCGCAGTTCCTTCACTTGTGCTGCAGAAATACTCATGGCTTTACTAAAGCTCCTTCACGAATTCGGTCTGACTCAGGAATCGCCGTCATCGGCCTTGGCTGCGGTTTTCTTCGCTGCGGCCTTCTTGGCGGCTTTTTTCTTTGCGGCCTTTTTCTTGCTCGCCTTCTTCTTGGTGGTCTTCTTGCTCGCCTTTTTCTTGGCAGCCTTCTTTTTCGGCGCCGCTTCGGTCGCTTCCTTGTCAGTTTCTTCGGTCTTTTCTTCGGCCTTGGCTTCAGCCTTCGCTTCGACCTTCTCTTCAGCCTTGGCTTCGACCTTCTCTTCAGGCTTCACTTCAGGCTTTTCCTCGGCCGGGGTCTCGGTCCTGGCGGCCGGCGCTTCGGCTGGCTTCTCCGCCGCGGCCGGTTTGGCTGCTGCTTTCTTCTTGGCTGCCTTCTTGGTCACGGCCTTCTTCGGCGCCGGCTTTTCGGATTTGATCGGATTGCCCTGCGCGTCGAGCTCGACGAACTCGTCGTCGGCGCCTTCGCCCGCCTGCGGTACCGAGGCGCGGCCTTCCAGGATGGCGTCGGCGGCCAGCTGGGCGTACAAGCGTACGGCGCGGATGGCGTCGTCGTTGCCCGGAATGACGTAGTCGATGTTGTCCGGGTTATGGTTGGTGTCGACGACCGCGACGACCGGAATGCCGAGCTTGCGTGCTTCGGCGACCGCGATGTCCTCGTGGCCAACGTCGATCACGAACATGGCGTCGGGCAGGGCATTCATGTTCTTGATCCCGCCCAGGCTGCGTTCGAGTCGCTCGCGCTCGCGCGTGCGCTCCAGCACTTCCTTTTTGACCAGCTTCTGGAAGGAACCGTCGGTTTCCATCGCCTCGAGTTCCTTGAGGCGGTTGATGGAGCCGCGCACGGTGCGGAAATTGGTCAGCATGCCGCCGAGCCAGCGATGTGAGACATACGGCATGCCGCAGCGCTCGGCCTCTTCGGCAATGGCCTGGCTGGCGGCGCGCTTGGTGCCGACGAACATCACCGTGCCGCGACGGCTGGCCAGCCGGCTCAGGTAGTCGAGCGACTCCTTGAGCAGCGGCATGGTCTCTTCGAGGTTGATGATGTGAATCTTGCCGCGGGCGCCGAAGATGTAGGGTTCCATCTTCGGGTTCCAGTAGCGGGTCTGGTGTCCGAAATGCACGCCTGCTTCGAGCATCTGGCGCATGGTGACGTTGGGCATGACAATTCTCCGTTGTCGGTGGACGCGACGAACACCCCGTTCGGTTCGGGTATGTTTCGGTGGTGCACGTCTTGTCCGGGGTTTTGGCCTCCGCTTGATCCCATGCAGCGATCCAGGATTGAAGTCCGGGACAACCCCGCCGCATGTGTCGATCAGCGTGTGTATTTTCGATCGCCGTGGCCAGTTGGCCGGGCAAATCCCGTCAATTATACCTGCCCGCGTCGCTCGACACAATTCCCGATTGCTATGAAAGGCCTGTCCACGCGGCCGGTATAGAATGACTGTCGATCAGAGCGAGGGAGACGCTGAATGAACGAGTCCGAGCAGGTTCTGACCGCCGAGGCACCGGCCTGGCTGCCGGATCAGGCGCGCATCGCCTGGGATTTTCTGGCCGCCTATCCACCCGTTCTGGCCCTGGTGATCGTGCTGGTCGGGGTCGGCCTGGCTCTGGTCGGTCGTGCCGTGATCCTGTTCTGGGGCGGCAAGGTGACCGCTCGCACCCCCACCGACCTGGACGAGCGCCTGCTGCGCATCGGCGCCAATGTGGCCGCACTGCTGGTGTCCTATGTTGCGGTGGTGCTGGCCGTACAGGTGCTCGGTCTCAACGAGCGGGTCGAGCAGATCGTCATCCGTATCCTGCTTAGCGTGCTGACCCTGCGACTGATGATTTCGGCCCTGCGTGCCGGCCATCTCGGACTCGAGTTGCTCGGGAAGATTCGCCAGCGTTTTCCGATCGTCGAGGAGCGCACCATCCCGATGTTCGACCTGGCCCTGACCGTGATCGTGGTCGGTGCTGCCGCCTACGCACTGCTGCTGGTGTGGAATATCAACCCGACCGCCTGGCTGGCTTCGGCGGGTGTGATCGGCATTGCCGTAGGCTTTGCCGCCCGCGACACCCTGGCCAATTTGTTCGCCGGCTTCTTCATCATTGCCGACGCGCCCTACAAATTGGGCGACTACGTGGTGCTCGACACCGGCGAGCGCGGCGAGATCACCAAGGTCGGCATCCGCTCCACGCGCATCCTGACCCGCGACGATGTCGAGATCACCGTGCCCAACTCGATGATGGCCAACTCGCAGATCTACAACGAGTCGGGCGGCAAGTGGGTCAAGTTCCGCATCCGCATCAAGGTCGGCGTGGCTTACGGCAGCGACGTCGACGAGGTGGTCGAATTGCTCGAGCAAGTCGCCAGCGAACACGACACCGTCTGCAAGGACCCGAACCCGCGCGTTCGCATGCGCGGCTTCGGCGATTCCAGTCTGGATTTCGAACTGCTGTGCTGGGTCAACCACCCGTCCGAACGCGGAATGGTCAGCCATCAGCTGTACATGACCATCTACAAGGCGCTCAACGAGGCGGGTATCGAGATCCCCTTCCCGCAGCGCGATGTGTGGATGCGGCGTGCTGGCGAGGAGCAACCGATCAGCTAAACAGCGACAGGACCTCGCCGAGCGGCACGTCACGCGCTTCACCACCACGGCGACGGTACTCGACAATGCCCTTGTCGAGTCCCCGGTCACCGATAACCAGCTGATGCGGGATGCCGATCAGCTCGGCGTCGGCGAACATCACGCCGGGGCGTAGCGGCCGGTCATCCATCAGCACCTCGATGCCGGCGGCGGTGAGTTCCTCGTAGAATTTCTCGGCCTGTTCGCGGGCCCGGTGGGACTTGTGGCCGTTGACCGGCAGGATGGCGACCTGGAAAGGGGCCATCGGCTCGGGCCAGATGATGCCGGCCTCGTCGTGGTTCTGTTCAATGGCGGCGGCGACGATGCGCGACACGCCGATGCCGTAGCAGCCCATGGTCGGATGCACGGCGCGGCCATCCTCGTCCATCACCACGGCGTTCATCGACTCGGAATACTTGCGGCCGAGCTGAAAGATGTGGCCGACCTCGATGCCGCGGATGATCTCGAGCTTGCCGTCACCTTCCGGGCTGGGATCCCCGGCGACGACGTTGCGCAGGTCGGTGACCTCGGGCAGGGCGACGTCGCGTTCCCAGTTGATGCCGAAGTAGTGCTTGTCATCGATATTGGCGCCAGCGCCGAAATCGCTCATCACGGCGACCTGGCGGTCGATGATGCAAGGGAGGGGTAACTTGATGGGGCCGAGGCTGCCGGGACCGGCGCCGATCGCTTCGCGGATCTCGGCTTCGGTCGCCATGCGCAGTGGCGCGGCAACCATCGGATGTTTCTCGGCCTTGACCGCGTTGAGTTCGTGATCGCCGCGCACCAAAAGCGCCACGAAATCGGCCTCGCAGTCCTCGCTGGCTTCGACCACCAGGGTCTTGACAGTCTTTTCGATCGGCAGCTCGAACTGCTCGACGAGCGCGGCAATGGTCTTGGTTTCGGGTGTGTCGACCAGGCGCATTTCCTCGCTTGGTTCAGCACGTTCGCCGATGGCCACCGCCTCGGCCAGCTCGACGTTGGCGGCATAGCTGCCACCAGGGACATGGGCGATGGCGTCCTCGCCCGAGTCGGCCAGGACGTGGAATTCATGGCTGACCGCGCCGCCGATGGCGCCCGAGTCGGCCTTGACCGGTTTGAACTTCAGGCCCAGGCGCTCGAAGATGCGCCAGTAGGTATCGAACATCACCTGGTAGTACTCAGCCAGGCTCTCGTCGCTCATGTGGAAGGAGTAGCCGTCCTTCATCAGGAACTCTCTGGCTCGCATCACCCCGAAGCGCGGCCGGATCTCGTCGCGGAACTTCGACTGGATCTGGTAGAAACAGATCGGCAGTTGCTTGTACGAGCGTAGCTCGGCACGGGCGAACTCGGTAATCACTTCCTCGTGGGTCGGGCCGAAGGCGAACTCGCGCCCGGCGCGGTCGGTGATCTTCAGAAGCAGCGGACCGAAATCTTCCCAGCGGCCGGTCTCTTCCCACAGCTCAGCCGGCTGAATGGCGGGCATCAGCATTTCGAGCGCGCCGGCGGCGTCCATTTCCTCACGCACGACCTGTTCGACCTTGCGGAGGACCTTGAGGCCCAGCGGCGTCCAGGAGTAGATCCCGGAGGTGAGTTTTCGGATCATGCCGGTACGCAGCATCAGCTGGTGGCTGACGATCTCGGCATCGGCCGGAACTTCGCGGAGCGTGGCGAGATGGAAGCTGGAAGTCTTCATTGAATCGGGCCTGTTGTGGCGGCTTCTGGCAAAGCAGGGAATTCTATCAGGCAGGAAGGTTTCACGCCCGTCGGTCCGCCGGGCGGTGAGCGGATCGAGGCGGCGGAATGCTATTCTTGGCGCCCTGATCGTTAAGCGGAAACGGCCGAGTCACCATGGCGCGAGACGAACAACCCGAACCGACGCCCCCTCGCGGCGCCTTCCTGCTGCCCAACGCGCTGACCACCGGCGCGCTGATGGCCGGCTTTTTCGCCATGGTTTCGGCCATCGGAGACGAGCCGGTGGCCGCCTGCATCGCGATCGTGATCGCCGGGCTGCTCGATGGTCTGGACGGGCGGGTGGCGCGTCTGACCGGCACGCAGTCGGAGTTTGGCGTGCAGTACGACTCGCTCTCCGACATGGTTTCCTTCGGTCTGGCGCCTGCCATCCTGGTGTTCACCTGGACACTGGATACGCTCGGTCAGCCCGACACCGTGGCGGCCAAGGCCGGCTGGCTCGGCGCTTTCTTCTTTGCCGCCTGCGCCGCCCTGCGCCTGGCGCGCTTCAATACCCAGGCCGGCGTGGCCGACAAGCGCTATTTCCAGGGGCTGGCCAGCCCGGCGGCTGCCGGCATGCTGGTGGCCATCGTCTGGTTCTCGGTCGACCGCGAGATCGATCCGCAGCTGGTCGCCTGGCCCTTGCTGGTCGTGACCATCCTGCTTGGCACGCTGATGGTCTCGCGGGTGCGCTACTACAGTTTCAAGGCCGGTCCGAGCCGCGATCGCGTACCGTTTGCCTGGATCTTCGTGCTTTTGGTGCTGCTGGTGTTGCTGGCCATCGACCTGCCGGCCGTGCTGCTGACCGTCGGCCTGCTATACGTGCTGTCGGGGCCGGTGGTGACCATCCGTGGCCGGGCCCGCCAGCGTTCGCGCCGGCGCCGGGAGGGCTGAGCCATGCCGCTGCCCGACGCCGCCTCGCGTGCACGTCTGACCGAGCTGGGAATCGATCTGTGGGTGCTGCGTAGCCGGGCCCGGCCCGCTTCGCAGGCTGAGCCCGAGGTTGCTCAGCCCCGCCATGCGGAGTCGGTCAGTGGTTTATCACCGCGCTTGCGACTCGCATCCGGCGACGGCGATTGGCTGCTGGTGCAGGATTCACCCTGGGACGGCCGTCACGGCCGTTTGCTTGACGATATCCAGGCCGCCATTGGCACCGGGCGCTGCCGTTTCGGACAGTGGGCGCATTCAGATTCAGCCGGCGTCGGGGTCGATCAGCTTGAAACGCGTGGTATTCGCCGGGTACTCGCTTTCGGTGACGTGCCTGGCCGCAATCTGCCGGATACCGTGCTGGTCGCGCCCGGCCTCGACCAACTGGCGACCGCCGCAGATGCACGCAAGCACCTGTGGCAGCTGCTTTCAGCGGAACTGGAGAGCTGATGGCCGCCATTCTCAAACCGGCCGTCGAAATCCGCGCCATGACGCGCGGAGATCTCGATGCGGTCAACGAGATCGAACAGCGTTCTTATCCCTACCCCTGGACACGCGGTATCTTCCAGGACTGTCTCCGGGTCAAGTATGGCTGCCATGTGCTCGAAGTCGATACGGCAATCGCTGGCTATGGCATCGTTTCGCAGCCGATTGACGAGGCCCATCTGCTCAATCTGTGCGTTCATCCGGATTACCGTCGCGGCGGTCTGGCTGCCCTGCTGCTGGATTTCCTGATGCGCGAGGCGAGCCTGGGTGGGGCGGACCGGATGTTCCTGGAGGTCCGCCCGAGTAACAAGGCCGCCGTCGCCCTGTACCGAGGCAGCGGCTTTCGCATCATCGGCCGTCGGCCGGGCTACTATCCCGCCAAAGAAGGCCGCGAGGATGCAGTGGTAATGGTGATGCATATAAATAGTTAGCAGGAATTCGGCTCCTCGGGTCGACCGACCATGACCTTTGGCCCATGGAAGTGCACCATCCTGGTGTTATAGTTCACCAACACACTAGGTTGCCACTTCGGGGCGAGTCGAATGAACAACAAGACGCTGCTATTCCTGCTGGTCGCGAGCCTGGGCCTGGCGACGGCCTGCGGATCAAATGGTCCTTCCGACGAGGACGAAGAAAGCGAGGAAACGTCCACAGTTCCGGTCGAGGCGGTCGCTGCCCGCCAGGACGCCATCGAGGCGTTCTATTCGTCCACGGCCACGCTCGAGGCTGACGGCGAGGCGGCGGTGGTGCCGCGCGTTGGTGGGCGTATTACCGCCCTGGCGGTGGAGGAGGGCGACATGGTCGCCGCCGGCGATGTGCTCGCACGCATCGATGACGAGCGGCTGAAGCTGGAGCTGGCCCGCGCCGAGGCGGATCTTCGGCGGCTGCGCCAGGACCTTGAGCGCCAGCGCGAAATGCACGAGCGCGACATGATCAGCACCGAGGCCTTCGAGCGACTGCAGTATCAGTTCGAGGCGCAGCAGGCGGCGCATGAGCTGGCCCGCCTGGAGTTGTCCTACACCGCCATCACCTCGCCCATCGACGGGGTGGTTTCCGAGCGGATGATCAAGGTCGGCAACATGGTTTCGACCAGCGAGCCGGCATTTCGCGTCACCGCGCTCGATCCCCTGCTGGCGACTCTGCACGTGCCCGAACGCGAGCTGGCGCGCCTGGCACCGGGCCAGGTCGCCGCACTCAGCGCCGACGCCCTCCCGGGCGAGCGCTTCGTGGGCGTAATCGATCGCATCAGCCCGGTGATCGATGCCGACTCGGGGACCTTCAGGGTCACGGTGGAATTGCGCGACCCGTCCGGTCGATTGCGCCCGGGCATGTTTGGCCGCTTCGATATCGTCTACGACCGCCGCGAGCAGGCCGTGCTGGTGCCGGTGGAATCCGTGCTGATCGAGGATGGCGAGGCTTCTGTCTTTGTCGTTGCCGACGGCGAGGCCCAGCGGCGCAACGTGGAAGTCGGCTATCGCAACAACGGCGATTACGAGATCGTCGCGGGTATCGAACCGGGCGAATCGGTGGTCGTGACCGGGCAGGCCAGCCTTCGAAGCGGTGCACGCGTCCAGGTGCTCGATGACGAGCCGCCGCAGGCCCTGAGCGAACAGGCGGTCGCCGAGCACACCGAAGCGGTGGACACTTCGTCATGAATCTCATTCGACTGGCCACGCGCCGGCGGGTGACGGTTGCCATGTTCACCCTGGCGGTGCTGCTGTTCGGACTGGTCTCGCTCTCCCGGCTCGATGTCAGCCTGTTGCCCGACCTGGCCTATCCGACCCTGACCGTGCGCACCGAGTTCGCCGGGGCGGCACCGGGCGAGATCGAGAATCTCGTCACCCGCCCCATCGAGGAAGTGGTCGGCGTGGTCCAGGGCGTGCGGCGCGTGCGCTCGATCTCGCGCACCGGCCAGTCGGACGTGACCCTCGAATTCGCCTGGGGCAGCAACATGGATCGCGCCGCTATCGATGTGCGCGAACGCATCGAGCGCCTGACCCTGCCGCTGCAGGCCGAGCGACCGCTGTTGTTGCGCTTCGATCCCTCGACCGAACCGGTCATGCGCTTCGCCCTGTCACGCGATACTTCCGAGGCCGCGCGCGAGGCCGATGCCTCCAGCCGCATCCTGCCGGCCGACGAAACGGACGAGTTCGCCACCCTGCGCATCCTGCGCCGGCACGCTGATGAGCGGCTCAAGAAGGACATGGAGTCGATCGAAGGCGTGGCCGCCATCACGGTTTCCGGTGGCCTGGAGGACGAGATCCAGGTGCTGCTCGACCAGTACCGCCTGGCCCAACTGAATCTCGCACCGGCCGAAGTGGCCAATCGTCTGCGGGCCGAAAACATCAATCTCTCCGGCGGGCGGCTCGAAGAGGGCACGCGCCAGTTTTTGGTGCGCACGATCAACGAGTTCGAAACGGTCGAGGAAATTGCCGGCCTGATTGTCGCCAGCCGCGACGGTGAACCGATCTACCTGCGCGATATCGCCGAGGTCCGCGAGGGCTGGCGCGAGCGCGACGCCATTACGCGGGTCGACGGTCAGGAGATGGTGGAACTGGCGCTGTACCGGGAAGGTGATGCCAACGTGGTGTCCGTGGCCCGGGCCGTCGAACGACGTATGGAATCGATTCGCGCCGGTCTGCCCGCCGACCTGGCGCTGACGCGCGTCTACGACCAGTCGGTGTTCATTCGCAGCGCCATCAACGAAGTGGTTCAGGCCGCGCTGTTCGGTGGACTGCTGGCCATCGGCGTGCTCTACCTGTTCCTCAAGAGCGCGCGCGCAACGGTCGTGGTCGGCCTGGCGATTCCCATATCGGTGATCGCCACCTTCGCGGCCATGTACGGCGCCGGTCTCACGCTCAACATCATGTCCCTGGGCGGCATTGCCCTGGCCATCGGTCTGCTGGTCGACAACGCCATCGTGGTGCTGGAGAACATCGCCGCCAAGCGCGAGCAGGGACTGGGCCTGATCGCCGCCGCCCGCGAGGGCGCCGGCGAGGTATCCGGGGCCGTGGTGGCCGCCACGCTCACGACCATTGCCGTGTTTCTGCCGCTGGCCTTCGTCGACGGCATTGCCGGGCAGCTGTTCCGCGATCAGGCGCTGACCGTCACGTTCGCGCTGCTGGTCTCGCTGGCGGTCGCGCTGACCCTGATCCCGATGCTGGCTTCTCTGGGGGAGCAGCCGCGCAATCGCGCCGGCGGTGACTTGCCGCAAGGCAACGATACCCAGCGTGTGCCTCCCGACGGCCGGCTGGCCCGCCTGCGCTCGCGTGCGCAATCGGCGTTCACATGGCTGGCCGTGCTGATCACGCGCGGTGTCGGCGGGTCGTTCCGAGGGCTTTCCAAGCTGCTCGGTCTGGCGTTGAGGCCGTTGGTGGCCGTGTTCAACCGCGGCTATGACCTGCTTTCGCGCAGGTATCCACCGGTCCTTGAAGCTTCCCTGAGACAACGGGGTCGGACGCTGTTGCTGGCGCTGGGCCTGTTTGCCCTCGCGCTCTTCCTGCTGCCGCGGCTGGGCATGGAACTGGTGCCGGCCCTGGATCAGGGTGAGTTTCGTGTTGAACTCGCGCTCTCCGCCGGTACGCCGCTGGAGCAGACCGGGCAGATGGTTGCCGGCCTGGCTGCCGTGGCGCGCCAATGGCCCGAGGTCGAGCGCACCGATGCCCTGGTCGGTACCGGCGACCGCATGGACGCCAACCCCGAGGAAGCCGGCGAACACCGTGCGACGCTCAATGTCGTGCTCAAGCCAGGCTCGGACGGCGAGGCGGTACAGGCCGCCCTGCGCCGCTACCTGGACGAGCGTCCCGCCGTGGACTACAGCATCGGCCAGCCCGAACTGTTTACCCTGGCCACGCCGCTGGAGGTGGAAGTGGCCGGCTATGAACTAGAAGAATTACGCGCGGTGGCGACCCGGATCGCCTCGCGCATGGCCGAGTCACCACGCTTTGCCGACGTGCGTTCATCGGCCGAGCAGGGCTATCCCGAAATCCGCATCCGCTTCGACCACGAGCGCGCCGCCCGGCTGGGGCTCAGAGCCGATCAGATCGCCGACACCGTGGTTCGACAGGTGCGCGGCGATGTGGCCACGCGCTACAGCTGGCGCGAGCGTGAAATCGACGTGCGCGTGCGGGTGCTCGACGAGCAACGTGCCTCGCCCGAGCGTATCGGGCAGCTGGTGGTCAATCCCGGCGCCGAGCGGCCCGTGACACTCGACTCGGTGGCCGATATCGATATTGCCGTCGGCCCGGGCGAAATCCGCCGCGTCGGCCAGCAGCGGGTCGCCGTGATCTCGGCCGAAGCCAGCTTCGGCGATCTGGGTTCGGCCGCTGAAGCCGCGCGCGAGATCATTGCCGGCGTGCCCATGCCGCGCGGCATCAGCGTTCGCGTGGCCGGTCAGAGTGACGAGATGCAACGCGCCTTCCGCTCGCTGCTGCTGGCCCTGGCCCTGGCGGTGTTCCTGGTCTACCTGGTGATGGCCTCGCAGTTCGAGTCCTTGCTGCATCCCTTCGTGATTCTTCTGAGTATTCCACTGGCGCTCACCGGCGCGGTGTTCGCGCTGTGGCTGACCGGCACGACCTTGTCGGTAGTGGTGTTCATCGGCGTGATCATGCTCGCTGGCATCGTCGTCAACAACGCCATCGTGCTGGTCACGCGCATCAATCAGCTGCGGGCCGAGGGCATGGTGCGCGAGAAAGCCATTGTCGAGGCCGGGCGGGCGCGCCTGAGACCGATCGTGATGACCACGCTGACCACTGCCCTGGGTCTGCTGCCGCTGGCAATCGGGCTGGGCGAGGGTGCGGAAATGCGCGCGCCCATGGCGATTGCGGTCATCGGCGGCCTGCTGCTGTCGACGGCCCTGACCCTGGTCGTGATTCCGGTGGTCTACAGCCTGCTCGACCGGCGCCGTACGGATGCCGACGTCCAGGCGACTCCAGCCGCCGCGCCAGCACGATGAACCGGCTTCCGCGCCTGGCCATTCGCCGCCCGGTCACCACTTGCATGGTGTTCGTGAGCCTGGCGGTGTTCGGCCTGATCGCATCGCGTCTGCTGCCGCTGGAGTTCTTTCCGGACGTCGACTTTCCCGGCATGATGATCGAGGTGCCCTATCCGGGCAGCTCGCCGGAAGAGGTCGAGCAGCTCATCGCCCGGCCGGTCGAGGAGGCGCTGGCGACCATGGCGGGTATCCAGCGCATGATCACCAATGTCGGGCAGGACAACGTGACCCTGTTCGTGTTCTTCGACTGGGATGCCGACATGGACGCGCGCGGGGTCGAGGCGATGGACAAGATCGACGGCATCCGCCACCGCCTGCCCGACGATGTCGACCGGGTCTTCGTGCGGCGCTTCACCAGTTCCAACGACCCCATCCTGGGCCTGCGTATCGGCTCCCAGCGTGACCTGAGCGATGCCTGGGAGCTGCTCGATCGCAATGTTCGCCGGCGGCTGGAGCGGATCGAGGGTGTGGCCAGCGTCGAAATCGACGGCGTCGAACCGCGCGAGGTTCGTATCCTGCTGCACGCTGACCGCGTGGCCGCGCACGGCATCGATCTCAACGCACTGCGGGAGCGCCTGCGTGGCGCCAATTTCTCCGTTTCGGCCGGGTATGTCGACGACGAGAATGCCGGCCGGCGCATTCGCGTCACACCGCTGGGTACCTTTGCCGACATCGACGAGATACGTCGCTTACCCGTCAACGACCGAGGTCTGCGCCTGGGCGATATCGCCGAGGTCAGCGTCGAGTCACCGCCGCGCCGCTACGAGCGCCTGCTCGACGGCCAATTCGCCGTGGGCGTCAATATCTTCTCTGAGAGCGGGGCCAACCTGGTTGAAGTCTCGGACGCCGTGCTCGAAGAGATCGACGCGATCAACGAACTGCCCGAGATGGAAGGCATCAATCTGTTCGTCCTGTTCAGTCAGGCCGAAGGTGTGGTGCAGTCGCTCAAGGACCTCGCCCTGGCTGGCCTGCTCGGGGCGCTGATGTCGATGGTGGTGCTCTATGTCTTCCTGCGTCAGTGGGCGACCACGCTGATCGTGATGCTGTCGGTACCCACGGCCATCCTGATCACCTTCGGCGCCATGTACTTCCTGGGCCTCTCGCTCAACATCCTGACCATGATGGGTCTGATGCTGGCCATCGGCATGCTGGTCGACAATGCGGTGGTGGTGACCGAAAGTATCTATCGTTGCCGCCAGCGTTTCCCCGACCAGCCGGGGCGGGCCACCCTGATCGGCGTACGCGAGGTGGCCATGGCGGTCACGGCCGGCACGCTGACGACCATCATCGTCTTCCTGCCCAATATCTTCGGTGCCCAGAACGAGATCACGGCCTTCCTGTCCTTCGTGGCTTACGCCATCACGGTGGCGTTGATCGCCTCGCTGCTGATCGCCCAGACCATCATTCCGCTGCTCACCCTGAAAGTGCCGGCCCCGCCGGCGCCGAAGGCGGGTGGCTGGCTCAACCGCCTGACCGATGCTTACGCCGGCGTACTGGCCTTCAGCCTGCGGCGCCGCTGGACGACGGCACTGGGCGTGTTCGTGCTGCTGGCCAGTGCCGCAGTGCCGCTGAGCCAGATCAAGACCAACATGTTCCAGCAGGCCGAGGGCGACCGGCTGATGTTGCACTTCAACGTTGAAGGTACCTATTCTCTCGAGCGCGTTCGACGCGACGTTGACCGCATCGAAAACTACCTGCGCGACAACCAGGCGCGATTCGGCTTCGAATCGCTCTACAGCTACTACGCTGAAAACCGGGCCGAGACCACCCTGATCCTCGATCCCGAGCGCGAGATCTCCAACGAGGGAATCCGCGAGCGGGTGCGCGAGAACCTGCCGGCCATCGCCATCGGTCGCCCGAGCTTTGAGCCCCAGCGCGGTGGCGGGGGCGGCAACGAGTCGCTGAGCCTGAGCTTGTACGGCGAATCGAGTGACCACCTGTTCGAACTGTCCGAGGAGGTCGCACGGGTGCTTGCGACCGTCGAGGGTCTGGTCGACGTGCGTTCGGACGCCTCTTCAGGAGCCGAAGAGGTCCAGGTCCGGGTCGATCGTCAGCGTGCCATTCGACATGGCTTGTCGAGCGAGCAGGTCGCCCGGGCCATTGCCGTGGCCATGCGCGGCGAGCGACTCAACGAGTTTCGCGGACCCGAGGGTGAACTGACCATGCGCCTGGCCTTTCACGGCGGCGACCGCCAGAGTGCTGCCCAGCTGGCCAGCCTGCCCCTGATCAACGACCGCGGTGAGCGGGTTGCCCTGTCCACGGTGGCCGAGTTCGAGACGGTGAGCGGGCCGACCAACGTCTTCCGGCTTGACCGGCGCACCAGCGTGAACGTGAACATGAATCTTGCGGACCTGTCGATGGGCGAGGCGCGCGAGGCCATCAGCGAAATGATGGCGCAGGTCGCACTGCCGCCGGGCTACGGCTGGAGTTTTGGCCAGGCATTCCAGCGCGAGAACGATGCCATGACGCAAATGGCCTTCAACATGCTACTGGCCATCGCGCTGATCTTCATCGTCATGGCGGCGTTGTTCGAGTCGACCCTGTTCCCGGCCTCGATCGTCACCTCGATCGTGTTTTCGTTCATCGGCGTGTTCTGGTTCTTCTTCATCACCGGCACGGAGATGTCGCTGATGGCGATGATCGGCATGCTGGTGCTGATGGGTATCGTGGTCAACAACGGCATCGTGCTGATCGACCACGTCAATAACCTGCGCCGCCGCGGTATGGCGCGCGACGAGGCCGTCATACAGGCTGGCCGCGACCGCTTGCGGCCGATCCTGATGACGGCCGCCACGACCATCCTGGCGATGATTCCGCTGGCTCTGGGTCAGACCCGTATTGGTGGCGACGGTCCGCCTTACTTCCCGATGGCGCGGGCCGTGATCGGTGGACTGGCCTTCTCGACCGTGATCAGCCTGGTCGTCGTGCCATTCGTTTATGTGCTGCTGGATCGACTCAGGGGGTGGACCGCTGTTGTCCGACGAAAGGCTGCCCCGGCGGCTCGACGCAACTACTGAAGTTTCTCGAGTTTGCTGATCTGGGCAGTCAATTCGCTGACTGTCGACTCGTGGTCCGACAGGCGCTGACGTTCCTTTTCGACGACTTCGGCCGGCGCGTTGTCGACGAAGCGTTCGTTGGCGAGTTTCTTTTCGGCCTGGGTCAGCCCTTTCTGCTCGCGTTCGAGCTGCTTGTTCAACCGCGCCAGTTCCTCACCGATGTCGACCAGGCCAGCCAGCGGAATCAACATGCGCAGATTGCCGGCCAGCGCCACCGCACAGTCACCGCTGTCGCGGTCGTCGGAGACCCGCTCGATCGTTTCGATGCGCGCCAGGCGCTTGATCAGAGAGTCAAAGCGATTCAGTCGCTCGTGATCGTCGTTGTCTCCGAGTTGCACCATCAGTGGCATGGGCTTGCCCGGTGCAAGGCCGAGTTCGGTACGTGCGGAGCGGATGGCGGAAATCACTGACTTGAGCCACTCGGCGTCGGCTTCGGCAGCCTCATCAACATTGCCGGCTTCAGGCCAGCGCGTGGCCATGATGGTTTCTGCCTCGACGCCGGCAGGGATGCGAACCCGCTGCCATATCTCTTCGGTGATGAAGGGCACGAATGGATGCAGCAGTCGGAGCGTGGTCTCCAGCACGGTAGCCAGGGTGTGGCGGGTGGCCCGGGCAGCGGTTTCGTCGGCATCGTCGGCCAGTGCCGGCTTGGCCAGTTCCAGGTACCAGTCGCAGAACTCGTGCCAGACAAATTCGTACAAGGCCCTGGCGGCCAGGTCGAAGCGATAGTCGGCCAGCGACTGGTCAACCTCCTTGATCGTGCGGCTGAGGCTGGAGCGGATCCAGCGCGAGAGGACATCATAGTCCGCTGCGGCCGGTGCTGGCAGCTTCTCTTCGCCGGTGTTCATCAGGGTAAAGCGCGCGGCGTTCCAGAGCTTGTTCAGGAAGTTCCTGTAGCCCTCGCAGCGGCCCAGGTCGAACTTGATGTCGCGGCCGTGACCGGCCAGGGCGGTGAAGGTGAAACGCAGGGCATCAGCGCCGAAGGCGGGGATGCCATCGGGGAACTCGTCGCGGGTGGCCTTCTCGATCGCTTTCGCTTTCTGCGGCTGCATCATCGAGGCGGTGCGCTTCTCCACCAGCGCGTCGAGCTCGATGCCGTCGATCAGGTCGATCGGATCGAGCACGTTACCCTTGGACTTAGACATCTTCTGGCCGTCGCGATCGCGGATCAGGCCGGTGATGTAGACCTGCTCGAAGGGCACCTGGCCGGTGAAGTGCTTCGTCATCATGATCATCCGTGCAACCCAGAAGAAAATGATGTCGAAGCCGGTAATCAGCACCGAGGTGGGCAGGTAGCGGTCGAAGCCTTCCGATTGCATTCTTTTCTCGTCGGGCCAACCCAGTGTCGAATGCGCCCACAGCGCCGACGAGAACCAGGTTTCGAGAACGTCTTCGTCCCGGCTGAGTTTGACGTCATCGGCCAGGTCGTTTTTCTGGCGCACTTCGTCTTCGCTGCGTCCGACAAGGATCTTGCCGTCGGCGTCGTACCAGGCCGGAATGCGATGGCCCCACCACAGCTGGCGCGAGATGCACCAGTCCTGCAGGTTTTCCATCCAGTGCCGGTAGGTGTTGATCCAGTTCGGCGGCACGAACTCGACCTGGCCGGATTCGACGGCGTCCAGTCCGATCTTGCCGAGTTCATCCATCCGGACGAACCACTGGTCGGTCAGGAAGGGTTCGATGATCTGGCCCGAGCGGTCACCGCGGGGCACCATCAGCGTGTGGGGCTTTTCCTCGACCAGCAGGTCGGCCGCTTTCAGGTCCTCGATAACGCGGGCCCTGGCCTCGAAGCGGTCCAGTCCACGATAAGCCTCGGGCGCGTTATCGTTGATCTCGGCGGTGGGCGTGAAGATGTTGATCGGCTCGAAATCGTGCCGGTTGCCCACTTCCCAGTCATTGAAATCGTGCGCCGGCGTGATCTTGACGCAGCCGGTGCCGAATTCCATGTCGACGTACTCGTCGGCCACCACGGGAATCTCGCGCCCGGTCAGCGGCAGTTCGACGGTCTTGCCGACCAGGTCGGCGTAGCGCTCGTCGTCGGGATGCACGGCGACACACACATCGCCCAGCATCGTTTCGGGGCGTGTGGTGGCGACGATGACATCACCCTGGCCGTCGGTGCGCGGATAGCGGATCGACCAGAGCTTGCCCTGTTCCTCGCTGTTGACCACTTCCAGGTCGGAGATGGCCGTCTTGAGGACAGGGTCCCAGTTGACCAGGCGCGGGCCGCGGTAGATCTTGTCTTCCTCGTACAGGCGAACGAAGGTCTCGACCACGGCCTCGGACAGGTCCGGGTTCATGGTGAAGCGCTCGCGCGACCAGTCGGCCGAGGCACCCAGGCGGCGCATCTGCGAGGTGATGGTCGAGCCGGAATGCTCCTTCCAGTCCCAGACCTTGTCGATGAATTCATCACGTGTGAAGTCGTCGCGCTTCTTCCCTTCGGCCTCGATCTGGCGGGTCACGACCATCTCGGTGGCGATGCCGGCGTGATCGACGCCCACCTGCCACAACGTGTCCCGACCCTTGAGCCGCTGGTAGCGGATCAGTGCGTCCATCAACGTGTGCTGAAAGGCGTGCCCCATGTGCAGCGTGCCGGTGACATTGGGTGGCGGCAGCAGGATGGTGAACGGCTCGCCCTCGCCGGAGGGCTTGAAGCAGCCCTTGTCTTCCCAGAAGGGATACCAGCGTTGTTCGATCTGCTCGGGGTTGTAGGTCTTGTCCATCGTTCTCACTTCAACACGTGATGCTGCAACTCGGCGCCCCGTTGCTTCCAGGCCATCCAGCGCTCGCGTAGCTTCTGCTTGAGCGACTCGTCCGGCGGCACGATCTCGAGGATGCGCTCGAAGCGACCGTCGGGCAGGGGAGCAGCCGGGTCCAGGTTGATCAGGATGCCGGCCTTCTCGGGTGCGACTTCCAGCAGTCGAATCGGCGCCTTCGTCTCGCCGCGTTCGTGCGGCAGGAAGCGACCCTGGGGTTGCGTCCACAACTGTTCGTCGAGCCTGGCCAGGTCGGCAGCATTGCCGACGACGGCAATCTCGCGCGTCGCCGGCCAGGCCTTGGAGACCAGTACGCCGGCGACGTAAAGCGGATCACTGAACCGCCCGCCCATTTCGTAGAAATCTACACGCATGGCAAAAATCAGTTCACGCCAAGGCGCAAAGGCGCCAAGTTCGCCAAGGAAAAGAAAGCATGAAAATCTTTGATTCCGCTGCCACGGCGATGCCTTTTCTTTACCACCATCATGCATGTTTTCATTTTCAATCTTCTTGGCGCCCTTTGCGCCTTCGCGCCTTGGCGTGAGACAAACCAGCAACAAGCGATCACGAATCCGCAACACTCAGGGACACGCTGATCCTCAGCCAACGGCATTCCAGCCGCCGGCACGATTGACCAGCCAGTCGACCAGCATGCCGACCGGTCGGCCGGTGCCGGATTCGGGCTTGCCCCACTGCCAGGCCGCGCCCGCGATATCGACGTGGGCCCAGCGCTGTCCTTCGGCGAAGCGCGACAGGAAACAGCCGGCGGTAATGCTGCCAGCCGGCATGCCGCCGACGTTCTTCATGTCGGCGAATGGCGACTCGATCTGTTCCTGGTAGTCGTCCCACAGCGGCAGGCGCCAGGTGCGGTCGGCCGAGCGTTGGCCGGCGGCCAGTAGTTCCTCGGCCAGTTCGTCGTTCTGCGTCATGACGGCGCTGGCGTGATGGCCCAGCGCGACCACGCAGGCACCGGTCAGGGTGGCCAGGTCCACCGTGGTATCTGGCTTGAGTCGTCCCGTCCAGGTCAGGGCATCGGCCAGGATCATGCGGCCCTCGGCGTCGGTGTTATGCACTTCGATGGTCTTGCCGTTCATGGCGGTGATCACATCACCCGGGCGATAGGCTTTGCCGTCGGGCATGTTCTCGACTGCGGCGACCACGCCTTCGACGTTCATCGGCAGCTTGAGCCGCGCTACGGCTTCCATCGCACCGATGGTGGCGGCTGCCCCGCCCATGTCGAACTTCATCTGTTCCATCAGGTCGCGCGGCTTGATCGAGATGCCGCCGGTGTCGAAGGTTACGCCCTTGCCGACCATCGCCAGCGGCGCATCGCCGTCCTTACCGCCGCTCCAGCTCAGGCGGATCAGTCGTGGACGGTTGGCGCTGCCCACGGCGACCGCCAGCAGGGCGTTCATGCCGAGCTTTTCCATCTCCTCGTCTTCGAGAATCTCGACCTCCAGGCCGTCGTGCTCGGCGGCCATGGTCTCGGCGATCTCGGCCAGGTAGGCCGGCGTGCAGATGTTGGGCGGCAGGTCGGCCAAATCGCGGGCGCGCTGCACCCCAGCGGCAATCGCCGAGGCCAGCGAGAGCTGCTGCTCGGCGCCCTTGCCGGCCGGGAAACTGACCGTGTCAGTCGCCGGCGGTGCGTCATCCTTGGGCTTTTTGGTGGCGCTGTAGACATAGTCGGCATAGGCCAGCGCAATGCCGGCCTGGCGAACTTTCCAGTCGCTGTCGCGGTCGGTCACCTTGGCGTCGGCCAACAGGCAATGGGCACTGGTGGCATGTGACTGCCTGAGCGCCTTGCCGGCGGCCTTGACCGCCTTGTCAAAGGCCACCGCGTCCAATTTCTCGGCCTTGCCAAGGCCGACAACGAGAATGCGCCGGGCGCCAATACCGGTCAGCGCGTGCAGCATCAGGGTCTTGCCGGCCTTGCGCGGCAGCTCGCTGCCTTTATCGAGTTGCGTGAGCACGCCGCCAATCGCCGAGTCGATTTCGGCGGCGGCGCCATCGAGGCCATTTCCTTCGGGAAGCCCGATGATCAGGCAATCGGTTTCGACGGCACTTGTCGCCGCGTCGGTGGTTGTAAACTGCATGGTGATATTCCGCCTTGAATGAATTCGGATGAGATTGGCAAGAACCAAGCATCATTGTACCCGGCGCCGCTGGACGGCTGAATGCTGATTCTGCAGCGCTACGTACTGCGACAGGGGCTGGTGGCCAGCCTGTCGAGCCTGATCGTATTTCTGGGTGTGGTCAGTGCCCTGTTCCTGGCCGAGTTGCTCGGCGAAGCCGCGCAGGGCGATCTGCCTGGCGGCAGTGTGTTGTTGATGCTCGTTCTGCGCCTGCCCGAAGCGGTCATGCTGGTTGGGCCGCTCGCGCTGCTGACCGGAATGCTCATGACTCTGGGCCGACTGCAGGAAGAGAGCGAGCTGGTCGTGATGCGCAGCGCCGGCCTGCGCTTTCGTCGCTTGCTGCGACCGGTGCTGGTTCTGGCTTTGTTCTGGTCGGGCGGCCTGCTGATCGTCTCCGGCTGGCTCTCGCCGATGGCGGTGGAACGCTCGGCCACGCTGCTGGCCGACGCCGCACGCAGTGCGATGATGGCGGGCATCCGGCCGGGCCAGTTCGATCGCCTCAATCAGGGACGCACCACGATCTACGTCGGTCGGATCGATCGCAGCAGCGACACCCTCGGCGATATCTTCATTCAACACATGGAGCGTGGAAGCACCGAGATGCTCGCCGCGCGCGAGGGGCGACTCTGGTTGCCGGATGAGGATGCAGGACGCTACCTGCTCTTGACCGACGGTTTCCAGATTCAGCATGCCAACAAGCTCGAAGGGGGCGCCGTGCACGAAATGCGTTTTGCCCGCAATGAACTTCGCCTGCCTGCGCCCGACGAAAACACCGACCTGGGCGAGGCACGTTTTCGCCTGCCCGAATTGTTCCAGCCGGAAACGCCGGCCGAGCGTCGTGAGTGGCACTGGCGGCTGGCCGCACCCGTGGCCGGGTTGTTGCTGGGTGTGCTGGCGCTGCCGCTGTCGAGTCGCAAACCGCGTCAGGGGCGTTACGGCAGCATCGTGATCGCGCTGGTGTTGTATCTGATCTATAGCAACACGGTTCACGGTGGTCTGATCCTGATGGAGCAGCACGAGGCGATGAGCGGGCCGGGACTGTGGCCGGTGCATGGCGGGCTGGCCTTGCTCACTGCGTTGTTGTCGTGGCGCTACTGGAGATTGTGGTGATTTTTGGTATCGCCGGTCGTTACGTCGGTCGTTCGGTGCTGATCTGGGTGGTGCTGGTGGCGTTGTTATTGCTCGGCCTCTATACCCTGATCGAGGGCATTCGCGAGGCGCGTGATATGACCGGTGACTACGGCCCCTTGGCCATGCTGGCCTATATGGCCCAGACCACGCCCAGCCGGCTCTACGACATCTTCCCGTTTGCTGCACTGATCGGCGTCATGCTGGGTCTTGGCGGGCTGGCCGCCACGAATGAATTGGTCGCGCTGCGTGCGGCCGGATTCGATCGCGGCCAGATCCTGGCCAGTGTTTTGGGCGTGATCATGCTATGCCTGCTGGTGCTGTTCCTTCTGGGTGAATCGATGATTCCGGGGCTGGAGGCGCGCGCCAGCGCCCAGCGCGACCAGTTGCGCAGTGGCCAGGTGCATCTGGGCAAGTTTGGTGCGCTTTGGCTGCGGGACGGCGACAAGATACTGCGTATCGGCTACTCGGCCTGGGCCGACGACGATCAGCCGGAATTCGGTGACGTACTGGTCTATCGCCTGGCATCCAACATGCAGCCCGAACTGCTGATGCATGCGGATGGTGCCACGCACGACGGCAGCGCATGGCGATTGCGTGGCGTCACCCGTCGCGGTGTGTTCGAAACGCCCGACTGGGAGAGGCGAGGCCGGGTCGAGCTCGATTCCACACTCAGCTATGACCTGTTCGCCTCGGCGGTGAGCAAACCGCGGATGCTTGCGATCGTCGATCTGCTCGGCATGATCCGTCTGCTCGATGCCAACGACCTCGACACCGGCCCGTATCGACAGGCGTTGTGGAACCGGGTTTTCTATCCTCTCAACGTCATTGCGATGATTCTGATCGCCCTGCCATTCGCATTCCGCGGTGGACGCCAGGGTGGGCGCGGTTTGAGCATTTTTGCCGGTTTGTCACTGGGGCTGATGTTCTTCGTCATCAGTCGCCTGATCCGGGGTTCGGCGATGCTTTGGCCGGGACCTTTGTGGTTGTTGATGATTCTGCCGGCGCTGTTCTTCGGAACGATCGGATTGCTGTTGTTGCGGCGACTCTGATCACCAGGCGTTCGTGCCGCGCTTGCGTGGCAGCAGCACCAGTCGCGTTCCCGAAATCATGTCGTGCCAGCTTCGACTCTCGCGATCGAACAGCGTCCAGATGAACCCCAGGCCCAGGCAGCCCAGTGACACACCGGCAAACAGAAAGCGCACCGTGATCTGGCCCCAGCCGGGGCGTTGCGTGTCCACCGTAACCAGCCGAATACGCCAGGCTTTCATGCCCAGGGTCTGACCGCCAACTCGCCAGCAAATTGCGAAATAGAGATACCAGACGACGAGTAAATAGAATTGAAACGCCGGGTTGCCGGGCTGGATTTCCGTGCCGGCAGGGATGACCACGATTGCGGCTGCAACCATCCACAAGGCTGCGACCAGCAATGCATCGTAGATCATCGATGCGGCTCGACGGGGCAGCCCGGTCGGGGGCAGGTTCTCAGGCTTGTTCAATGAAACGGGTGGGAACTTGGATTTGTCCAGAGGTCATTGTACAGGTCGCGGTCAGTTTTGATGCCGCTCGCCGTGTCATTCTGTGTACCTGTAATGTCTTTAACAACAGCGCAAAATGTGGCAGAGTAGAACATGCTGCGAGGGAGTGGATGATTCCTATCCTGAAAGAACGCTCCCGTCAGGCGAGTTCGCCGAGCAAAAGTTGGTTATCTTGCTAAGGACCCAGGGAGGTCACAATCATGCAAAGCATCGAAGAAACTCAGGTGGAGCAACAGGCGCCTGCCGACGGCAACGCCAGTACTTCTTCTCCGACTCCATCGCCAGCGCCCGCACCGGCTGCCAAGAAGGCTTCGAAGAAGAAGGCTTCCAAGAAGAAGGCTTCCAAGAAGAAGGCTTCCAAGAAGAAGGCCTCCAAGAAGAAGGCTTCCAAGAAGAAGGCTTCGAAGAAGAAGGCTTCCAAGAAGAAGGCTTCGAAGAAGAAGGCTTCGAAGAAGAAGGCTTCGAAGAAGAAGGCTTCCAAGAAGAAGGCTTCCAAGAAGAAGGCCTCCAAGAAGAAGGCTTCCAAGAAGAAGGCCTCCAAGAAGAAGGCCTCCAAGAAGAAGGCCTCCAAGAAGAAGGCTTCCAAGAAGAAGGCCTCCAAGAAGAAGGCTTCCAAGAAGAAGGCTTCCAAGAAGAAGGCCTCCAAGAAGAAGGCTTCCAAGAAGAAGGCCTCCAAGAAGAAGGCCTCCAAGAAGAAGGCTTCGAAGAAGAAGGCTTCGAAGAAAAAAGCCTCCAAGAAGAAGGCCTCCAAAAAAAAGCGCTCAAAAAAAAAGTCCGTAAGCAAGGCCGGCGGTGATTTCTCACGCGTTCTTGCGGCCGTAGATGAGCTGCGTGACGCGCTTCAGGATCTCGCTGCTGGTCAGGTTCGGCGGCGCAAACAGGTGGTCGAGGAACTTCAGGCTGCCGCACGCACCGGCTTTTCCGAAGTCGAGACTGCGGCGCGCAAGTCCCTCAGCCGCCTGACCGGGAAGGTTTGACCCGAAGCGATCATACTGCGGGGGCGGCACCGTCCGCCCCCGCCGCTTCGCCGGAAAAACCGGACCAACGCCTGATTGATCGCTTCCTTGACGCATTCTGGGCCGAGCGCGGTGCAGCAGCGGCAACGCTGGAAGCCTACCGACACGACCTGCAACAGTTCCTGGCCGCCGTCCCGGTTCGGGCCGGTTCAATCGACAAGTCGCATGTGCTCGCCTTCCTGGCCGGGCGGATGCGCTCGGGTGTCAGCACCACCAGTATCGTGCGCCAGCTGTCCTGCCTGCGGCAGTTCTTCGCCTGGGCGTTGCGCGAGTCGATCGTGTCGCGCAATCCGATGCTTGATATCGACGGACCGCGTCGGCCGCAATCGCTGCCCGGCACGCTGACGGCTGGTCAGGTTGAAGCGCTGCTGGCGGTACCCGACACCGAAACGCCACTGGGATTGCGTGATCGCGCCATGCTGGAGACGCTCTATGCCACCGGCATGCGAGTCAGCGAGCTGGCGGATCTCAACCTGGGCCGACTGAATATCGGCCAGGGTGTGATTCGGGTGCTGGGCAAGGGCGGTCGCGAGCGGCTGGTGCCGCTGGGCGAGGCCGCTTTGGATGCGCTGCAGCAGTGGCTGCGAGTTCGGCCCGAATTGCATCCACAAGATGAGCGGGTATTCGTTTCGCGCAGTGGTCGACCGTTGTCACGCCAGGCTGTCTGGCAGCGAATTCGCGACCTGGCACGCCGGGCCGGGATCGCCGAGCCAGTCTATCCGCACCGGCTGCGCCACTCCTTCGCAACTCATTTGCTCGACAACGGGGCCGACCTCCGCGTGGTCCAGATGTTGCTTGGTCATGCCGATCTCGCCACCACTCAGATATACACCCATGTCTCTCGCGCCCGCCTGAAGGCCCTGCACCGGCAACACCACCCGCGCGGCTGACCTGATGAAACTTGTCGCCCCGGCTGCGATCCAATCGAACAGCGACCGTGCGTGAGCTATCATGCGCGGCGGAAAATGACCTGATTTGAAACGCGGACAAATCTTTACCTTGAGGAGTATCCGGATGAAAATTTCTATTGGCATTGGCTCGCTCGTCGGGCTGATTCTTGCCCTGCCGGCGATGGCGGCGGACGAGCAGGCTATCGAGGAGCGGATTCGGGCGCTGGTGCCCGAAGTGGAAACGCTCGCGATTGCCGAAACGCCCGTGCCCGGTTTGATGGAGGTTCAGCTCAACAACGACATCATCTACATGTCCAAAGATGGCCGCTACCTGATGCAGGGCCGGCTGATCGACCTTGAAACCCAGAACGACCTGACCGATACGGCCAAGTCCGGCCTGAGGCGCGAACGGATCGCAGATCTCGATTCCGCTGACATGGTTTCGTTCGGCCCGGAAGATGCCGAATTCGAATTGATGGTCTTCACCGATACCGACTGTGGTTACTGCCGTCGTCTGCACGAGCAGATCGATGCGTACGTCGATGAAGGCATTCGCATCAATTACCTTGCCTTTCCACGTGCCGGCATTGAGTCCGCAACCTACGAAACCATGGTTTCGGTCTGGTGCGCCAGCGATCGCCAGTCGGCGATGACCACGGCCAAGTCCGGCCAGAAGCCACCGAAGGCCGAGTGCGACAACCCGGTCGAGGAACAGTACCTGCTGGGTCAGGCGCTGGGCGTGACCGGTACCCCGGCACTTCTGACACCCAACGGCGACCTGATTCCCGGCTACGTGCCGCCCGGCGAACTCAAGAAGCGCCTTCAGGGTCTGGCCGACGCGAGCGCCTCGAGCGCTGACTGATTTGTCCGGGCCGTCGCAGACGGCTCGGTTCGCCCCGGAGTCGTGCCCTATAATGGCGCGCTCACTGGTAGCCGATACTCGGGGATTCGCATGATTGTCTTGCTCGGCAGGGACGCGCTGCCGCCGTTCCGCCTGGCCCAGCTCGCACGCGCCGTATCCGACCTGCAAGGACGACCGGTCGAGCTCGAAGCCAGCGAGCTTTTCCTGATCGACGCACCCGAACTGCCGCCCGAACCCGAGCGCGGTCGCCTGCTATCCCTGCTTTCGGCACAGCCGCACGCCAGCGATCGACTGGCCGATCACGAATTGCTGATCGCTCCCCGCCCGGGTACGGTCACGCCCTGGGCAAGCAAGGCCGCCGACATCCTCGAGCGTTGCGGCCTGGGCGCTTTCTCCCGGATCGAACATGCCACCTTGTTCGCAGTCGATGGCCTGCCGACCGCCGAACTTTCGAACGCTTCCCGGCGATTGCTGCACGACCGCATGACCCAGTCGATCGTCGAGCATCTGGCCGACCTTGAGGGCTGGTTCGAGCAAGCCGAGCCGGCGCCGCTGGGCGTGATCGAACTCGGTAGCGATCCGGCTGCCAGCCTGGCTCGGCGCAACACCGAACTCGGCCTGGCGCTGAGTGCCGACGAGATCGATTACCTGGTCAAAGCCTACGGGCGGCTGGCGCGCGACCCCAGCGACGCCGAGTTGATGATGTTCGCCCAGGCCAACTCGGAGCATTGCCGGCACAAGATCTTCAACGCCACCTGGGAGGTCGACGGGCGGCCGGTCGAGGGCAGCCTGTTCGGTCTGATCCGTTCTACCCATGCAGCCACTCCGGAAGGCACCCTGGTTGCCTACGACGACAACGCCGCCGTGATCGAGGGCTTCGATGTCGAGATGTTCCTGACCGATCCGGACCAAGGCGCCTATCGCTGCCGCGCCGACCGGGCGCATATCCAGATCAAGGTCGAGACCCATAACCACCCGACCGCCATCTCGCCCGATCCGGGAGCGGCCACCGGATCCGGCGGAGAAATTCGCGATGAGAGCGCCACTGGCCGAGGCGCCCGGCCGGTCGCCGCCCTGTGCGGTTTTTCAGTATCGGACCTGCGCATCCCCGACTGGGTCCAGCCCTGGGAAACCGCACCGGTCGCGCCCGGCCGGATGGCTTCGGCTCTGGAGATCATGCGCGACGGCCCGATCGGTGCGGCGCGCTTCAATAACGAGTTCGGCCGGCCGGCGCTGCTGGGCTATTTCCGCAGCTTCAGCGCGCCGATTGGCGAGCGGCTGTGGGGTTACCACAAGCCGATCATGCTCGCCGGCGGCAGCGGCATGATCGCCGATGGCCAGACGCATAAGCTTGCGCTGTCGCCCGGCGATCGCATCATCGTGCTCGGCGGTCCGGCCATGCTGATCGGCCTCGGCGGCGGTGCGGCTTCCTCGATGAGTTCGGGGCAATCCGACGCCGATCTCGATTTTGCCTCGGTCCAGCGCGGCAACCCCGAGATGCAGCGCCGTGCCCAGGAGGTGATCGACCGCTGTTGGCAGCAGGGCGAGGCCAACCCGATCAAGTCGGTGCACGATGTCGGTGCCGGTGGGCTTTCCAACGCCTTGCCGGAGTTGCTGCACGACGGCGGCGTGGGCGGGCAGCTGGAACTGCGCGAGATTCCCACCAATGATCCTGCGCTCTCGCCGATGGAGCTGTGGTGCAACGAGGCGCAGGAGCGCTACGTGCTGGCGGTTGCCCCCGAAAATCTCGAGCAATTCGCCGCCCTGTGTGCGCGCGAGCGCTGCCCCTGGGCTGATGTTGGCGAGGCCAGCGACGACGGTCGCTTGCTGGTCGCCGACCGCCTGGGTGATCGAGCGGCCATCGACATGCCGCTCGAAGTCTTGCTGGGCAAGGCACCGCGCATGCATCGCCGGGCCGAAACGCGTACAACCGCAGTGGAATCTTCGCCACTCGACGACATCACCATCGACCAGGCCATCGATCAGGTGCTGGCACTGCCCGCTGTCGGCAGCAAGGAATTTCTGGTCACCATTGGTGATCGCACGGTCGGAGGCCTGAGCGTACGCGATCAGATGGTCGGCCCGCATCAGGTGCCGGTGGCCGATTGCGCTATCACCCTGCTCGACTACGACGGCCAGGCCGGCAGTGCCATGGCGATCGGCGAGCGCACACCGCTTGCTGTGCACGATTCGGCCGCCGCGGCGCGCATGGCCGTCGGCGAGGCCTTGACCAACCTGGCCGGCACCCGGGTGCGCGACCGGCGCCACGTCAAGCTCTCGGCAAACTGGATGGCTGCGGCCGGTGCGCCGGGGCAGGATGCGGCCCTGCGTGCCGCGGTCGAGGCGGTGGCCGAACTTTGCCCGCAATTGTCATTGTCGATTCCGGTCGGCAAGGATTCGCTGTCGATGCAGACGGTGTGGAACGACCAACAAGGCGAGCAGCGCATGATTGCGCCGGTCTCATTGATTGTTACCGCTTTTGCGCCGGTGCCGGATGTGGGCGTGCATCGCACGCCGCAGTTGAGGCGCGATGTTGACTCACGCCTGTTGCTGATCGATCTGGGCCGCAATCGACTGGGGCAATCGGCCCTGGCCCAGGTGCTGACGCGCCCGCTCGGTCCGGTGCCCGACCTCGATAATGCCGGCCGGCTTGCCGCCCTGTTCGACACCGTCCAGCGCCTGCTCGACGACAACGTGATTCTGGCTTGCCACGACCGTTCCGACGGCGGGTTGTTCACCACCGTGCTGGAAATGGCGCTGGCCGGCCACTGCGGTGTCCGGCTCGATCTGGGTGATGATGCCGCCGAGCCGCTGGCCGACTTGTTCAATGAGGAACTGGGGCTGGTTATCCAGGTGGCCGACGAGGATCTTGCTGACATTCGTGGCCTCTTCGCCGAGGCCGGACTCGACGAGTGCCTGCGAGAGATCGGCGAACTGCAGGAGCAGCCGGAATTGGACATCCATGCCGGTGGCGAGCGCCTGACCCGCCGCGAACTGCCCGAACTGGCCCGGCGCTGGGGCGAGACCAGTTATCGCATGCAGCGCCTGCGCGACCATCCTGATTGTGCCGACGAAGCCTACGCCGCCCTGGGCGACTGGTCGCGTCCGGGCCTGGTGCCGAAGAAGGAATTCGAAGTGCCATCATCGGTGTCGGTCCATTCCGGCGCCAGGCCGCGGGTCGCCATTCTGCGCGAGCAGGGCGTCAACGGTCAGCGCGAAATGGCCCGCGCCTTCATGACTGCCGGTTTCGAGGCAGTCGATGTGCATATGAGCGATCTGGAAGCTGGCCGCCAGCGCCTGACCGACTTCCACGGCCTGGCCGCCTGCGGCGGATTTTCCTTCGGTGATGTGCTCGGGGCCGGTCAGGGCTGGGCGCGTTCGATCCTGTTCAATGACGCCTTGAGCGAGCAGTTTCGGGCCTTTTTCGACGATCCGCGCCGATTCGCACTGGGCGTGTGCAATGGCTGTCAGATGCTTTCGGCACTGCGCGAGATCATTCCCGGAACGGATGCCTGGCCGGATTTCATCGTCAATCGTTCGCGCCAGTTCGAGGCGCGCCTGAGCCTGGTCGGCATCGAGGACAGCCCGTCGCTGTTCTTTGCCGACATGGCGGGCTCGCGCCTGCCGGTTGTCACCGCCCACGGCGAGGGCCGCGCGGTCTTCGCCGACGGCTTGCCGGCCGCGGCGCCGGTGGCACTTCGCTATATCGATGCCGGGGGGCAGGGCACCGAACGCTACCCTGACAACCCCAATGGTTCGCCGGAAGGTATTACCGGCCTGACCAGCGACACGGGCCGCGTGACCATCCTGATGCCGCATCCCGAGCGCCTGCTGCGCCGCGTCAACTACTCCTGGGCGCCGGCCGAATGGGGCGAGCTTTCGCCCTGGATGAAGATGTTTCACAATGCCCGCGCCTGGCTGGAGTGAAGGGCGGAGAATGAGCGATCAAGACCAACGACAAGACGAACTGGAACTAACGCCGGAGAAGTCGGGCAACCCGGTCAAGGAGATGTTCCTGCTGGCCGCACTTTACCTGCCATTGGGCTTTTTCCTGTGGTTCTTCATGGCCAGCGGCCTGATGTTTCCGGCCTCGAATCTGGCCGAGTGGCTGTTGACCAGCCTGTTCCCGGAACTCTTTTCCGGTATTTTCCAGGCTGGCTTCATCTTCGAGATGCAGAGTCCGCTGACCGTGACCAACCCGGAAGACGGGCAGTTGATGCCGCTGACCTGGGATATCAACCCGATGATCTACGCCTGGGGCATGGCGCTGTTGTTCGGGCTGATCATGGCCACACCGATGTCGGCGCTTCGCCGCTTCTTGCAGATACTTGTCGCGCTGGTGGTGGTGACTCTCGTGACGGTCTGGGGCGTGTTCTGGGAAGCCTTGCGCGATCTCGCATTCCTGTTCGGACCCGAGATCGGCGAGGCGGTCCGCCAGTCGTCGTTGTCGCCCACCGCCATTGCTCTGTGCTACCAGCTCGGCTATCTGATGTTTCCCGGTGTCATCCCGATCGCCGCCTGGATCCTGATGAACCGGCCGTTCATCGAAAAGCTCGTCGAACATCGCCGAATCTGAACCGTACGGCCCCGGGGCTGTCTGTTTGTGACATGGTCCGGGACTCGGGAGCGATTCGGACCAACCCGCCGCTATAATCGGGCTCGATATGGAAACTGAAACACTGACTGCTACCGACGACACCGAGTTGTTGCCGAGCATCGGCGATCACCTCGAGGATCGTGCCGCCGAACTGTGCCGCCTGCTGATCGAGCAGGAGCGCCTGCGCGAGGAAGACCTGCAGCGCGCCAAGGCCTATCGTGAGCAGCACGGCGGCAACCTGCTGACCTTGCTGGTACGCTTGGGGCTGGTGTCCGAGCGCGACCTGGCACGGGCTCAGTCCGAACTGCTCGAGATCCCGATGGTCACCGACAAGGACTATCCGGAGAAAGGTCCGCAGATCGACGGTATCTCGGTGCGCTACATGAAGCAGCAGCACCTGGTGCCGATCGAGGTCAGCGACGAGGAGCTGGTCGTGGTCATGGCCGACCCGACCGACGATTTCGCGCTGCGCGCCCTGGCCATGGCAACCGACCACAGGGTCTCGCCGCGGGTCGGCATCGCGTCGGAAATCGACAACACCATCGAGCGTTATTTTGGCGGCGGCAAGTCGGCCATGGGCCAGATCGCCGAGCATCTCGGCGGTGAGGGTGCCGGCGAGGACGAAGAAGACGTCGAACACCTGCGTGACCTGGCCTCCGAGGCCCCGGTCATCCGCCTGGTCAACCTGATCCTGCAGCGCGCGGTCGAATCGCGCGCCTCCGATATCCACATCGAGCCGTTCGAGAACCGCCTGAAAGTCCGCTATCGCATCGACGGAGTGCTGCAGGAAGTCGAGGCGCCGCCGGCGCGTTCGACCGCGGCGGTGATCTCGCGTGTGAAGATCATGGCGCGGCTCAACATCGCCGAGCGTCGTTTGCCGCAGGACGGGCGCATCATGCACCGCGTCGGCGGCAAGGAGCTCGACCTGCGTGTCTCGACCGTGCCGACCGCCCACGGCGAGTCGGTCGTCATGCGTATTCTCGACCGCGAGGCGGTCGTGCTCGATTTCGCCAGTCTCGGTTTCGCCGACGACATCCAGCAGAAGTTCGAGCGCGAGCTCGATGTGCCGCACGGGATCATTCTGGTCACCGGCCCAACGGGTTCGGGCAAGACCACTACGCTCTATACCGGTCTGTCGAAACTCAATACACCCGAGCGCAAGATCATCACCGTCGAGGATCCGGTCGAGTACCAGCTTGAAGGCGTCAACCAGATCCAGGCCAAGTCCTCGATCGGGCTGGACTTCGCCCGCGCCTTGCGTTCGATCGTGCGACAGGACCCGGACGTGATCATGATCGGCGAAATGCGCGACCTGGAAACGGCCAAGATTGCCATCCAGTCCGCATTGACCGGTCACCTGGTACTGTCGACCCTGCATACCAACGACGCTGCCGGGGGTGTGACCCGCATGCTCGACATGGGCGTGGAAGACTACCTGCTGACTTCCACGGTCAACGCCATCATGGCCCAGCGACTGGTGCGCCGGCTCGACCCGGAAACCAGGGAAGCCTACGAAGTGCTGCCCGAGATGATCGAGGAACTCGGTCTGGACCGGTTCACCGACGAGCGGCCGATCAAGCTGTATCGCCCCGGCACTTCCGAAGCCAGCCCCACCGGTTACCGCGGCCGGACCGGCATTCACGAGTTGCTGGTGCTGAGCGAGGAACTGCGTCGCATGATCATGAAGCACGCCACTTCGACCGAGATCGAGAAACAGGCCCGCGCCGAGGGCATGCGCACGATGTACGAAGACGGCCTGATCAAGGCCCTGCAGGGGGTTACCTCGGCTGAAGAAGTGCTTCGTGTGACGCAGGAAGCCTGACCGTGCCTTTGTTCGAATACAAGGCCGTCACCCCCGCTGGCGAGACCCTGAGCGGCGAGATGGATGCGCCCAGCAAGGAGCTGGTCATCGCGCACCTGCAGGAGTCGGGCAACATCCCGGTCTCGGCCAAGGAAGTCGGTTCGGGCTTCCGGCTCTCGGCCCTGTTGCGTGGCCGGCAAGGGCTCAAGCAGTCCGAGATCGGCGATCTGACTCAGCAACTGGCCACGCTTCTGAGTGCCGGCCTGCCGCTGGACCGATCGCTGGGCATCCTGGGCGAGCTGGCCGACAACGAGCGGGTCGAGAACACCATCGAGAAGATCCGCAACCGCGTGCGCGAAGGCGGTTCACTGTCGGAGGCGCTCGAAGAGCGTCACGGCGTGTTCTCGCGCTTCTACATCAACATGGTGCGTGCCGGCGAGATCGGCGGTTCGCTCGACCACACCCTGTCGCGCATGGCCGAGTACCTGGAGCGCTCCAAGGAGCTCAAGGATTCGGTCATTTCGGCAATGATCTACCCGGCCTTGCTGGTGGTGCTGGCCGTCGCCTCGCTGATTCTGCTGATGGGCTACGTGATTCCCCAGTTCACCCCCATGTTCGAGGAATTCGGTGGCGAGCTGCCGTTGCTCACCAAGATCGTGATGGCAGTGGGCACCGGCTTGCAGAAATACTGGTGGGCCCTGATCGGGATCGTCGTGATTGCCGTACTGTGGTTCCGGAGCCAGATGCGGCACCCGGCTTCGCGCCGCCGCTGGGATCGACGTTTCCTGCATACCCGGGGTATCGGCGAGGTCATTGCCAAGATGGAAACCGCCCGCCTGGCGCGCACGGCCGGCACCCTGCTGGTCAACGGCGTGCCGCTTTTGTCGGCACTTTCCATCGCCAAGAATGTCATGACCAATACAGTACTCGGCGACGACGTCGCCGAGGCGGCCAAGCAGGTCAAGACCGGCACGCCCATGGCGCGCGCACTGGCCGCCAACGACAACTTCCCGCGCCTCGCGTTGCAGATGGTCAACGTCGGCGAGGAAACGGGCAAGCTCGACGAAATGCTGCTCAAGGTGGCCGATACCTACGATCGCGATGTGCGCACGACCATCGACCGCCTGATGGCCCTGATGGTGCCGGTGCTGACCCTGGGCCTGGCACTGGTCATCGGCGTGATCGTGATGTCGGTGCTGATGGCCATACTCGGTATCAACGAAATGGTCGCCTGAGGCGGCCGCGGAATTTTCAATCAAAGAATGCCCCCTGCGGGGCTGGAGGAAGCAACATGAACAAGGCGTCCGGAAATGCCGGTTTCTCGCTGATCGAATTGCTGGTCGTGCTGGTGATTCTCGGCCTGATCGCCGGCCTGGTGGTGCCCAACGTGCTCGAGCGCGGCGAAGACGCCAAGGTCCGTGCGGCCGAGGCCGAAGTGCAGCGTTTGTCGATGGCCGTCGATGAGTACTACCTTGACAACGGTCGCCCCCCGCGCGAGCTGCGCCAGCTGCTCGAGCGTCCCAGCGACGCGCGTAACTGGAACGGTCCCTATATCAAGGAATCCAACCTGAAGGACCCATGGGACCAGGCCTACGAGTACCGCTATCCGGGCGAGAACCGCTCCTACGATATCTGGTCCTATGGTGCCGACAGCTCCCCGGGCGGAGAAGGCGGCAATGCAGACATCAATAACTGGGACTGAACCGGAGTACGTGCTGCGCGATTGGGTTTTCGGAGTTTCGCCGCCCCGGCCTTGCCAGGCTGATGGGGGTCCCGG
This sequence comes from Wenzhouxiangella sp. XN201, assembly GCF_011008905.1. Taxonomy (NCBI): domain Bacteria; kingdom Pseudomonadati; phylum Pseudomonadota; class Gammaproteobacteria; order Chromatiales; family Wenzhouxiangellaceae; genus Wenzhouxiangella; species Wenzhouxiangella sp. XN201. Next base: position 231,261 of record NZ_JAAIVI010000020.1, read on the forward strand.
ATCTTCGCTTCGCTCGTCCGGGATGCCTTCGCGCATGCGCGAAGGCGGCTTCAGCCTGATCGAGCTGATGGTCGTGATGCTGCTCGTCTCGCTGCTGTTCGCGGTGGTCGGTGTTTCGATCTCGCGCTCGGTCGAAGGCGCCGAGATTCGCAACGCCGCGCGCGAGATCACCGCCGGCATTCGCCACACCCGCGGCCAGGCCATTATCCAACGTCAGCAACAGGTCTTTCAGGTTGATGCCGACAAGCGCACCTGGCAAGCGGCCGGTCGCGAGTCGGTCGAGCTGCCCGCAGGGCTAGAAATCATACTCGATACCGCGCGCAGTGAAATGACTGGCGAAGAGGCCGGCGGTATCCGCTTCTACCCCGACGGGGCCTCCACCGGCGGCAGCGTCACGCTGCTGGCGCAGGAGCGCCAGTGGGTCATCAACGTATCCTGGCTGACCGGCGAGATCAGCATCGACCAGGAGTATTGATGAGTACCCGCAGGTCACATTGCTTCGGAACTCGCAGCCGGCTTCCGGGGCGTCCCGGATCGGGGTCCGGGATGCCTTCGCCCTTGCGCGAAGGCGGCTTCACGCTGATCGAGGTGATGGCGGCCTTCATGGTCTTTTCCCTGTTGTTCGGCGTGGTGTTGCAGATTCTTTCGACTTCGGTGGGCAACACCCGAATATCCAGCGAATACACCCAGGCCGCGCTATGGGCGCAGTCCAAGCTTGATGTGCTCGGCCTGGAATCCATGATCGAGCCCGGCGTGACTCACGGCGAGTTCGATGATCGTTTCTCCTGGACCATGGAAATCTCGGAAACCGAAGTGGTCGACGATCGTGCGCTGGACCTGCAGGACGAACTGCCGATCGCGCTCTATCACGTTCACCTGTTGGTTGAATGGGGCGAGGACGGGCGTCGCCAGGCTGAATTCGAAACACTGCGCTCGGTCGATATTTATTGGGAGGAGCGGCAGCAGCAAATGGGTGGTGGGCCGCAGCCATGACAGGGTTCGCTTCGACTCAGCCTTGGCGGCAGACTGCTGGAGGTCCCGGCTCGGCTTCGCCGTCCGGGACGCCCTGGCGCCGCGCGCGGCGCCAGGGCGGCTTCACGCTGATCGAGGTGATGCTGGCCATCGCACTGGTGGCGATCATCATGGCGATGGCCTACGGCGGGTTCCGCGCCAGCGTTCGCGCCTCGAACTCGGGCGAGGCGTTGATCGAAGAAACCAATCGCTTGCGTGTCGTCCAGCAGTTCATGCGCCGCCAGCTGATGCAGGGCCGCTCGCTCATCATCGAGGAGTTGCAAGATGGTGAACCCGTGCGATTTCATGGCGAGGCCGAACAGGTGCGTTTCGTCGCCCCCATGCCGGGTTACCTGAGTTATGGCGGGGCCTATGTGCAGCAGTTCAGGCTCGAACCCGGCGATGAGGGCCTGGAACTGGTTTACTACTACGCCATGCTCAATGGCTACGAGTCCGGCGATATCGACCATGTCACTGACGGCATCGTGCTGATGGAAGGCCTCGAGCAAGGCGAGTTCATCTATCTCGGTGTCGAAGAGGATGGCAGCGAGACTTTCTGGACCGATTTCTGGGAAAAAACCGACCGCTTGCCGCTGGCGGTGGGCGTGTTGCTCGACATGGACAGCCCGCGTGGCCTGGTCTGGCCTGACCTGATTGCGCCGGTGATGGTCGAGGCCGGTGATACGCAGCGCAGGCGCGAGATCCGGCGGGCCAGCGACATGCTGGTACCGCGTGGCGCAAGGCGCGACGGGGGGCAACGGCAATGATTCGGGCAGGGGCACAGCGCGGCATCGCCCTGATTGTCGTACTCTGGATTCTGGTGTTGCTGACCATCGTGGTCGGCATCTATTCGGTGCTGGCGCGTACCGAAAGCTTGCAGGCGCGCTTCCTGTTCGACACCACGATTGCCCGCTATGCGGCCGAGGCCGGCATCCACCGCGCCGCCTACGAGATGCGCAATGCCGACATCGAAACGCGCTGGGTACCCGACGGCCGTCCCTATACCATCAACTTCGGGGATGCCGAAGTCGAGATCCGGATCATCGACGAGTCGGGCAAGATCGACATCAATCGTGCCGACGCCGACCTGCTTTCGGAACTGTTCATCTCACGCGGCATGGAGGAAACCGAGGCCTGGCACATGGCCGATGCGATTATCGATTGGCGCGACCCGGACGACGTGCCTGGCCTCTACGGCGCTGAACTGCCCGAGTACGACGCGGCGGGTTATCCTTACGGACCCGCCGACGAACCGTTCGGTTCGGTCGACGAGCTGCAGCAGGTGATCGGCATGAGCTGGGACCTGTTTCGTGAACTTGAGACACTGCTGACGGTCAATTCCAACTCCAGCCGGGTCAATCCGGCTTTCGCACCGGCCGAAGTGCTGGCCGCGCTCCCCGACATGACCCAGGAAGACGCCGAGCTTTTCGTCGAGGAGCGCCAGCAGTTCCACCCGGCCGATCAGCAGGCCCTGTTCCTGCCTGACGGCACGGTGGTCAGCTTGCAAGGGCGGGGGCGGACCTTTAGCATTCGCTCGCGGGCGACGCTGGACGGCGGTACCTGGAGTGAAGTGCAAGCCACGCTCGAACTGGGCGGCAATCATCGCGGTCGCCCGTTTCGGGTACTGCGCTGGCGTGACAATGTCGAGGATCGATGAGTCAGAGTGCCATCAACGAATACTGGGGTAGCCTTGCTGCCCGCTACCGCGCCGGGCCCCTGCCGGGATTCCTGAAATGGTGGCGGAGCGAGCTGTCGAGCCTGTTGCCGGCCGACTTCCGGCGCCGCATGATTCCGCCAAGACCCGAGTTGTGGGTACTGCCCGAGGCCGACGGAAACGGCCTGGTGATCTGGGCTGGCGGCGAGTCGCCCGAGCGCCGCGATGGCTTCGGGCCCAGCGAAGACGCCGCCCTGTTGCGCGATCGCTGGCACGGTCTGGTCCACGATTTCGACGAGGGACCACCCGAAGTTCGCCTCGCCCTGCCGGCCGATGATGTGTTGCGCTGCCCGGTCGAGCTGCCGCTGGCGGTGGAATCGAATCTGTCGGAGTCGCTGGCCTATCAGCTCGACCAGGTCACACCATTCAGCGCCGACCAGGTCTACTTCGATTACCGGGTGGTCGAGCGGGATGCCGAGCATAACCGGCTCAAGCTCGACCTGAGGCTGGTCCTGCGTACGCATGTCGACGAACTACTCGAGCGCCTGCGCGCCATCGGCATTCGCCCACACGCCATCGATTGCCTGGCCTCCGGCGGTGACGAGCCGGCCTGCGAGGGCTTCAACCTGCTGCCGGAGCGCGAACGTCCGCGCCATGTTTTCCGGCGCGCGCGCATCAACTGGCTGCTTGCCGGAGCACTGGCACTTCTGGTTGCCGTGGTCATGGCCGAGTCGCTGTTCCTGCGCCAGCAAACGGTCGACCGTCTCGAGCGAGAGGTCGATGCCCTCCGCAGCCAGGCCGATCAGGTCATGGGGCTTCAACGCGAACTCGAGGATGCCCTGGCCGCGGCCAATTTCCTGGCCGAGCGGCGACGCAACCAGCCGGTCAGCGTCCGGGTGCTCGATGAGGTGACGCGTGCGCTGCCCGATGACATCTGGCTGATGCAGCTGCGGATCCAGGGCGACGAACTGCTCTTGCAGGGCCTGGCCGACAACTCGCAACGCCTGATCAGGCTGGTCAACGACACCGAAATGCTGGAGGATGCGGAGTTCAGGGGGTCGGTCAGCACCGATCCGAACAGCGGTCGCGAGCGTTTCAATGCGCGGGCCCGGATCGTGACGACGGGAGGCGGACGTGCAACTGCTGCCGGATCTGGAGAATAATCGCCCGCTGGCGATCGGCCTGCTGCTGATCGCGGCGGTGCTCGTCTATCTGGTGGGTTTCCACTGGTTCGTCATGCGCCATGTTGGCCTGTCCGAGGAAATCGCCTCGCTTGAAGAGCGCGCCGCCCGCTTCAAGGCAGCGGTCGCCCGGCAACCGCAGCTGGAGGAACAGCTGCGCGAACTGCAGGAAGACCGGCTCGACAGCGCGCTGTTTCTGTCCGAGGGCAGTTTCAGCGTGGCCGCAGCCGGCTTGACGCGCCGACTGCGCGACCTGATCGACAGCGAGGCTGACGATCCCGATCTGTGCAATATCGTGTCGACCACCAACCGCGCCGATCAGGAGCCCGAACAATTCGAACAGGTGACGGTCAATGCGCGCATGAGCTGCCCACTGCCGGACCTGACGCGTATTCTCTACGAGCTGGAGCGCGGCGTGCCGCTGATCTTCGTCGACAACCTGATCATCAACCAGCGCATCCCGGCAGACCGGGCCGGCACCCGTGGCAGCCGCGGTTACGGTCGGCTCGACGTACGCTTCGACATGTACGGTTTCCGCTCCGAGCCGATCGAACCCGAGGATGAGGACTGAGCCGTGTTCGATCTGCATCGCAACCTCCTGACCACGCTGCTGGCGGCCGGCATCGGCCTGGCCGTACTGACCGGGCTCGTTGTGGCCGTGTTCATGGGGCGGCCCGACGTGGACGCGATCGCGCCGCTGGGCAGTACCCAGCCGGCGCCGGTCGAGGTCGATGTGCCCGATACCGGGTTGCAGGAATTCGAGAACTATTCGGCCATTCTCGAGCGGCCGGTGTTCTTTTCCGACCGCCAATTGCCGGTGGTCGAGGTGGCCGACGTGGATGCAACCGAAGAGTCGCCGGAGGTAGACGAGCCCGCGGAGGAGATCACCGACCTCGAGGCGGTCGTGGCCGGCATCATCATCACGCCCGAAATGAAGCTGGCCATGGTGTCCGACGAACAGGCCGGCAAGACCCTGGTCATGCGCGAAGGCATGAGCCTGGAAGGGGAGCAGGCTGCCTGGAAGATCGACACGATTGAACCCCGCCAGGTTGGGTTTGTCTCTGTAGACGGCCGCCAGACACTGCTGGAACTCAAGGTGAACACCGCCGGCCTGACCGGGTCGAACGTCTCACGCCGGCGCGAAACGACTCAGACCGAAGGCGCCGCCGGGGAAGAGGCGCAGGCCGAACCCGAGCAACCGAGCGATCAGATCAGCGAAGAAGCGCGCGCGCGGGCCGAGGAAATCCGTCGTCGCGTCGCCGAACGGCGGGCCCAGCTAAGGGCCGAAGCCGAGCGTCGCGCACAGCAAAACGAACAACAACGGGATAATGATGGCTGAGCAAACCGTAACTGGATCTTTCCGCCCGCGAGCACACCTGGCGCTTTCGCTGGTGGCGGCCCTGCTGATGGCAGCCTGCGCATCGGATGGCGGGCAGCGCGACAGTCAGTCCGATACCGAAATCGAGGCCGGACGCTCGGCCGTTTCCCGCGATGCCGCCCGCCCGGGCAACGGCGAAATCGACCTGAACCGCGATGACGAGGCATCCGACAAGGAGGGCACCTTCGACGAGACCGAGTTCTTCCCGGGCACCGGTGTGTTCGTCGACGAAGGCGCCGTCGAGCCCCGGGCGGAGCCACCGGCCGAAGACGGCGAGATCACTCTCAACTTCGAAGGGCAGGGCATTCAGGAAGTGGTTCACGCCATTCTCGGTCACATGTTCGAGGAGAACTACGTCATCGCACCCGGGGTCAGCGGCGAGGTCACATTTTCCACTGCCAAGCCGATCAAGCGCGACCAGATCATGTCGGTGCTCGAGATGCTGTTGGGCTGGAACGGCGCCACCCTGATCTGGCGCGAAGGCCGCTACCACGTCGTGCCGGTGTCAGACGCCGTGCGCGGCAATCTGGTGCCGCGCTTCGATTCGGCCGGCAACGCCCGCGGCTACGAGGTGCTGGCGGTGCCGCTGGAATACGTCTCGGCCGGCAAAATGGCCGAGCTGCTCGAGCCCTGGGTGCACGAGGGCGCGATCTTCAACGCTGATAACGCCCGCAACCTGCTGTTTCTGGCCGGTACCTCCTATGAGCTGAGCAACTACCTGCAGATTGTCGAAACCTTCGATGTCGACTGGCTGGCCGGCGTTTCGGTGGGCATCTTCAACCTCAGCCGCATCGAGGTCGACGAACTGCTGCCCGAGCTCGAAGCTGTATTCGGCCAGGAAGGCGAGACACCGCTGGCCGGCATGTTCCGTTTCATGCCCCTGCAGCGCCTGAACGCCATCATGGTCATCACCCAGAGCGATCATTACCTGGAAGAGGCCGAAACCTGGATTCGCCGGCTCGACCGCTCCAGTCCGGAAGCCGGCTCCCGGCTCTACGTCTACCGGGTCAAGAACCTGGAGGCCGATGTGCTGGCCGGCTACCTGGGCGATCTGTTCGGCACCGGCGGCGGGCGCAGCAGCCGTCCGCGCGAGTCGCGCGGCAGCCTGGCACCCGGGTTGGAGCGTGCCTCGGCCTCGAGTGTGAGTGACTTCCAGCAGTCCCGGCAGGAACAACGCAGCGACAATCGCGAATCCGACAGCCCCCGAAGCACCGAGGGTGGCATGCAGCTCGGCCAGGACGGTGACGTGCGCATCACCGCCGTGCTGGAGACCAACTCCCTGCTCATCCAGGCCTCGCCGAGTCAGTACGACGGCATCCTGGCGGCCATCGAACGCCTCGACGAGGAACCGCTGCAGGTCATGATCGAGGCGCAGATCATCGAGGTGACTCTCAACGACAGCCTGCGCTACGGGGTCAACTGGTTCCTGTCCAATGCCCAGCCGGGTTCCGAGGATTTCCCCGGCTTTCCGGAGGGAAGTGGTTTCTCGTCTTCCCGGGCCGAGGATGCCCTGCGCATAGGCAGCAGCGGCGCGCTGGGCACCATCACGCGCCGCGCCGTCGATCGCACTTTTGTCACCGCTACCTTGAACTTGCTTGAGGACGTGTCCGATGTGCGCACCCTGTCGACTCCGTCGCTGCTGGTGCGTAACAATTCCGAAGCCAATATCAATGTCGGCCGCCAGGTGCCGATCCAGTCGACCTCGATCAGTGGCAACTCCGACCGGGTTTTCGGCACCACGCAGTACCTGACCACTGGCGTGATCCTCACCGTCACCCCGCGCGTCAATCCCGGTGGCCTGGTCTATCTCGAAGTCGACCAGGAGGTCTCCAGCCCCAGCGATCTCGGCGAAAACCGTAACCCGGCCGTCGACACCCGCAAGGTCTCCACCGACGTGGCCGTGCAGTCCGGCCAGACCGTGATCCTCGGTGGTTTGATTCAGGAAACCCAGGGCAGCGGCCGTAACGGTATTCCATACCTGAGCCGCATTCCCGGCCTCGGCCGCCTGTTCGGCTCGCGTCAAAGCGAGAGTAGCCGCTCGGAAACGCTGGTGCTGATCACCCCGACCGTGCTCGAGACCACGGACCGGCTGGAAGAAGTCTCGCGGGAGATCCAGAAGCAGTTCCGCGGCATGAAGCCGCTGGATGAATAATGTTACAAATCAACGTATTGGAGAATATCCGGATCATGCAAAACAAGACATGGCCTCTGCTGTTCATCGTCGCCGCTCTCGTGATTTCACTGTTAGCCGGCTGCCAGCCTGCCGAAGAGCCTCAATCGGTTGAGGAACGCGCCCAGGCACGCTGGGATCTGATGGTCGAGCGGGACTTCGAATCGGCCTGGGAGTACTACTCTCCAGGTTTCCGCGAGACCGGGGAACAAGATGACTTCGCCGAGGATATGCAAAATCGGCCGGTGCGCTGGCGTGACGCGCGGGTGCTCGTCGCATCCTGTGAAGAAGAGGACATTTGTATCGTCGAAGCCGAGGTGACCTACCAGCCGGTGGGGGGGCCGTCGGAAGTGTCCGGAATGAAAATGACCCGCATTCTCAAAGAGCGCTGGATTCGACTCGATGGGCAGTGGTGGTACACGACCGACTGATTGCTTTACAAGTGCGGATGCGATAGCATAGAATTGCACTCGCTGGGATGCCGGGTCTCTCCCGAACGTCCCGCTTGTGTTTACACAGAGCCCTGTGTCCAACAACTTAGGAGTGTTGTAATGAAAAGAAATACCTTGACGACCGCGGTTCTGGCGGGTCTGACAGGCGTAGCGGGGATGGCGAGCGTGGCCAATGCGGTCAACGTCAACCCCGATGGCCTGGGTCAGGTCTTGCTGTACCCGTACTACACCGCTCGCGGCGGCAACGATACGCTGATTTCGATCGTCAACACGACCGATCGAGGCAAGGCGGTCAAAATCCGCTTCATCGAAGCCCTCAACTCGCGTGAAGTTCTTGACTTCAATATCTACATGTCGCCCTTCGATGTGTGGACCGCCGGTGTGACTGAAACCGAAGCCGGTGGTGGCAAGATGGTCACCACGGATACCACCTGCACGGTGCCCTATTTCGTCGGCAATAGCGACGATGGCGTCGGCGAGCAGGAATTCCTGGACTTCGAGTTCACCGGCAGCAACTTCGACGCCGGCCCGACCGCCATCGAGCGTTCCGCTTCCGGTTACATCGAAGTGATCGAGATGGGTACGCTGGAAGACACCACCACCACCCCGGACACGGTTCCGTGGGCTGCCAAGCACGTTAGCGGTGTGCCGAACGACTGCGGCATGCTCGTCGACATGTGGCGTGACGGCACTGGTGCCTGGGATACCACCGATCCGACGATCGGTTTCGACACCGAGCGCGGCGCCAGCGGCGGCATCTACGGTTCCGGCAGCATCATCAATGTTGGTGAAGGCACCATGGTGAACTACAACGCCACCGCCATTGATGCATTCTGGGCTTCCGGTACCCTGTTCCACACCGATCCCGGCAGCCTCGAACCTGACCTGGCGTCCGGCGACAACAGCGAGAGCAACGTCTTCGTTAACGGTATGGTCGAGAGTGATACCTGGCTCGGCGGTGAAGCTGGCGTGGAAGCGCTGAATGCCAACCTGACCTACGACATGCTGATGAACGAGTACTCCATCGACTCGACCCTGAACGGTCGTTCGGAGTGGGTGCTGACGTTCCCGACCAAGCGTTTCCATACTGACGCAGCCGGTGGTTACCGTGCGGTGGACGATCCGCTCGAGCCGTTCACGGCGACCTGGTCGATTAATGGCGACGGCAGCCTGAATCATTCCTGTGAAGCCCTGAGCTTCCGGGTGTGGGACCGCGAAGAAACCGAGCCAACCGATCCGGTCGGCGATGTTATCGTTTCGCCGCCGCCGCCGCCGGAAAGCCCGGACGTCTTCCGTCTGTGCCGCGAGGCCAACGTGGTTCGCTTCACGGTTGAAGGTGGCACGCCGGATGAAACCGAGATCCTGAAGGAGCCGCTGCGCAGCGACGCCCTGCTGGGTTACACGAACTTCAACCTGCCCGGCTACGAAGCTGGTTGGGTACGGTTTGATCTCAGCAGCATCCCGGCCGCCGCTGGTGGTGGAGAGCGCGAAAGCCAGGCTTCCGACGATGGCGATGCCTATCTCGGCCTGCCGGTCGTTGGCTTCTGGGCGAACACCTACACCAATGGTGATGTGGGTGGCAGCCTGGCCAACTACGGTGGTTCGTTCAACCATCGCGGTACTCGCACCGTCACTTCCGCCACTGCCGATTAATAGGCGAGTGTGACAGCGACCAGCAATACGCTGGGAGATATTAGGGGCCACCCACCGGGTGGCCCTTTCTCTTTGTGGAGGATGTGATCGACTCCACAGATTGGGTCAAAAGATTGAAAGGTAAAACTTTTGCAGCCCGTTGAACTTTGAAAAAGCTTGACTTGTCTACAATGCCGTGCACCATAGGGCCTACAGACCAGCGCGTCGGAGCATATTGATTACCATGAAAAATCCACTAGCAGTTCGTTGTACATTTGCTGCCGTTATTCTGGCAACAATGGCCGGAGCATTCGCTCAGTCCGGATCCGACCTAATTCTCAAGACCGAGCCCGAGGATACGATTATTCCACTGGCTGGCAATGTTGCCATTGACAGCAGCGGCAACATCATCACGACGCCGGTTGATACCAGCTTGGTGTGTTCTGCTGGTGCGCTCTGCGATGACGTGGCCGTGTCCGCGCAGACCTTCACGGTCGACGGTTCACAGGAAACGACGGTCAGCCAGGGGCAAACTGTGCTACTCGAATGGACATCACGCGGCGCCTGGGAATGCGAAGGATTCGACTTTCCCGGATGGACGGGGATCGGCAAGCCACCGATTTCGGGTGGTGTGAGAATCGATACTGACGGTGTGCCGATTGGCACCTACGAGCCCGCACTGCTCTGCCACAACGGAAGTGTGCAAAGTGACACCCTTACCGCGACAATCAATGTCGAAGGCGCGAGCGAGGAGACCTCCCATTGTACGAATCGTGAGCAGCTTCCCAGTACCTGGAAGCAAAGAACCTATGGGAGCCGCTCCTGTATCTTCAGCGACTACCACAGTTTGGATACCACAAAGGACTGTCGATTCTTCGATGGTATTTGGCCGGCTGACTGGCCTGGAACGTCCAATCAGCGTGTGTTGAACCTGGGTCCCGGTAACGGTGCTCGGGAGTACGTCGCCATCGCATTCAATTCCGGAAGTATAACCACGGACGTACAAGATCAGATCAGCTTCAATTCGCCACAAACGGGCGGCCTTGACATGAATGATTTGATCTATACGATCTCCACCTGTCCGGCTGATTTCGACAAGCCAGCCGTGGACGAAGAAATGGGGCCGGGCTGCTATGTGCAGAGAACCGGTCGCTTTAACCTTCTCTGGGGCGGGACAGATTGGGTTGACCATCAATCTGTGTGCGGTCTACAACCGAATACTGACTATTATCTGAATGTCATTTATTCGTCGTCGCCTGTGGGCACTCCGCCGTCTGCGCTCGAACCTATTGTTAAATGCACTGAGGGCAACGGTTGCGGTCACAGAATGACCCCGTAACCCTGATTAATTGGAGAAGACTGTATGATTCGAGCCACCATGCTGCGTTCGATCTGCGAACGCAGCATCGTAGTCATGTGCGTGATGCTGTTGACGGCAACTGCTGTTGCGCAAAATGCCGAGCGTATAACCCGTGAGTTAAATGCGAGTCACGAGTCGGAGTTATTTGCGCGCCAAGGTGGCGCGGAAGTTACCCAAGCCGATTTCGACGCGTACCTCAGCCGCATACCGGAAGAAGATCATCACGGGCTGCTCATCAGCCCGGATCGCGTCGGGAAGATTCTGACTAACCTGATGCTCGCGCGGATGCTCGCCGAAGAGGCTCGCCAGGACACCGAATTTTTCGAGGATACTGACCGCCAGGCCCGCTTGTACCAATCTGTGGTGGTATTCCTTGCCGAAGAGTTTCGTGCGCACTATCTGTCCGAGCGAATGCTGGACGATTACACGCAGCAGGCCCGAGAGCTCTTCCTGACTGAGCCAAATAGGTTTCGCACGCCCGAAACGGTGGATTTCACCCATATTCTGGTTGAATCGGGTCGCGAACGTGGCGAGACGAGAGCCATGCAACGAATCCTAGAGGTTTATGATCGCTTGAAGGACGGCGCGACTCTCGACTCCTTGGTCGAGGAGTACTCGGATGATCCCGAGGCCGAAAGCAATGGCGGACAGTACGAAAACGTCGATCCCGCCGCCCTTGACGACAACGTGGCCGAAACCCTGGCTATTCTTCAGCCGGGACAAATCTCCGAACCCGTGCGTTCTGAATTCGGCTGGCACATCGTGCGTCTGGACGGCAAGAAAGAGCCGCAGAAACTAGAATGGGAAAAAGCCAAAGCCCAGGCACGCCAAATCGCGCGTTCCGACCACCGAGCTCGACTTATCGATTCGCTTTATCGTCGTCTGCTCGACAGGCCGTTGGAAGTCGCACCTGGCGCGCTGGAACGACTGATGGACCGTTATGACGTTGATCGGGACGACTATCCGTCCATTCAGGAGATCAGTGAGCGAATTTCGGAGGAATCCTAGGCAGGCGAAGGCACCGTGTCCTTCACCCAAGGTACGCTGTTTCGGCAACTAGCCGTACGAGAGATCCGCTCCCGCTTCATTGGCAGCGCCAGCGGGTGGATCTGGCTGATCCTCAATCCGATTCTCCTGCTGGCCGTCTACGGCTTTGTCTTCAGCGTGATTTTCCAGGCCCGGGTCCCGCCGAGCCTGGACATTCCCTTCATCGCCTGGCTCGGCCTGGGGCTGTGGCCCTGGCTGATGCTCTCCGAAGGCGTCCTCAGGGGTTCTCAGGCCATTCGCGAGCATGCCGCCCTGATATCCAAGGTGGCCGTCCCTCGCCACTTGCTGGTGCTGGCCTCGATCAGCGCGGTGTTCGTGCTGCATCTGGTCGGCTTTGCCGCCGTGTTACTGCTGTTTGCACTGTTCGGCATCGAAATTCACTGGCTCGGCCTGCCGCGCTTGCTGGCCGCGCTGGTTTCGCTCTACGTCCTGGCCCTCGGCCTGGGGCTGGCCCTGTCGGCCGTGCAGGTCTACGTGCGTGATCTCGAGCACGCCCTGCCCACGCTGTTCATGCTCTGGTTCTTCCTCACACCCATCCTGTACGCACCAGAACTGCTCCCGGAGCAACTGGCCGGCTGGCTCGACTACAACCCGATGACCTGGTGGATGAGCGAGATCCGCGCCGGTACGCTGCATGCCGACTTCCTGCCGGGAGGGACCAGCCTCTTGCTATTGGCGGGGGCGCTCATCGTCCTGTGGCTGGGTTATCGCCTGTTCGGGCGGTTGAGCCCGTATTTCGAGGATTTCCTGTGACCACGCCGCTGCTCCAGCTCGAGGGCGTGTCGAAGCGCTTCCCGCCCACGGTCAACTCGGGCGAGCGTTTGCGCGCCTTCTGGCAGCTGCTGTGGCGGGGTGAGTTCACCGGCGGCAGCAGCGTGCTCGAGGAGATTAGTTTCGTCGTCCGGCCGGGTGAGTCGCTGGCGGTGATCGGTTCCAACGGCGCCGGCAAGTCGACGCTGCTGAAAATCATCACCGGGGTGCTTGCCCCCAGTTCGGGTCGTATCGAACAACGCGGCAGTGTTGCCGCCCTGCTCGAGCTGGGCGCCGGCTTCGACCCCGAATACACCGGCCTGGAGAACCTGCGCATGAACGCGGCCTTCCTGGGCCTGTCACGCAGCCAGGTCGACGAGCGTCTGGACGACATCCTGGCTTTTGCCGATATCGGCGAGTCGATCCACGAACCGATCAAGCACTATTCCTCCGGGATGGTCGTTCGATTGGGCTTTGCGGTCGTTGCCTCGGTCAAGCCAGACCTGCTGATCACCGACGAGGTGCTGGCGGTCGGCGATGAATCATTTCAGAAAAAGTGTATTCGCTGGATCGAGCGCTACCTGGCACAGGGCGGCACGCTGTTGATGGTGTCGCACAGCATGTACCAGGTGCAGAAGCTGTGCCGGCACGCCCTGTGGCTCGATTCAGGCCAGGTCAAGCAGTACGGCGATGTGTTCGATGTCACGCAGTCCTACCTGGCCTGGCACGAGCGCAAGGACGCGCTCGAAGCGCATCAAGGTCGCAGCAGCAGTGCCGTCTACCAGGTGCGAGAGATTCGTCTGGGCGATGGTGATTCAAGCAATCCGGCCATTACCCACGGTGATGGCCTGGATGTGCACATGTGCCTGTCGACGCCCGATGGCCGTGCCCCGGTGGCGCTGGTCGGCCTCGTGCGCGCCGACGGCACACCGGTTTACGGCGTGGCGACCGATCATGACGGCTTCGTGCCCGAGGCAGGCGGCCGGAGCGAATTCGAACTGACGCTGCGATTTCCGGCGCTCCCGCTGCTGCCGGGCGGCTACGCCGTGCGCGTCCACGCCCTCGACCCGGAAGGTCTGCGCGTGCACGACACTGTGGAAATCGAGTTCACCGTTACCGGCCGTACGCGCGAAATGGGTCTGGTGCGCATCGAGCACGAGTGGCATCAGCCATGACCGTCATCATCGTGCCGGTGTTCAATGCGCCGCTCGAGACCCGTCGTTGCCTCGATGCCCTGGCCGCCAACATCGACCGCAAGCAGCCGGTGATCGTCATCGACGATGCCTCCGACGACCCGGCCGTGCCCGAACTGATGGAAACGCTGCCGCAATCCTGGACGCGAGTACGCAATCGCAATAATCTCGGCTTCGTCGCCAGCGCCAACCTGGGGATCACCATGGCGGCCGAGCACGACGTGATTCTGCTCAATGCCGATACCCGGGTTACGCCGGGCTGGCTCGAGGCGATCGAGCACTGTCGCGACCGGGATGCAAGCATCGCTTCGATTACGCCGCTGACCAACAACGGCGAGATTGCCTCCATACCTGAGTTCTGCCAGCCCAATCCCTGGCCCGAGCACCCCGACGACTGGGCACGTGCCTGCCGCGAGTCCGGCGCGCCGGAATACCCCGAAGTGCCCACCGCCGTGGGGTTTTGCATGTTCCTGCGCCGCGCCTGCATCGATGCCGTCGGTTTGTTCGACGAGCAGGCCTTCGGCCGCGGTTATGGCGAGGAGAACGACTGGTGCATGCGCGCCACTGAGGCCGGTTGGCGTCATGTCCTCTGCGACGATGCCTTCGTTGCCCACCAGGGCGGTGCCAGTTTCGGTCCGCTGGGTTTGAAACCCGGCGGCGAGGCGATGGCGACCCTGCTGTCGCGCTACCCGGACTACATGGACCGGGTGCGCGCCTTCATCGAAGCCGATCCGATGGCCGAGCGGCGAGAGCAGATCATCCGGGCCTATCGCTCGGGAGGCTAGCGACCTAGTGTCGTCCCGGAAACGCCACAGGCGTTATCCGGGACCTCGCAAACAGCTGCTGGCAATCAGACAGGCCGTGCCTACCTGTACGTGCGAGGTCCCGGCCTTGGGGCCGGGACGACAGGTATTACGGCGGATGTAGAGTCTGCGAGCGGTTAAACTGACCCCTGCACACGAATAACACGTCCACGATGCCCGAAAAGCCCACCCTCGAATTCACCGGCGAGCGTTTCACCCCCGATTGCGTGCGGGAGATGGCCTACGAACACTGGCACCGTTACGCCTGGGCAGCCGAGCTGGTCGAAGGCCGCGACGTGCTCGATGCGGCCTGCGGCGAGGGCTATGGAAGCCACCTGCTGGCCGCCCGCGCCCGGTCGGTCGCCGGCCTGGATATCGGTGAGGAAGCGGTCGCACACGCTCGTGAGCGCTACCGGCGCGAGAACCTGCGCTTCGACCAGGGGGATGCCACCCGATTGCCCTACGAGGACGATAGCTTCGATGTGGTGGCGTCGTTCGAAACGCTCGAACACCTCGAGGCCCAGGAGACTCTGCTGGCTGAATTCCGGCGCGTACTGCGCCCCGAAGGCTTCCTGCTGATCTCTTCGCCCGACCGCAAGACCTACAGCGATGACACCGGCTACGACAATCCCTTCCACGTGCGCGAACTCTATCGCGAGGAACTCGAGTCGTTGATCGCGGCCAGCTTTCCGGCTTTTCGCCTTTACGGCCAGAAACTGATGTTCGTCTCCGCGCTGTGGGATCTGGCCGGGCACGACGGGCTGCAGTTGCTGATCGACGAGGGCGGTTCGATCAAGCGCTCGAGCTCGCCGGATTACCCGCCGCTTT
The DNA here is from genome assembly GCF_011008905.1 of Wenzhouxiangella sp. XN201. Classification (NCBI taxonomy): domain Bacteria; kingdom Pseudomonadati; phylum Pseudomonadota; class Gammaproteobacteria; order Chromatiales; family Wenzhouxiangellaceae; genus Wenzhouxiangella; species Wenzhouxiangella sp. XN201. The sequence continues at coordinate 246,720 of NZ_JAAIVI010000020.1, forward strand.
ACTACATCGTGACGGCGGCCGCCGAGGAGCGGTTTCTGCCGGATCTGCCCGGACTGTCCCTGTACGGCGACCGGGAAGAGTCGGTTTACCGCCACTACAACGAAGAAGTCGCGAAGCATATCCGCGCCGGCCACCTGCTGGCCGAACGCGACGAGGAAATCCGGCAGCTTCGCGCCGCGCTCGGGCGGCCCTGGTGGCGCCGGCTGTTGTCACGCTCATGACGCCTTCCGAGCAACTGCTTGCCCGCGTGACAGCGGTAATCGTCAACTATAATTCCGGCCGCTGGCTGGCACGCTGCATCGAGAATCTGCGCGGCCGTTCCTCGCCGCTGCCCGCGGTGATCGTCATCGACAACGCTTCCGACGACGGCAGCATCGATATCGTTCCGAAACTGCCCGGCATTACCCTGCGGCGGGCCCATCGCAATCTCGGGTTTGGTCGTGGCGTCAATCAGGCCCTGCGCAGCGTGGGCACCGAGTACCTATTGGTGATCAACCCCGATTGCCTGATGGTGCCGGACGCGCTCGAAGCGCTGGTCACCGAACTCGACCGACACCCCGATATCGGCATGGTCTCGGGTCGCGTGTTCGACATGCGTGGCGTCGAGCAGCGCGGCAGTCGCCGCCGCCTGCCCACACGCCGGCAGGTGATGGCCGAAGTGTTGCCGTTCTCGGGTGCAAACGGCATCGATCTGACGCATGAGCCGATCGGCGACGAAGCGGTCGATGTCGAGGCGGTATCGGGCGCTTGCATGTTGATCCGCAAGAGCGCACTGGAGGAGATCGGCGGCTTCGATCCCGGCTTCCACATGCATTTCGAGGATCTCGACGTCATGGCGCGTCTGCGCGAGGCTGGCTGGCGCATTCGCCTGTTGCCGTCGGTGTTCATCGCACATGCCGGCGGGATCTCCTCGCGCCAGCGTCCGGTTCGGGTCATGTGGGCCAAGCACCGCAGTCTGTGGCGCTACCTCAACAAGCATTGCAGCCAGGCCTGGACCGGTTTCGGGCGCGCGTCATGGTGGCTGTTCATTCACTTGCACGCCGTGGTGATGACGCCGGTCTGCCTGGTTCGGGGACGATGAACGAAGCCGCGGTGGTGCTGGTCCTCGGTGCGAGCGGGCCGGTCGGCCGCTGTTTTCTCGAGCGCACCCGGGATCAGCGAATTCGGGCCATCGCGGTGTCCCGGCGTGTGCCGGAGCAGTCCTGGCCGCACGTGACCTGGCTGCAGCATGACCTCGAGCGTGAGCCGGCCGACGTGCGTACCGGCTCGCTGGTCAGCTTCGGGCCGCTGGCGCATGCGCTCACACAGGTCGAGCAGGGCAGGGGGCTGGGGCGGGTCATCGCCCTGAGCTCGGCCAGTACGCAGTTCAAGCGCCGTTCTCCCGATCGGGCCGAGCGCCGCCAGATGGCGGCCATGCTCGAATGCGAGAAAGCGCTGAAGAATGCCTGCCGTGAGCGCGATATCGTGCTCACCCTGCTCAAGCCCACGATGATCTACGGTGACGGATCGGATGGCAATGTCAGCCGCATTGGCGGCCTGGTCAGGCGCCTGCCCTTCGTTCCGGTGGCCGGCCGTGGCCTGCGCGCTCCGGTCCACGCCGATGACCTGGCCCGCTTGACCGTCGAGTGCCTGATCGCGGGTGCAGACAGCGCCGGGACCTGGTTGCTGGCCGGCGGTGAAGTCCTCACTTACCCGGAAATGGTCCGACGCATTGCCGCGGCCGAAGGACGCAGCGTCCGCCTGCTCAGACTGCCGAGCTGGCTGACGAAGCCCGCCGTCCGCGCCGCCCGCCTGACCGGCCGCCTGAAAGACGTCAGCCCGGCGATGATCGATCGCCAGGCGATGGACCTTGTCGTTGACGATACGCCAGCGCGCGAGCAACTGGGGTGGGATCCGAGGCCGTTCAGACCTTGAGTGTTGGCTGGTTTGCTTGTTCGCTGGTTAGCTGGTTCGGCGCCTGACAGAACTGCGGGGCGGCTTCGCCGCGATCGCGTTGTGGGCAGCTGCAATTATTGGCGACCAGCCAACCAGCCAACCAGCCAACTTTGGTGCCGTGCCAACCAGCCAACAAGGGCTTCAGCCCTTGAGGCGCTTGTACTTGAGTCGATGCGGTCCCGCCTGATCGCCGCGTCGGCGCTTGAGGTCCTTCTCGTAATCGGTGAAGTTGCCCTCGAACCACTCGACGTGTGAATTGCCCTCGAAGGCGAGCACGTGGGTGGCGATGCGGTCGAGGAACCAGCGATCATGCGAGGTGACCAGCACGCAGCCGGGGAAGGCGAGCAGACCTTCTTCGAGGGCACGCAGGGTCTCGACATCGAGGTCGTTGGTGGGTTCGTCGAGCATCAGCACGTTGGCGCCGGATCGGAGCACCTTGGCCAGGTGCACGCGGTTGCGTTCGCCGCCGGATAGCTGGCCGATGCGCTTTTGCTGTTCCGAGCCCTTGAAGTTGAAGCGGCTGGCGTAGGCCCGGGCCGGAAGGCGGTAGTTGCCGACATGGATCTCGTCGGCGCCGTCGGAGATTTCTTCCCACACCTGCCGGTCATCCTTCAGGCTGTCGCGCTTCTGGTCGACATAGCCCAGTTCGACCGTCTCGCCGACCTCGATCGTGCCCCGGTCGGGTTGTTCCTGTTCGGCGATCATGCGGAACAGGGTGGTCTTGCCCGCGCCGTTGCCGCCGATGATGCCGACGATGGCGCCTGGCGGCACCTTGAAGCTCAGATCCTCGATCAGCAGGCGATCGTCGTAGCCCTTGTAGAGGCCGTCGACCTCGATCACCTTGTCGCCCAGGCGCGGACCCGGCGGGATGTAGATCTGCTGGGTCTCGTTGCGCTTCTGCACTTCCTTCGAGTTGAGCTCCTCGAACTGCCTCAAGCGCGCCTTGGACTTGGCCTGGCGACCCTTCTGGTTGGAGCGCACCCACTCGAGTTCGTGCCTGATTTCCTTCTGGCGGGCCTGTTCCTGCTTTTCCTCCACCGCCAGACGCGCTTCCTTCTGCTCCAGCCAGGACGAATAGTTGCCCTCGAAGGGAATGCCGTGGCCGCGATCCATTTCCAGGATCCAGCCGGCGACGTTGTCGAGGAAGTAGCGGTCATGGGTCACTGCCATGACGGTGCCGGGGAATTCGTCGAGATAGCGTTCCAGCCAGGCGACCGACTCGGCGTCGAGGTGGTTGGTGGGCTCGTCGAGCAGCAGCATGTCGGGTTTCGACAGGAGCAGCCGGCATAGCGCCACACGGCGGCGCTCGCCGCCGGAGAGCAACTCGATCTTCGAGTCCCACTCGGGCAGGCGCAGGGCGTCGGCGGCGACTTCCAGGGTCCGCTCGATCTCCCAGCCACCGGCCGCATCGATCTTGTCCTGAAGCTCGGCCTGCTCGCCCAGCAGCTCGGTCATTTGCTCGTCGCTCATCGGCTCGGCGAACTTCTCGGAGATCTCCTCGAAACGCACCAGCATGTCCCGCAGTTCGCCCACGCCGTCCATCACGACTTCGCGCACGGTCTGGTCCTCGGGCAGTTCCGGTTCCTGCGGCAGGTAGCCGATGCGAATGCCCGGCTGCGGCCGCGCCTCACCGTCGAACTCGGGGTCGACGCCGGCCATGATGCGAAGCACCGTGGACTTGCCGGCGCCGTTCAAGCCGAGCACGCCGATCTTGGCGCCGGGGAAGAACGACAGCGACACGTCCTTGATGAGGGTCCGGTTGGGCGGCACCACCTTGGAGACGCGGTGCATGGTGTAGACGTACTGGGCCATGGCGTTTTTTCGAGTCCTGGAGTCAGTTGCTTGAGGTGGGGGCGAGTGTAACGGAATGCGAGGGAACGGGGTCAGGATTCAGGTTTCAGGTTTCAGGGCGGGCTTGGGATAGCCGTTCCTGAACCCCGAAACCCTGAACCCTGAACCCTGAACCCCTATCTCCGTGCATCCCGAAGCTACTCCGGCTAATCTGGGGCGATTGACTTGAACGGAGGCAAACTGATGCGGATTCTGGTCACCGGAGGGGGTGGCTTCCTGGGTCAGGCGATCGTGCGCCGGCTCCTCGATCGCGGCGATACGGTTTCGACCATCAACCGCTCGGATTATCCGGGGCTGGTCAAGCTGGGCGTGACCTGCCATCGCGGCGATATTGCCGATCGCCAGGCCGTCATGGCTGCGGCTGACGGTGTGGACGCAGTGATCCACGTGGCGGCCAAGGCGGGACCCGGGCTTTACGCGCCGGATTTCGTGGCTGCGAATGTCGTCGGTACCGGCAATGTACTGGAGGCCTGCCGCAAGCACGGCGTGCGCTTTCTGGTACACACCTCCTCGCCCAGCGTGGTGCACGCCGGCGGTGACATCGACGGTGACGACGAGTCGCTGCCTTACCCGGATCACTTCCCGGCGCCGTACCCGGCCACCAAGGCGGAAGCCGAACGCCTGGTGCTGGCCGCCAACGGCGACGCACTGAAGGCCTGCGCCCTGCGCCCGCACCTGATCTGGGGGCCGGGCGACAACCAGCTGCTGCCGCGGCTCATCGAACGAAACCGTGCCGGCCGGTTGAAGTTGCCGGCTCCGGAGAAACTGATCGACACCGTCTATATCGACAATGCCGCGGAAGCGCATGTGCAGGCGCTGGACAATCTCACCGGTTCCGCCACGGCCGCGGGCAAGGTCTATTTCATCTCCAACGGCGAGCCGAAACCGGTCGGCGAGATGCTCTCGATGATGCTCGAGGCGGCCGGGGAAAAACCCAGGCTCGGCGCTGTGTCGCCCGCGGTGGCCATGGTTGCGGCCACGCTCGTGGAGTGGTTCTGGCGCGCTGCCCGCCGGAGCTCCGACCCGCCCTTGTCGCGTTTCGTGGTCGAACACCTGGCCACGGCGCACTGGTTCGACATCTCGGCCGCTCGCCGCGACCTGGGCTATGCGCCCAAGGTCAGTATCGAAGAAGGACTGCGGCGGCTGGCAAACTCATAACCCCCGGCGTCGTGCCCAGTTGTTGAGGCGCTCGATGCGCGAGCGCCGAACCAGGGAGCGGTCGAGCTCGTCGGCGCGGTCGTAGCTGCCGTATTTGAGCTTGACCCAACCGTTGAGATCGATCTGTTGCAGGTAACCGAACAGCCAGTGGTTGAGCGGGTGCCAGCCCGGCCTGCGTACCACGGCGGTGCCCAGATCGATGATCACTGGCCGGCCGTCGCCGGCGATCAGCACGTTCCGCCGGCTCTTGAGATCGCCGTGTGCGACGCCGCGCTCGTGCATCGCCTGGATCGCTTGTCTGAGTTCGTGGAAGAACCGTTCGCGGTTGGCCGGCGCAGCGTGTCTCAGCAGGGCGCCGTCAACATATTCGATGGCAAGATGGCTGGCCTGGAACAGGCCCAGGCAGCGCGGAAAGCCAGGTACGCCCTCGAGCCGGCGGTAGGCCCGGTACTCGCGCCTGAGCGAGAATTGCCGTGCCCGCCAGGCGAGGCCACGCCCACGCGGAGTCTTCACGGCCAGGTCGAGGCCGCCACTTGTGACCCGCACGATGGTGCCCTGGTTGCTTTCGGCCACCACCGGCCAGTTCGCGGGCTCGAAGCCCTCGAACAAGGTTTCGAGGTCGGCGGATTCGTGTGCGGCCAACGACATGCACCAATGATAGCGGATTGCCGCCGGGTTTCAGCCGGGCGATAATGTCTCCAGGACTCGAAATCCGGGTCCGCCACCCCCACAATACGCAGCACCTGAGGAATCCAGACGGGATTTGAACGATGCCTATTTATGAATATCGCTGCCAGTCCTGTGGTCACGAACTGGAAAAGCTGCAGAAAATATCCGACCCGCCGCTGGCCGATTGCCCGGAATGCGGCGAGCCGGCCCTGACCAAGCTGATTTCCGCCGCCGGATTCCGGCTCAAGGGCGGTGGCTGGTACGAGACCGACTTCAAGAAGGGCGACAAGCGCAATCTGGCCGGCGACGCCAAGGACAAGAAATCCGACGCCAAGCCGGACTCGAAGGGCGACGGCAAGTCATCCTCCTCCGGTTCCGAAAAGGGCGGCGACAAGAGCGGCAGCAGCACTGCCTCGACCGGGCAGGCAGCCTGATCGATGCGCTCTCACCTGTGCGGAGAAGTCACTGAAGCGCTCGACGGGCAAGAAGTCACGGTCTGCGGCTGGGTCAATCGCGCCCGTGACCTGGGCGGGCTGATATTCATCGGCCTGCGCGACCACGCCGGCGTGCTGCAGGTCGTGGTCGAACCCGACAACAAGCCCGCCTTCGCCGAGGCCGAAAAACTCAGAAACGAGTTTTGTGTGCGGCTGACCGGAACCGTGCGTCTGCGGCCCGAAAGCCAGTGGAACCCCGACATGCCCACCGGCAAGGTCGAGGTCGTGGCCGATTCCGTCGAGATCCTCAACGCGGCCGCGCCGCTGCCGCTGTTGATGAGCGACGAGGACGGCGAGGAAGTGCGGCTCAAGTACCGTTTCCTCGACCTTCGCCGCCCGCGTCTGCAGCGCAACCTCCGGCTGCGTTCGAAGCTGACCGGCGCGATTCGCCAGTTTCTGGATCAGCGGGACTTCGTCGATGCCGAAACGCCGATCCTGACCCGCGCCACGCCCGAGGGCGCGCGCGACTACCTGGTGCCCAGCCGCGTGCAGCCCGGCAGTTTCTTCGCCCTGCCGCAGTCGCCGCAGCTCTTCAAGCAGATCCTGATGATGGCCGGACTCGACCGCTATTACCAGATCGCGCGCTGCTTCCGCGACGAGGACCTCAGGGCCGATCGCCAGCCCGAGTTTACCCAGCTCGATATGGAGATGGCCTTCGTTGAAGAGGCCGACGTGCAGGATACGGCCGAGCAGCTCATCCGGCAGGTGTTCTCCGAAGTGCTCGACGTCGAACTGCCCAACCCGTTTCCGCGCATGCCCTACGCCGAGGCGATGCGCCGCTATGGCTCCGACAAGCCGGATCTTCGCATCGATCTCGAGCTGGTCACCATCTGCGAGCACGTGCGCCACGTCGAGTTCAAGGTTTTCTCGGGCCCGGCCAACGATCCGGCTTCACGCGTGGCGGCGCTGCGCGTGCCCGGCGGCGCGGAACTGACCCGCAAGCAGATCGACGGTTATACCGAGTTCGTCGGCCGTTACGGTGCGAAGGGCCTGGCCTGGATGAAGGTCAACGACGCCGCGGCCGGCCTGGAGGGCGTGCAGTCGCCGGTGGCCAAGTTCCTCGACGAGCAGGCGGTGTCGGGCATCATTGCCGACACTGATGCGCAAAGCGGCGACATTCTGTTCTTCGGTGCCGGCGAGAAGCCGGTGGTCAGCACCTTCCTGGGCGCGCTGCGCCTGCAGGTGGCGAAGGACCTTGACCTCGTTCAGGACGGCTGGAAGCCGTTGTGGGTGGTTGACTTCCCGATGTTCGAGTACGACGCCGAGGACAGCCGCTATTACGCCTTGCACCATCCATTTACCGCCCCGGCCGTCAACGACGGCGACGCGCTCAAGGCCGATCCGGTCAATGCCTTGTCCCGGGCCTACGACATGGTCCTCAACGGTTCGGAAATCGGTGGCGGCTCGATTCGTATCCACGACCCGAAGCTGCAGCAGGCCGCCTTCGACGTGCTCGGAATCGACGAGACGGAAGCGAAAGCCCGTTTCGGTTTCCTGCTCGAGGCGCTGCGCTACGGCTGCCCGCCGCACGGCGGCATCGCCTTCGGTATCGATCGGATTGCCGCCCTCATGGCCGGCGAGGACTCCATCCGCGAAGTCATCGCCTTCCCCAAGACGGCCAATGCGTCGTGCCTGATGACCGGCGCACCTGCTGCTGTGGAAGCCGAGCAGCTGAAGGAGTTGAAGTTGAGCCTGCAGCCCAAGGAATGACCAAGTACCAAGTTCCAAGAAGGACCAAGTACCAAGCACCAATTTTCAAACAAGGACCAATGATCAATGTTCAATGACCGAAACGTGTGCCTCAGTCCCAGTCATTTCGATCATTGGATGTTTGGTCATTGAGATTTGTTTGAAAATTGGTGCTTGGTGATTGGTCATTGAGCGCGCTTGGTAATTGATCATTTCAGACGACGGCCCGAAGCAATGATGGAAACCTCTTCCCCCCGATCCGTCGTCCTGATCCACGGCCTCTGGTACGGCGCCGTCAGTCTGGCCCTGGTGGGCCGACGGCTGCGCAAGCGCAGCTTCGAAACGCACGCCTTCGGCTATCCCACCCTGCGCCAGTCATTGCCGGCCAACGCCGCGGCGCTGCGTGAATTCATCGCTAAGCTGGATCTCGACCAGGTCGACCTGGTCGGCCATTCCCTCGGCGGACTGGTGATCCTGCGCATGCTCGACGAGTACGGCGATATCCCGCCGGGGCGCGTGGTGCTGCTGGGGTCGCCGGTGCACGGCTCGGCCGTCGCCCGCCGGGTGGCTGAGCGGCGCTATTTCCGGCCCCTGGTCGGCCAGGCGCGCGCTGCCCTGGAAGCAGGCTTCTCTCACGCCCCGGCCGGTCGCGAGACGGGCATCATCGCCGGCAGCCGCTCAATCGGCGTGGGACGAATCTTCGGCGGGTTGAGTGAACCCAACGACGGCACCGTCAGCCTGGCCGAATGCCGCCTGGAAGGTGCCGACGAGTGCATCCTGCCGGTGACCCACACGGGGTTGGTGGTGGCGCCGTCGGTGGTCAGGGCGGCCGCAAGGTTCCTTACGGAAGGGAAGTTTTAATGATCAAATCTCAAGCACCAATTTACAAACAAATCTCAATGACCCAATAATCAAGGATCGAAACGACTGAGGCATCCGTTTCGGTCATTGAACATTGGTCCTTGTTTGCAAATTGGAATTTGGTACTTGGTCATTCGCGCGCCGAAGCGCGCGTTTACTGCCACGGATTACAGTCATACCCCGCGGTCCGCACCAGGCGATCAGCCTCCAACGATCCGCTACCCAGGCCTGCCTCGGAAAAATTGTAGTCGATCAACAGGCGGTTGCAATCGAGCGCCTCGATGGTCAACGTGCCGATCGATTCCCAGCTCACGTCGTCCCCGGTGTAGCTGCCCGGCGGGACCGAGAAGAATTCGCCACCCTCGACTTCGAGCATGTCGAGCGTAACGATGTCGAAGCCGGGTTCGAGTTTGTCTTTGGCTCCGACCACCCAGAACGGCTTGCCGTTCATGTAGGTAAAGAAGGTCGCCGTGATCGTGTTGGTGTCGTCGAATTTTTCACCAATCTGCAGGAACAGGCCATTATTGGGCAGGCCCTCGAATACGTACTGGCCCGACATGCGTCCGTGCAGCACCTGGAACTCGTTCTGCGGCGGATCGAATTCGGGCACGTAGGGCTCGATAAGGAAAAGCTCGCCTTTGGGCGCCGCAAATGGCGAAAAGTCGCCCCAGAAGAACTCCAGCGTGAACACGTCGTTGTAGTCTTCCGGTGAAAACTCGGTTTCACCGTCGATCGAGAACGGATCGACCCCGAGCATGTAGGTCACCGGCGCCTCGCTGATCACGTTGGCGCTGGCGCCGACATTGCCGACCGCCGGATGGTGGAGGAGTTGCGCCACGTGCATCGGCCGGTCGACGTCCCCGGCCTCGGCGTAGACCTTGGGCACGAGCACGGCGAAGTCGCCCGAGGTCTTCTGCAGCCGCACCATCAGCACGGAATAACCGCTGTCATGGCAGCCGGTGCGCCAGATCGTGACCTGCACCCGCGCGTCCTTGCTATTCGAGCCGACCGAGGGCACGGCGATGTTCTCGTTCCACAGGGTGTTCTCCGTAGACGCCGGCGCGTCGGGCAGCGACACGGCCACGCAGCCGGGCGGAAACGGCGATTTGAGGTCGGTCAGCACGTTGATCTCGCCGGTGGCGGCAGCGCGGCCGGCAATCAAGAGGGTCAGGGCAAGGAGCAGGTAGCGCATTGTTCGATGTTCCCTATCAGGTTTGTTGTCGATTTTAGCGCTGGAATCTGACTAGTGGCTGAATGAGTGGGTTGCTGGAATTCCCGGCGCCCGATCGCTTGTCGCCACGGGTTGCTGTGCGGCTCTCGACAAGTCAACTTCTGTTCCGCCCGCCTGCTATGCAGGCTGATGGCGGGTAACTTTTTTCCCGCGCGAAAAAAGTCACCAAAAAACGCGCTTAAAAGCAGGCGGTTACGCCTCAAGAACCTTTCCCGGGAGTGGCTTCACGGACTGCGATTGGGGCTTTGCTTGGGCCCGGCTGCCGAACATGCTGGTTTGCGGTAACGCCTGCAGCGGCCCGCTTCTGGCACGACGACTTCGAGTGACGTCCCATCCTGCAGGCCTGTCCTACCCCCAATCGAAGCCGACCCCGATCGAGGTCGTGCAATTCGGATGCGGGCAACTCCAAAACTCAGTCGAGAACACCATGTTTGACGACCGAGCCTTCGCGAAGGCCCAAGCGGTATCTCCGTTAAGCCCTGAAGCCATCTGGTCCTGCGCACTAACCGCGTCTTCTAAGAGCGTTTTTGGTGACTTTTGTCGCGACTGACAAAAGTTACTCGCCATCAGCCTGCGAAGCAGGCGGGCGAAACCGCCTTTGACTTGTCGAAACCGACCAACGCTGCGGCAGCCGTGTACCAACTAACGCCAGGGCAGGGGGCGCCCACCCGCCATCAGCCTGCGAAGCAGGCGGGCGGAACCGCCTTTGACTTGTCGAAGCCGGCAACCCGGCGGTAGCAACGCACAAGCTAGCGGCAGGGCAGGTGATGCGGGCGAAACCGCCTTTGACTTGTCGAGGACGCCACCGCGACCGGTGGCATCAACCAGCCCAGCGTCGACGAAGACGAGGCACCCGCCATCAGCCCGCGGTAGCGACACCATCCCATCGGTTAAAATGCCCCACTTGTCAAAACCAAGGAGTCACCCCAACTCATGGCCGGTCACAGTAAATGGGCCAATATCCAGCACCGCAAGAAGGCACAGGATGCCAAGCGGGGCAAGATTTTCACGCGGCTGATCCGCGAAATCAGCGTTGCCGCCCGTGAGGGCGGGGGCGATGCAGACAGTAATCCGCGGCTCAGGCTGGCGATCGAGAAGGCCAACGGTGCCAACGTGCCCAAGGACAACATCGAGCGCGCCATCAAGAAGGCCACCGGTGAACTCGAGGGTGCCTCGTTCGAGGAAATCCGCTACGAGGGCTATGCGCCCGGCGGCGTGGCGGTGATGGTCGATACCCTGACCGACAACCGCAATCGCACCGTCTCGGAAGTGCGTCATGCCTTCAGCAAGCATGGTGGCAATCTGGGCACTGACGGCTCGGTCGCCTTCCAGTTCGAGAAAAAGGGCGTGATTACCTTCGCGCCGGGCACCAGCGAGGAGGACGTCATGGAAGCCTCGCTCGAGGCCGGCGCCGAGGACATCGTCAGCAGTGACGACGGGTCGATCGAGGTGCTGACCGCGCCGGAAGACTTCGAGAGCGTACGCGACGCGCTCCGGGCCGCCGGGCTGCATTTCGAGGACGCCGAGGTTACCGAACGCGCCGAGAACCTGATCGCACTCGATGTCGACTCCGGCCGCCAGGTGCTGAAATTCCTCGACGTGCTGGAAGACCTCGACGACACGCAGAACGTGTGGTCGAACGCGGATATACCGACGGAAGCCTACGACTGATGCGAATCCTCGGCCTCGATCCCGGCTCCCGCAGAACCGGTGTCGGCATCATCGAGGGCGAGCGGCTGATCCACGCCGAGACGATCAATCTCGGCGGTGGCCCGATGCCGGAGCGGCTGGGGTTGATCTTCACCGAGGTTCAGCGCCTGATTGCCGAGTATCAACCGACGGTAGCGGCGGTCGAGACGGTTTTCATGAGCCGTAACGCGCAGGCGGCGATCAAGCTCGGCCAGGCGCGCGGCGCGGCCATCTGCGCGGCCGTCGGGGCCGGGCTGGAAGTGTACGAATATGCGCCGCGCGCCATCAAGCAGGCCATCGTCGGACGGGGCGGCGCGGCCAAGGAGCAGATTCAACACATGACGCGCGCCCTGCTCAAGATCGACGCTGACCTGGGCGAGGACGCTCATGATGCGCTGGCTGCGGCGCTGTGCCATCATCACACCGCCCAGACTGCCAGCCGACTGCCCCCGGGAGTGGTATTGCGATGATCGTGCGCCTGTCCGGAACCCTGATCCAGCGTGAGCCGCCGGCGCTGACCATCGATGTCGGTGGCGTCGGCTACGAAGTCGAGGCACCGCTCAACGTCTTCGACCGTCTGCCGGCCGACGGCGAGCCGGTGACCGTGCTCACCCACCTGGTGGTGCGCGAGGATGCGCACACGCTCTACGGATTCACGCACGAGTCCGACCGCCGGCTGTTTCGCGAATTGCTCAAGGTCTCCGGTATCGGGCCGCGCCTGGCCCTGGCCATTCTTTCCGGCGTCAGCGGCGAGGACTTCGCCCTGATGGTCGAGGCCGGCGACAGCCAGGCCCTGACCCGCCTGCCGGGCATCGGCAAGAAGACCGCCGAGCGGCTGATTCTGGAAATGCGCGGGCGAATTTCCGACCTGGGCGGTGATGCCGGCACCTCGAACAAGCCCGGCGATGCCGGCGCTGAGGCGCGCGCTGCGCTGACGGCGCTGGGCTACTCGGCATCCGAGGCGCTGAAAATGGTCCAGTCCGTGGCCGATCCCGAACTGTCCTCCGAAGCCTTGATCCGCGCTGCGCTCAAGAAGAAGATGCAGGGATGATGGAAGAGGAGCGCCTGGTCACCGCCGAGGTCGATCGCGACGAGGCCCGCATCGAGGCGAGCCTGCGTCCGGACCGGCTGTCGGAATACATCGGCCAGCCCACGATGAAGGAGCGGCTCGGCATTTACCTCGAGTCGGCCCGCGGCCGCAATGAGGCGCTCGATCATGTGTTGATCTTCGGCCCGCCCGGCCTGGGCAAGACCACGCTGGCGCACGTTATCGCTCACGAAATGGGCGTCAACCTGCGCCAGACGTCCGGCCCGGTGCTCGAGCGCGCCGGCGACCTGGCCGCGCTTTTGACCAACCTCGAGCCCGGCGACGTGCTGTTTGTCGACGAAATCCATCGCCTGAGCCCGGTGGTCGAGGAAGTGCTCTATCCGGCGATGGAGGACTACCGCATCGACATCATCATTGGTGAGGGCCCGGCGGCGCGCTCGATCCAGCTCGACCTGCCGCGCTTCACCCTGGTCGGCGCCACCACCCGCGCCGGGCTGCTGACCTCGCCGCTACGGGACCGGTTCGGCATCGTCGAGCGGCTCGAGTTCTACGATGCCGATGAGCTGTCGGCGATCGTGCAGCGTTCAGCCGGCATCCTCGAGATCGACGCTGATCAGGCCGGCGCGCTCGAAATCGCCCGTCGGGCCCGTGGTACCCCGCGCATCGCCAATCGCCTGCTGCGGCGGGTGCGCGATTTTGCCCAGGTACGTGCCGATGGCCGCATCAGCGAGCCGGTCGCCGCCGAGGCCCTGGAAATGATGCAGGTCGATGCGCGCGGTTTCGACGCCATGGATCGCCGGCTGCTGAAAAAGCTGGTCGAGGACTTCGGCGGCGGGCCGGTGGGCGTCGAGAGCCTCGCCGCGGCTCTGTCGGAGGAGCGCGGCACCATCGAGGACGTGATCGAGCCCTTCCTGATCCAGGAAGGCTACTTGATGCGCACCGCCCGCGGCCGCATGGCCACGGCCGCGACCTGGAAGCATTTCGGCCTCAATCCGCCCAATACGCCTGAAGACCTGTTCAAAAGCAATCCGGAACAATGAGCGACCAACCCTTCCGCTACCGCGTCTATTGGGAAGACACGGACGCCGGCGGCGTGGTCTACCACGCCCGCTACCTGGCCTTTTTCGAACGGGCGCGGTCGGACTGGCTGATGGCGATGGGATTTCCGCAGGTACCGATGCGCGAGCGCGACAATCGCCTGTTCGTCGTGCGGCGCATCGACATCCGATTCGTCGCCCCGGCCCGGCTCGAGGATGAACTCGCGATCAGGATCGACGTCGAACACCTGCGAAGCGCCTCGCTGACCTTCGACCAGCACATGCACCGGGTCGGCGATGAGCAGCTTCTGGCCACGGCCCGGGTCGACGCCGCCTGCCTGGCTGCCGACCGCTTCGCGCCGGCGCGCATGCCCGAAGACCTGCGCACGGCCATCCAACAACAACAGCAACGGGACAAACAATGAACGGCGAACTGCAAATCTGGGAACTCATTCGCGAGGCCAGCCTGCTGGTGCAGCTGGTCATGGCGCTGCTGGTAGCCGCGTCGATCACCTCCTGGATGGTGATCTTCCGCAAGCGCCAGATGCTCGGTCGTGCCGAGTCGCGGTCGCGCAAATTCGAGGAGAAATTCTGGTCCGGCGCCGATCTGAGCAAACTCTACGACGCCGTTGCCGGCGATCGATCGGGCCGGGAGGGTCTCGAAGCGATTTTCGAATCGGGATTCCGCGAGTTCCTGCGTGTTCGCGAAGAGCGCGGTGTCGACCCCGACGGCATGACCAACAGCGTCCAGCGCGCCATGCGCGTGACCCTGACGCGTGAAATGGACCGGCTCGAGCATCGACTGAGCTTCCTTGCCACGGTCGGCTCGGTCAGCCCCTACGTGGGCCTGTTCGGCACGGTCTGGGGCATCATGAACTCCTTCCGGGGCCTGGCCGGTGCGCAGCAGGCCACCATCGCCATGGTCGCGCCGGGCATCTCCGAGGCCCTGATCGCCACCGCCATGGGCCTGTTCGCCGCCATTCCGGCCGTCATCGCGTTCAACAAGTTCTCCAATCAGGTCGAGCGCCTGGAAGTGCGCTACGACAACTTCAAGGAAGAGTTCGCCTCGATCCTGAACCGGCAGGCGCGCAAGTTGCGGGAGAAGGACTGAGATGTCGGATCAACCCTACATCCGGCGGCGGCGCAAGCAGATGTCGGAAATCAACGTCGTGCCCTACATCGACGTGATGCTGGTGCTTTTGATCATCTTCATGGTCACCGCACCGCTAATGAATCTGGGCGTTGAAGTCGAGTTGCCCACCGGGTCGGCCGAGCCGCTGTCGGACCAGGGTGATCCGCTGATGGTCTCGGTGACCGCCTCCGGCGACATGTATCTCGATACCGGCGATGCGCCGGAGCTGGTCGATGGCGAGACCCTGGTGGCCACCGTCGGTGCCATCGTCGAGCGCAATCCACAACTGCAGGTGACCGTCAGCGGTGACCGCGAAGTCGCCTACGAGCACATCTACCGCGCCATGGTCCACCTGCAGCGCGCTGGCGTGGCCTCCGTGGGTCTGGTGGGCGATCCCGAGTCAGAACAAGAAGAGTGAGCGTTTTCTGCGGTCCAAGCGGTTTCTGGAACCGCAGATTTCGCAGATTCGCGCAGATTGAAAAAGGACATGATGAGAATCCAGAGTTTCCTGTTGCGCTCTCGCGCTCACTCCGCCGTCTCGTTTACGACTTCTCATGAATCTGCGTCAATCTGCGAAATCTGCGGTTCCCGGAACTGAAAGCCATGATTGACCCCCAGCGAAAACAGGCCATCAAGGACGGATTGACAGCCTTCGGGCTGGCGATTGCCGTGCACCTGGGCTTTGTCCTGGTGCTGCTGTTCGGCACCTGGGACTGGCAGCCGTTCGAGCATCGCCCCGTGCCGGTTCGCGTCACCCTGGTCGACCAGGGCCCGACGATGGTCGAGCAGCCCGAAGCCGTCGAAGAGGCCGTGGACGAAGCCGAGCGTCAGCGCGAGGAAGAGCTCGAACGGCAGCGCCAGGAGGAACTGGAACAACAGCGCCAGGAAGAAGAGGCGGAGCGCCAGCGCCAGGCGGAACTCGAGCAGCAGCGCCAGGAAGAAGCCGAGCGTCGCCGCCTCGAGGAGGCCGAAGCGGCACGCCGCCGCGAGGCCGAACGCGAGCGCTTGCGCCAGGCCGAGGAAGAACGTCGCCAGGCCGAGGCCGAGCGCCAGCGCGAGCTCGAGGAGCTGCGGCGCCAGCGCGAGGCCGCACAGCGCGAGCGCGAGGAACAGGAGCGGCGCCTGCAGGAACTGGCGGAGCGCCGTGAGCGCCAGGAAGAGGAGCAGGCCGCTGAGGAGGAGGCAGAGCGCCTGCGCCTGGCCCAGGAAGAGGCCGCCGCCGATGCGCGACGGGCCACCCTGGGTGAGGAATACACCAGCACCATCCGCGAACTGGTCCGCCGCAACTGGATCCGGCCGCCAACCACTGCGCCCGGTGTACGCTGTGATATCCGCGTCATGCAGATTCCGGGCGGGGAAATCATTGATGCCACCGTTGTCTCACCCTGCAACGCCGACGAAGCCACCCGCCGCTCGATTACGGCGGCTGTACTGCGAGTCGGTACGTTACCCTACCGAGGTTATGAAGATGTCTTTGCGCGTGAAATCGTTTTTACCTTCGTTTACGACGGCTAGCCTGCTGCTGGCGATTCTGTTTTGGGGCTCAGCGTCGGCGCAATTGCGCATCGAGATCGTCGACGGCGTCGAGGGCGCCATGCCGATTGCCGTGGCGCCGTTCGCCTGGAATTCGGACATGCCCGGGCCCGACGAGGGCGTGGCCGACATCGTCAGCGCCGACCTGCACCGCTCCGGCCTGTTCGATCCGATGGATCAGGCGCAGATGGTCGACCGGCCGACCCGTCCGCCGGAAGTTCGTTTCGGCACCTGGCGGCTGCTCAAGGTCGACCACCTGGTGATCGGCTCGGTGCGGGATACCAGTGACGGCACCGGCTACGAGATCGAGTACCACCTGCTCGACGTGCATTCCGGCCGGGTCCTGCTGTCGCAGGCCTTGTCCGTGGGCCTGGGCAATCTGCGTTTCGGTGCACATCGCGTCGCCGATGCCGTCTACGAGGAGCTGATGGGCGTTCCGGGGGCTTTTGCCACTCGCATCGCCTATGTGGTGGTCCGCGGTTCGGGTACCGAGGACGAACGCTTCGAACTGGTGGTGGCCGACGCCGACGGCCACAGTCCACAAACCGTGGTGCGCAATACCCAGCCGATCCTGTCGCCGGCCTGGTCGCCGGATGCGCGCAAGCTGGCCTATGTTTCCTTCGCCACGGGCCGTTCGCAGATCATCGTCCAGGATCTGTATACCGGCCAGAACCGGGTCGTCAGCGCTGAGCGCGGCATCAACGGCGCGCCGGCCTTCTCCCCCGACGGCCGCAAACTGGCCGTCAGCCTGTCCCGTGGCGGCAGCCCCGATATCTGGCTCATCGATCTCGAAAGCGGCCAATCCCGCCGCCTGACCACGCACTGGTCGATCGACACCGAACCGGCGTGGTCGCCCGACGGCGAACGCATCTATTTCACCTCCGACCGGGCCGGCCGGCCGCAGATCTACGTAATGGATGTCGACGGCGACGAGGCCGAGCGGGTCACCTGGGAGGGCCGCTATAACGCAAACGCCTCGATCGGCCTGGAAGAGCGTTATCTGGCGAGCATTTTCAGCGAAGGCAACCAGGACTTCCGGATTGCCATCCATGATCGCGAAACGGAGCGATTGCGTGTATTATCTGACGGTCGGCTCGATGAATCGCCGAGCTTCGCGCCTAATGGCAGCATGGTGCTGTATGCAACGCGACGTGGTGGCAAAAGCGAGTTGGCAGCCGTGTCGGCCGATGGTCGGGTCCGCCAACGGCTCGTCCTGAGCGAGGGTGACGAAGTTCGGGAGCCGGCCTGGTCACCATTGATTCGATAATCATGAAAAAAAGAGTTGCCCCAACAAATGCCTGTCCAATTCCAGGAGGTAGCATGAAGACTGCACTGCGTTTCATCTCCCTGATCATGCTGGCCGCCATTCTGGCCGCCTGTGCGAGGGAGACGGTTGAAGAACCTGAAGCCCCGGAACCGCCGCCGCCTGCCGAGCCGGCACCGGAACCTGAAACCGATCGTCTCGATCCGCGTGATTTCACCGATCCGCGCAATCTCGACAATTCCGACAGCGTGCTGAGCCAGCGCGTGATCTACTTCGAATTCGATCGCTCGAACGTGCGTTCGCAGTTCCGGCCGATCATCGAGGCGCACGCCGAATACCTGCGAGCCAATCCGTCGGCTCGGGTCATGCTCGAGGGCCATGCCGACGAGCGCGGTTCGCGCGAGTACAACCTCGGCCTGGGCGAGCGTCGTGGTGACTCCGTGCGGGAATTGCTCGAGTCCAATCGCGTCTCGTCGGATCAGCTCGAAGTCGTCAGCTACGGCGAAGAGCGTCCGGTCTGCCGCGAAAGCAACGATGGTTGCTGGGAGCGCAATCGTCGCGTGGAGATCGTCTACACGGCGCGATGATGTCATTGCGTACTGTCACATCGGTCGCACTGATTGCGGCGGTCGGCCTCGGGCCGGCCGCCGTGATTCCGGCAAACGCGCAGGACGACAGCAGCGACCTGGTCTACGAAGTCCAGGCCCTGCTCGAGGAGGTGCGTGAACTCAGGGGCATGGTCGAGTCGCAACAGCGCGAGCTCGAAAATCTGCACCGGCGCCAGCGCGACCAGTATCTCGATCTTGATCGTCGGCTGCAGGAAATCGAGCAGGGCGAGCGATCCGCGTCGAGGAGCCAGGCGCCAGCGCGTTCCGAAGACAGGCAGGCAGCATCTCAGCCAGTCGAGCCGGTGAGCGAGCCCGCGTCTTCGGGTTCCGCCCCGTCGGACGTCCCCGAAGTGCGCGAACCGATCGATGCGCGGGCCGAGATCACCCCGTTGGCCCAGCCTTCGGACGGTGGCGCGCGCGACCTTGAGCCGGCTGGTGAGGAAGAAAAGGCGGCCTACGAAAGGGCCTTCCGGGCGCTACGTGAAACGCGCTATGCCGATGCGGCGGAAGGGTTTGCATCCTTCCTTGATACCTACCCCGATTCGTCATATGCGCCCAACGCACTCTACTGGTTGGCCGAAACCTATTACGTCACGCGCGATTTCGACACCGCGCTCGACCATTTCGACGAACTCCTGGAACACTTTCCAGACAGTTCCAAGCAGGGGGACGCCCTGCTCAAGATCGGTTTCAGCCACTACGAGCAGGAGCGCTGGAACGAAGCTCGCGCGGCGCTCGAGCAGGTGCGCAGCCAGTATCCCGGTACCACCCTGGCGCGGCTGGCCGAAGGGCGGCTGCGGGACATGCGGCTCGCCGGGCATTACTGACCCCCGTCAGCCATGATCGACACCGTCGTCTTCCCAGTCGCCGGGCTCGGCACACGTTTTCTTCCCGCTACCAAGGCCATTCCGAAGGAAATGCTGCCGGTGGTCGACAAGCCGCTGATCCAGTATGGCGTCGAGGAAGCAGTGGCTGCAGGCGCAACGCGCCTGGTGTTCGTGACCGGTCGTACCAAGAATGCAATCGCCGATCATTTCGACATGGCCTTCGAGCTCGAGACCGAACTCGAACAGCGCGGCAAGCACGAATTGCTGGAGGTCGCGCGCCAGACCGTGCCGGACGGTGTCGAATGCCTGTACGTTCGCCAGCGCCAGGCGCTGGGTCTGGGGCACGCCGTGCGATGTGCCCGTTCCCTGGTGTCCGGCGAGGCCTTCGGCCTGATCCTGCCCGACGACCTGATCGACAACGGCGGTGACGGGGTGCTGGCCCAGCTTGTTCGGCATCACGAACAGACTGGCGCCTCGGTGATCAGCGTCGAGGAAGTTCCGCGCGAGAAGACCAGTTCCTACGGCGTGGTCGATGTCGAGTCCTTCACCGGGCGCAGCGGCCGGATTTGCGGCATGGTCGAAAAGCCCGAACCCGCCGAGGCACCGTCCAACCTGGCCATCGTCGGCCGCTACGTGCTCGATGCGCGTATCTTCGAACTTCTCGAAGAGACCCGCCCCGACCAACGGGGTGAAATCCAGATCACCGACGCCATCGCCAGCCTGCTTCAGGAGCGCCCCGTCGATGCCTACCGGTTCGAGGGCCGGCACTACGACTGCGGCTCCAAGCTGGGCTTCCTGCAGGCCACCGTCGACCTGGGCCGCAAGCATCCCGAGCTTGGCGGCGAATTCTCCGCCTGGCTTGAAAATCAATAAACCACGGAAAGCACGGAATCGGCTTCAGATTCGAAGTTCAGACAACGAATTTTTGTGCTTGCGTTTCGGTCGCTTGAAGCTGAACGGCAAGAGTCAAGTTCTTCCTTCCGTGTTCTTCCGTGTTCTTCCGTGTTCTTCCGTGTATTCCGTGGTTCCCAAACCGATTTGATCAAGAGAGAAGCAAATGCAATTGAATGAACTGCTGCCGCGTGTGCGTGAGGCCGTGGCCGAAGCCGGTGCGGCGATCATGGCCGTCTATGACGATCCGGCCACCACCGAGGTCATCGACAAGGACGACAACAGTCCTTTGACCGAGGCCGATCTGGCCGCCAACCGGATCCTGGTCGAGCGGCTCGAGGCGCTCACGCCTGAAGTTCCGATCCTGTCGGAAGAATCGAAACAGGCGCCCTGGTCACAGCGGAAGCAGTGGCGGGAACTGTGGGTCGTCGATCCGCTCGACGGTACGCGCGAGTTTCTCAAGCGCAATGGCGAATTCACGGTCAACGTCGCCCTGGTTCGAGATCACCGGCCGGTGCTGGGGGTCGTCTATGCCCCGGCGCTGGATCGCTGGTATTTCGCCTCCATCGAGGACGGCGCCTGGCGTCAGGACGATGATCGTGATCCGGTGCGCATTGAGGTGGGTGAAAAGCAGTTCGATCGCCCCTGGCAGGTGGTCGGGAGTCGTTCACACAACACCCGCGAGGTCGAGGATTTCGTGGCCCGTCTGGGCGCGGCCGAATTCGTCGCTATGGGCAGCTCGCTCAAGCTTTGCCTGGTTGCCGACGGTTCGGCCGACATCTATCCGCGCCTGGGGCCGACCAGTGAATGGGATACCTGTGCCGCGCAGGCGATCGTCGAAGCCGCCGGCGGGATAGTGGTCAATGCCGAAACCGGCGAACCCCTGACCTACAACGCCCGCGAGGAAGTGCTCAACCCCTGGTTCATTGTCTGTCGGGATCCTGATCCGGCGTGGTTCGGGGCGGCGAAGGCCTGAGCCCGTCGTCGCCCCCGGTTTCGTGACTTCAGGCCGCGGGTGACTTGACGGTCTTGTTGAGGGTCTGGGCCAGGCCGGCGACGACGCCGCCGATGTCCGACAGTTCGGCCGGCAGGATGAGCGTGTTGGTTTCCTTGGCCAGTTTGCCGAACTCCCCGACGTACTGTTCAGCGATGCGCAGGCTCACGGCATCGCTGCCGCCGGGCTGGTTGATGGCCGTGGCGATCCGCTCAATACCGGCCGCGGTTGCTTCGGCGATCAGGCGAATTTCTTCCGAACGACCCTTGGCCTCGTTGATCTGCTTCTGCATGTCGCCTTCGGAGACATTGATGGTTTCCTGCTTCATGCCTTGTGAAACATTGATCTTGGCCTCGCGTGCACCCTCCGATTCCGCCACCACGGCGCGGCGTTCGCGCTCGGCCCGCATCTGCTTCTCCAGTGCGTCACGAATGGTCTCGGGCAGGACGATGTCGGCCACTTCGTAACGCAGCACCTTGATACCCCAGGGCTCGGAGGCCTCGGACAGCACTTCGACCACCTTCTCGTTGATGATCACGCGCTCCTCGAAGCTCTTGTCCAGTTCGGTCTGGCCGATGACCGAACGCAGCGTGGTCTGGGCCAGCTGGATGGCGGCGAAGCGGTAGTTTTCGATGCCGTAGGAGGCCAGGCGGGCGTCAATGACCTGCATGTAGATGACGCCGTCGACGTGGATCTGGATATTGTCCTTGGTGACGCAGGCCTGCTGCGGTACGTCGATCGCTTCTTCCTTGAGCGTGTGCTTGTAGGCGACCTTGTCGACGAAGGGGATCATCAGGTGAAAGCCAGCGTCGAGCACGCTGTGGAAACGACCCAGGCGCTCGATCACGTAGGCGGAGCGCTGCGGAACGATCTGGGCGGTCTTGACCACTGCGATGATGACGATCGCCAGGATGATCAGTGAAAGTGTGGTTGCAAAGTCCATGGATGGATCCCTCTGGAATGACGGTGATGAAAAAGCCGATCAGCTTGCGCTGTGATCGTGCGAATGTTCAGGGCGGTTGGCGGATACGAGCAGGGTGATGCCGCGGTGGCCGATGACCCAGGCGATATCGCCTTCGGCCAGGTCGCCGTCCTCGCACTCGGCCTTCCAGTCGGCACCGCTGAGCCGGACCTGGCCGACGCCCTGTGAAAAGCCGCGGGTTACCGTCACGCGCTCCCCGCGCGTGGCGATCAGATCCCTGTCGCCGTCCCAGCGATCGGAAACATTGCCGCGGAACCAGATCTTGATGCGCTCGCGGGCGAACAACAGGCTCCCGACCGACAGCACCGAGAAGGAGAGGACCTGTTCCGGCAGGCTGTCGAGCAGGCCGACGGCGGTCGCGATACCGACCAGGATGGCGCCAACGCCAAAGAAGATTGCGACGATGCCGGTGATGAAGAATTCCGACAGGATCAGCAGGGCTCCGAGAATGAGCCAGAACCAGGACTGCTCGATCATTTTGTACTCCCTGTGATGTGCAACGCTGTCCCCAACAGACAGGACGGCATTATAGCCGCCTGCCTCGGAACTGAATGTAACTCCCCACCATCGATGCGGTCATGGGTCACAAGTCACGCATGGCCACGGAGAATCCTTACAATGGTGGCCGTCCTCGAATCGTCCGGCCCCGCAGGCCGAGAGCCCATGTCCCTGTTAGCCATTCGCAAGCTCGATTTCAGTATCGGCGGTCCATTGCTGCTCGAAAACGTCGAACTCGACATCGGTGCGGGCGAGCGTGTCGCCCTGGTCGGGCGCAACGGTACCGGCAAGTCGACACTGCTCAAGTTGATCGCCGGTGCCCTGGAGCCCGAGGATGGTGAGATCGTCCGGGCGCCGGGCGTGCGCATCGCCACCCTGCCGCAGGATGTTCCGGAAAATGCTGAAGGCAGCGTGTTCGATCGCATCGCGGATGGCCTGGGCGATGTCGGCGAACTGCTGGCGGAGTTTCACCGGCTCAGCCAGGGCGAGTTCGACCCCGATGCTTTTGGCCGCGTGCAGGCCAAGCTCGATGCAACCGGTGGTTGGGATCTCGACCAGCAGGTCGAACGGGTACTCGAGCATCTCGGGCTGGATGGCGATGCGCGTTTTGCCGAACTGTCCGGCGGCATGAAGCGCCGCGTGCTGCTGGGGCAGGCGCTGGTGCAGCGTCCCGACCTGCTGCTGCTCGACGAGCCGACCAACCATCTCGATATCGAGTCGATCGAGTGGCTGGAGGAATTCCTGAAGGAATTTTCCGGTGCCCTGGTTTTCGTCACCCACGATCGCCGCTTTCTCCAGGCCCTGGCCACACGCATCGTCGAAATCGACCGCGGGCAGGTGACCTCCTGGCCGGGTGACTGGCAGAACTATCTCAGGCGCGTCGAAGAACGTGCTCACGCCGAAGAAATGGAGAACCAGCGCTTCGACAAGAAGCTGGCCGAGGAGGAAGTCTGGATTCGCCAGGGCATCAAGGCACGCCGCACACGCAACGAGGGCCGGGTTCGGGCGCTCGAGAAGATGCGTCGCGAGCGGGCGCAGCGCCGCGAGCGCCAGGGCGGCGTGCAGATGGAAGCGGCCAGCGCCGGACAGTCCGGCCGCAAGGTGATCCAGGCCGAGGATGTAACCTTTGCCTGGGATGGCCGGCTGATGGTGCATGACTTCTCCACCACCATCTTTCGCGGCGACCGCATCGGCCTGATCGGCGCCAACGGCAGCGGCAAGTCGACCCTGCTAAAGCTGCTGCTGGGCAAACTCGAACCGGATGCCGGCGAGATCAAGTTGGGCACCAACCTCGAGGTCGCCTATTTCGACCAGCTTCGGGCCGTGTTGCGCGATGACTGGTCGGCGGCCGAAAACGTTGCCGATGGACGCGACTTCGTCGAGATCAACGGACGGCGCAAGCACATCATCGGCTACCTGCAGGATTTCCTGTTCACGCCGGAACGCGCCCGCGCACCGATCGGAAAGCTTTCGGGTGGGGAGCGCAACCGTCTGTTGCTGGCGCGCCTGTTCGCTCGGCCATCGAACCTGCTGGTGATGGACGAGCCGACCAACGATCTCGATGCCGAAACCCTGGAACTACTCGAGGAACTGGTCGCCGACTATCCCGGCACCCTGCTGCTGGTCAGCCATGATCGCGAGTTTCTCGACAACGTGGTGACCGCGACCTTCGTGATGGAGGGTGAGGGGCATATCGGCGAGTATGTCGGCGGATACAGCGACTGGCTCAGGCAGCGGCGGCCCGAACGGCCGCAGCCACAACCGGCCAGGGTGGAAAAGCCCGCTGCAGCCGCAACGCAGCAGCCCCGGAAGAAGCCGGCCAAGCTCAGTTACAAGCTGGCGCGCGAACTCGAGCAGTTGCCGGCGCAGGTCGAGACCCTGGAAGAAAAAATGGCGGAGCTGACCGAGCAGATGAACGACCCCGGTTTCTACCGCCAGGATGCGGCCGCCATCACTCGTCACACTGCCGAGGTCGAGGCGCTCCAGTCCGAACTGGATGCCGCCTACAGCCGCTGGGAAGAACTGGAGAGCCGGGCCGGCTGAATCCGGCCCGAACAAGGGGCTCTCGGGCGACTGTCTACAGCCCGAAGATCCCCACGATACCGATCACGATCAGGTAGATCGCCACGATCAGGTTGAGCAGCTTGGGCACGATCAGAATGGCGATACCTGCGATCAGGGAGATGATGGGAACGAGTTCGAGATGGATGGTCATGAACGTTCTCCTTGTTGTGGGGAATGCAATGCGGCTGAAGCGCCGCTACTTCCAGACTAGCAGAACGCGGGCGAGGGTTCCTCGAAGGCGCTAGTCACACTCGGCCGGTTCGGTCAGGGCCGTCATCACGCGTTCGATGACACCGGCTAGGTCGGGAATCCAGCGCAGGACCACCAGCAGGTCGTTGCACTCGTCGATGTAGATGAAGTTGCCGCCGAAGCCTGCAGCCCAGTAGGCCGACTCGGGGGCCGCCGGCACCGCTTCGCGTTCGGTGTTGAGCCACCACAGATAGCCATAGTCGGCGCGCGCTTCGGCCGGCTCGCGCTTGGCCTCGAACCACTCGTCGGGTAACAGACGCTGTTGTCCCCATTGCCCGCGGTTTTTCATCAGCAGACCGAAGCGCGCGTGATCGCGCGTGCTGATGAACAGTCCGCCGCCGAAATGCCCTCCCCCGGAGACCGACTGCATCTTCAGGCCGTCGAGCGCGACCCAGGAATTGTCGTAGCCGTGCCAGCGCCAGGTGCTCGAGGCCCCGATCGGGTCCATGATGCGCCGCTTGAGCACGCGCGGCAGGGGTTCGCGAAAAACCTGCATCAGGCTGTAGGCCAGCAGGTTGATGCGCACGTCGTTGTACTTGAAGCGCGTGCCCGGTTCGTGCAGTTCGCGCTCGGGCCACTGTGCGGGATCGTCGCCCTCCGGCCGGTCGGCCCAGTCGGGAACGTCCCAGAGCGTACCCGACCAGTCGGAAGTCTGCTGCAGCAGGTGGTGCCAGGTGATCTTCGAATTGTGATCGCCGCTAAAGTATTCCCCGCCGACGTAATCTGCCACCGGGTCATGGACCGACTCGATCAGGCCGTCATGCAGTGCGATGGCCGCCAGTGTGGCCAGGTAGCTCTTGACGACGCTGAACGTCATGTCGACCCGGTCGAGGTCGCCCCATTCGGCCACCACCCGGTCGCCGCGCACGATCATGCCGCTGTCGCCGGCCCGCGGTTTGGTCGGGCCAAGAATGCGGAAATCCGGTTCTCGCGGCGCGAAGGCGTCGGTAATCACCTGGTGCAGGTCGGCGGGTTCGGTCTCGGCCCGGCCGCGGGCAAATTCCACCACCTGCTCGAGGGCCTCGGGATCGAAGCCCGCCTGCTGTGGAGAAACCGATTGCCAGTCGAAGTGCTGTGGAGCTTGATCGTTCGCCCACACAGCAGTCGCGCAGAACAGGGCGGCCGAAAGCAGGAATGTCTTGCAATTCATGTCGGATCTCGAGCTGAAACGTGGCCCGAGCATAGCATCGGCCGGGACGGGCGGGCGGCCCGTCCCGGCCGGGTCGGTCACTCGCCGGTGTGGCTGAGCTCCGCGGCTCGAACCCAGATATCAGTCGAGTAGCTGATGATCGACTCGCGGTCCTGCGCGCGCATCTTCTCGAACTCCTCCTCGCCGAAGTGTTCCTTCAGCATGTCCCAGAAGCCGTTGTCGCCGTCGAAATCGGCAAAGCTCGCGACGGGCGAGACGACGTAGATGCCGCTGGCATCCGCCCCACCAAGCGAGGCGTAAAAATAGTACGGTTCCTTCCATTCGTTCTCGCGTGACGCCTCGGTGTACTTCTTCACGTTCTCCAGGAACGCCTGCCTGTCGGCGAGTTCGAACGCTGTAACCATGGCAATCTTTCGATCGACGTCGTCATCGACGTGATTGCTGTGCTCGTTAAGGATGATATCGAAGGAGCCGAAGGTCTTGTCGATCGTGGCGTAATAACGATCCTTGAACTGCTCGTAGCAATCGTCCAGCTCGGCGTTGTCGCGGTCGAACCAGCCCCAGGGCTTCCCGGCCATGACGAAGGCATAGCGGTTGAGGTTGCCGGTGTGTGCCTCGTACACCGACCAGCGCAGGTCGGCATCGACCTCGATCATGCAGGCGTTCCACTCACGCGTGACCTGCCGGAATTCGTCGTGTTGGTCGGTTTTGACGTAGTCGAGATAGACGCGCTGTACGAGCTCTTCGGGGTCTTCGTGGTTATCGGCCAGGACGGCCGTGCAGGTCAGGGCAAAGCACCCGGCCGTGATGATGAAATTCTTCATGGTGAGTCTCTCCCAGTGTGGTCAGGATGTTGGGGACGGACTGCCGCCGTCGCCGTTCATGACAGCAGGAATTCGGGCGGTTATCCTGTCGAAATCCTTTCTGATTACACTTGAATATCAAGGGCCCGCTCTCCAATAGGCAGAGGCTATGGTGACAATGCTCACAATTTATTTCCAAAATCAGCATCTGCACGATAGGATCAGGGCAACGTTCGCCTTTGCCCGAGCGGAGCGCCTGACTGCGCCCTGCGGCAGCTAGATTGCAACGAGGAGGTTTACATGGATACAGAAGCCAAATGCCCGTTTGCTCCCGCCAAGTATCGACACACCGCCAGCGGTTCCCTGTCGAACTCGACCTGGTGGCCCGAAAGTCTCAACCTGAGAATTCTCAACCAGAACTCGTCCAAGGTCGATCCCATGGGCGAGGACTTCAACTATGCCGAGGAATTCAAGAAGCTGGACCTGGATGCGGTCAAACAGGATATCCGGGCCCTGATGACTGAATCGCAGGACTGGTGGCCGGCCGACTACGGCCATTATGGACCGCTGTTCGTACGCATGAGCTGGCACGCCGCCGGCACCTATCGCGTGGCGGACGGCCGCGGTGGCGGCTCGACCGGTAACCAGCGCTTTGCGCCGCTAGCCAGCTGGCCGGACAATGGCAACCTGGACAAGGCCCGTCGCCTGCTTTGGCCCATCAAGCAGAAATATGGCAAGCAGCTGTCCTGGTCCGACTTGTTGATTCTGACCGGCAACGTGGCCCTCGAATCGATGGGTTTCAAAACCTTCGGATTCGGCGGTGGCCGTGAGGATATCTGGGAGCCGGAAGGCGATGTCTTCTGGGGTCCGGAAAGCGAATGGCTCGGCAACGAACGTCATCGCGAGGGCGGCGAGCTGATGGGGAATCTGGCCGCCGACCACATGGGCCTGATTTACGTCAATCCCCAGGGGCCCGATGCCAATCCCGACCCGGCCGAGGCGGCCTTCTTTATCCGTCAGACTTTCGAGCGCATGGCGATGGACGACTATGAAACCGTCGCCTTGATCGCCGGCGGCCACACCTTCGGAAAATGTCATGGTGCCGCGCCCGATTCGCATCTCGGTCCCGAGCCCGAGGCCGCCCCGCTCGAGGAGCAGAATCTCGGCTGGAAGAACGCCTTCGGCAGTGGCAAGGGCAAGGACACTACCACCAGTGGTATCGAGGGCGCCTGGACGCAGACGCCCACGAAGTGGGATATGAACTTCTTTGAAAACCTGTTCAACTTCGAATGGGAGAAGCACAAGGGCCCTGGCGATGCCTGGCAGTGGCGTCCCGTCAACGAAGAGGCCCAGGGTACGGTCCCTGATGCCCACGATCCCAACGAGACCCATGCGCCGATGATGCTGACCACCGACCTGTCGCTGAAGGTCGATCCGGAATACCGCAAGATCTCGGAACACTTCTGGAAGAACCCGGACGAGTTCGCTGATGCCTTTGCACGTGCGTGGTTCAAGCTGCTCCACCGCGACATGGGTCCGATCTCACGCTATCTCGGGCCGGAAGTGCCCGACGAAGAGCTGATCTGGCAGGATCCCGTTCCCGAGGTCGATCACGAGCTGATCGATGAACAGGACATTGCCGGGCTCAAGGGCAAGCTCCTCGATAGCGGCCTGTCGGTCTCCGAGCTGGCATTCCTCGCCTGGGCTTCGGCATCGACCTATCGTTATACCGACAAGCGTGGCGGCGCCAACGGTGCACGTATTCGCCTGGCGCCGCAGAAGGACTGGGAAGCCAACCAGCCCGAGAAGCTCGGTGCCTGGCTCGACAAGATCGAAGGCGTTCAGAAGGCCTTCAACGACGCCCAGTCGGGCGACAAGAAGGTCTCGCTGGCCGACCTGATCGTGCTCGGCGGTTGTGCGGCGGTCGAGAAGGCGGCGAAGGATGCCGGTTTCGACGTGACCGTGCCGTTTGAGCCGGGCCGTACCGACGCCTCCGACGAGCAGACCGACGCCGAGTCGTTCGAATGGCTCGAACCCAGGGCCGACGGTTTCCGCAACTACCTCGGCCACGGTCACGACCGGCCGCAGGAAGAGCTGCTGGTCGATCGAGCCAATCTGCTCGACCTGACCGCGCCGGAAATGACCGTCCTGGTCGGCGGCATGCGCGCCCTCGGCGCCAACCACGACCAGACGAAGCACGGCGTACTCACTGACCAGCCGGGCAAGCTCACCAATGATTTCTTCACCAATCTGCTCGACATGAGTACCGAATGGAAGGAATCTGATCGAGAGGGTATTTACGAAGGTCGCGATCGCAAGTCCGGCGAAGTCAAGTGGACGGCCACTCGCAACGATCTGGTCTTCGGCGCCAATGCGCAACTGCGGGCAGTGGCCGAGGTCTACGCCAGCGACGACGGCAAGGACAAGTTCGTGCGTGACTTCATCGATGCCTGGAACAAGGTAATGAACGCCGACCGCTTCGATCTTGCCTGATCCGGCAAGGATTTCTGCAAGTCAGGCACAGAACCCCGGCTCCACTGGCGCCGGGGTTTTTTTGTGCCCCACTTGACCCCCTGCTTATGGGGCGACTAGTCTTTGCCTGGGAATTCAGCTCGGCCATAAACGACAGTGGTATAGGGATACGCATGTCAGCCAAAGAGAAAGTGACCCAAATGCTTGCCACCGCAGGTATCGAGATCGGCGGCAATCAGCCGTGGGATCTGCAGGTCCATGATGATCGTCTCTATCACCGTGTCGTGGCCGAGGGCTCGGTCGGCGCCGGCGAATCCTACATGGAGGGCTGGTGGGACGCCGATCAACTGGATGAATTCTTCGTCCGCGTACAGCGGGCACGCATCGATCGCCAACTCCGCACGCTGGCCATGGTTTTCCAGGTGTTGCTGAGCCGCTTTGTCAACCGACAGTCCAAGAAGCGCTCGATTCAGGTGGCTAAACAGCACTACGACCTGTCGAACGAGCTCTATGAAGCGATGCTCGGCCCAACCATGCAATACACCTGTGCTTACTACGGCCCCGAGGGTCGAGAGACGACACTCGACGAAGCGCAACGGGCAAAACTGTCACTGATTGCCCGCAAGCTGCACCTGGAGCCGGGTATGCGCATACTCGAGCTTGGCGGTGGTTTCGGCGAACTTGCGCGCTACCTGGCCGCCGAGCACCAATGCGAAGTGGTCAGCTACAACATCAGCCAGCGGCAGGTCGACTATGCGCGCGGTTTATGTGAGGGCCTGCCGGTGGACGTGCGATTGCAGGACTACCGCGAGGCAGCCAACGACGTGACCGAATACGATCGGGTGGTCAGCATCGGCTTGATGGAGCACGTCGGCCCGAAGAACTACCGCGGATTTTTCGAACTGGTCAAGTCACGCCTGAAGCCCGGCGGCCTGGCCCTGGTGCACACCATCGGCGGCAACGTCAGCCGTGTAACCGCCGACGCCTGGATCACGAAGTACATTTTTCCCGGCGGCGTGATTCCCTCAGAGGCGCAGCTTACCCGCGCCAAGGAAGGCCTGTTCGTACTCGAGGACTGGCACAACTTCGGCCCGGACTACGACCGTACGCTGATGGCCTGGGAGGCGAATTTTCTCGATGCCTGGCCTCGGCTGAAGGAGCAGGAAGGACTCGACGAGCGGTTCTACCGGATGTGGCGTTATTACCTGAACTCCTCGGCCGGCGCATTTCGTGCGCGCGGGCTGAACCTCTGGCAGCTCGTGCTCAGCCACGGTAGCGTGCCTCGCTATGTGCCGGCTCGCTGACTGATGAGCGACAGGCACTGGACGGCGCACCGCCAACGCGTCGCAACACTGGCCGAAGCGCTGACCGACTCCGACGGGCCGGTGCGCCTGCGCAAACGCACCAGCAATCTGTTCCGCCCGCGCGAGGAAGTGGAGCGCACCGAACTCGATGTAACCGCGCTGAACCACATCATCGAGATCGATGCCGAAGCTGGAATGGCCGAGGTTGAAGGTATGACCCCCTACGTCGATCTGGTCGACGCCACGCTGCCGCATGGTCTCGCACCCGCCATCGTGCCGGAGTTGAAAAGCATCACCGTCGGCGGCGCCATGACGGGTCTGGGCATCGAATCGAGCGCCTTCCGCTACGGCCTGGTGCATCACACCGTCGACGAGATGGATGTGCTGGTTGCCGACGGTCGCGTGCTGACCTGCTCACCGGAGCAACGCCCGGAACTGTTCTTCGGCTTTCCAAACTCCTATGGAAGCCTGGGCTATACCACGCGGCTGCGTGTGAAGCTGATTCCGGTCACCCAATACGTGCGACTCGAGCACAGCGTCTACAGCGATGCCGATGAACTGTTCGCCGCCATCGAGGAAGAATGCTCCCAACCGGCGTGTGCTTATCTCGATGGCGTCTGTTTCGCCCCCGGGCAGTTCGTGCTCACCCGCGCGCACTTCGTCGAGTCCCTGCCGGAGGGCAGGGCGCCCAGCGACTACACCTGGATGCAGCAGTACTGGAAGAGCCTGCGCGCGAAGCACGAGGATTTCCTGACGATCCACGACTATCTCTGGCGTTGGGATACCGACTGGTTCTGGTGCAGCAAGAACCTCGGCATGCAGTTCAAGCCCCTGCGCTTCCTGATGGGCCGCAAGCGCCTGTCGAGCATCACCTATCAGAAGATCATGCGTGCCAGCCACCACTGGCCGCTGAGCCTGCTTCAATATGTCCGCCCACGCACCGAGTCGGTGATCCAGGACGTCGACATCCCGATTGCCAACGCCGCGGCCTTCCTGGCCGACTTCGACGATCAGATCGGCATTCGCCCCGTCTGGATCTGCCCCTTCGTCGTCCCCGATGGCCGATTTTCACTGTTCGAACTGCGCACCGACGCGTCCTACATCAATTTCGGCTTCTGGGACCTGGTCCGCTCGGACGAGCTGGACGGACACTACAATGCGCTGGTCGAAGAGCTGGTGGCCAAACACGGTGGCAAGAAGAGCCTGTACTCGCGCAGCACCTACAACGAGGCCCGCTTCTGGCAGGAATACGATCGCGACACCTACGAGTCACTCAAGCGCGAGTGCGATCCCGGCGGCCGCTTCCCCGGGCTGTATGAGAAGGCCGTGCGGCAGCGATAGAGTCGCGCCATTGAGGATTGGGGGTCTTAATTTCTTGTAAGATGATTTCAATGCCCTTGTCCACACCATCACAGCACAACCCATCTCTGTACCAGATGCTGGTAGAGGGCGTTCGCGATGCGGTGTACCTCCACGACGTCGAAGGCAGGATACTGGAAGTGAATCCCGCGGCAACCGATCAGACCGGTTACAGCCGCGATGAGTTGCTTCAAATGCTTATCCACACTCTCAACCCCTACCGCGATGCCAAGGCCTTCAAGTCCATGCTCGACGAAATGCTTGAGCAAGGGCTATCGCACAAGACAATTTATTCCACCCATCGTCAGGCAAACGGCAGAGAGATACCCATCGAGGTCAATCTCAACCGCCTTGATCATGGCTCTGAGATTCTGTTTGTTGCAGCTATCCGCGATATTTCCGAGCATGAGCGCCTGAAGCTGAGCGTAGAACACAAGGTCCGATTCAACCAGCTACTACTCGATATTTCCTCTCGCCTGGTTAATCTCGATCCGGAAAGAATCGATGGGGCTATTGACGACGTGCTGGCTGATATCGGTCAGTTCTTCAGTGTGGACCGTTCGTATGTCTTTTCCATTGACTGGGATAATGACTCTATTACCAATACCCATGAGTGGACGGGGAAGGATGTCCCGCCCGCCATCCATCGCCTGCAGAATGTCGCTTTCAGCGATTTCCCCTGGCTGAAAAAGCTTATGGAACGCCTCCAGGTGGCTCATGCGCCAGATGTATCGGAGCTGCCCGAAGAAGCGCGAAAGGACCGGGAAGAGTACCAGCAGCAAAAGATCCGCTCTCTGATTATCGTTCCCATTATTCGTGACGGCCGGGCTGTTGGCATGTTCGGGCTGGATGCCGTGCGCCAGAAGGGCCACTGGGACAAGGATATTCGCGACAACCTGAGGCTGCTTGCCCAATTGCTGTCCAGCGCCATGGATGCTGCACGACTGGGCCGTGAACTCACACATATGGCCTATCACGATGCCTTGACTCAGTTGCCTAACCGTAAGCTGTTGCATGATCGGTTCGCGCTGGCGGCGGAGCGTGCCCGAAGAAATGGACACAAGGTCGCGGTGTTGCTGCTTGATATCGATGATTTCAAGCTCGTCAACGACACGCTCACGCATTCGTCCGGGGATAAGTTGTTGTGCGTCATTGCTGAGCGCTTGAAGAAAATGATCCGGGGGTCGGATACAGTTGCCCGGCTGGGTGGTGACGAGTTCGTTATGGTTTGTGAGTTGAAATCGGGCGAAGACGCCGCTGCCCTGGCCGAACGTACAATCGAGTCCATTAGTGCACCTGTGATGATTGAGCGTCAGCGCATCATCATCCATGCAAGCATCGGCATTTCTCTAATGCCCGATGACCAGGCTGGGTGCGACAAGATGCTTCGCAATGCCGATATTGCCATGTATGAAGCCAAGGCGGCTGGCAAGAACCGATTCGCTTTCTACGATGCGTCGATGGGAGAAAGCGTAAGGGTTCTGATTGAAATGCGCTACGACCTGCAGCAGGCCATCGACAACGATCAGCTAATCGTCCACTATCAGCCCTTATGTTGTGCACAAACGGATCGCCTTTCCGGGTTCGAAGCGCTGGTTCGGTGGCAGCATCCGATCAAGGGTTTGATGATGCCGGCGGCCTTCCTGCCCGTCGCGGAGCGCTCGGATCTTATTTGCCGACTTGATCGGTGGGTGATGCAGCAGGCTTGTACAGATGCCAAAGAACTCTGCGGTGATAATGCGGAGATGCGCATTGGTATCAATCTTTCAACGCGCGACCTTTACGATCGTTATGTTGTTGATCGCTTTGTTGAAACGGCGCGGGCATTTGGGCCTTCAATCGACCGCAGGATTCAACTGGAAATTACCGAGTCCATGCTGATGCAGGACGTGCATACCGCAATCGATCACCTCAATCTGTTCAAGAAGTTCTTGCCGCGCGTCAGTATCGCGATCGACGATTTTGGCAGTGGTTATTCATCACTCAACTATCTCCGCAGGCTGCCCATCGACACACTCAAGATCGACCGCGCCTTTACTGCCGACCTGCTCGATGATCGCCGCAGTGCCAAGGCCATCATACGATCCATCATGGACCTGGCCCGGAACCTGGGTCTGAAGGTGATTGCCGAGGGGGTCGAGACTCAGGAACAGTACCGGCTCTTCAAGTCATTGGGCTGTGATCAGATCCAGGGCTACTACATTGGCAAACCGCAGCCGTTGAGCCAGGCCATGAAATCAGTTCCGCCTTGGCTGGAGGTCTGATCCAGAGTACGGAGGGCGCCTAGATGCGCAGCGGGCACGAGAAGAAACGCGATTCGGAGCTTCGATTGGCGGCTGAGGCCATCGGCAGTTTCATTCTCGGGCGCATTTTTCTGGCCAAGGCCATTTTCCCATTGCTGGTGGGCGCGATGTTTCTCACCGGCACCTGGGCATTGCTCCAGGATGATCTGGAGCTCAGGGAGCAGCAACAGCGCTTGACCGAAACTGCCGATGCCACCATCCATGATGCCTGGTGGCGCATCGATTTCGACGTTGAAACCATGGGCGATGCCGTCAACTGGCAGGCGGCGACTCGTCCCGATCTGTGTATCCACGTGATGATGGATATGGGCCTTCGGGGGGACCAGGATGCGGTGTTTTGCCGACAGTGGGGTGGCATTTCCTACGGCTCGGACCTGATTAAAAACTCGACGCTTGGAGACGGCAAGGCCGTTCCGTGGCGAAACCTCAATGGTGAGCCGGAGATTGACCTGCGCTTCTCACCCAGGGCATTCGAATGGTTGGAGAGCAACCAAGCCTGGGATCGCTACGGCTTCGGCATCGATGAAGAGCCAACCGCCCTGGAGGCGCTGGTGTCCCAGCTTGATCAGCCGACCGAGCATCTGATCCATGCCTGGACCCACAGCCGGCAGCTCGAGATGCGTTTCAATCCGGCACAACCGGCCGAGGCCCTTCCGTCCCGGCTCCTGGCCGAGAATCCACCACTGGTGGAAAGCCGCCTGGAATGGCTGATCTTTCCCGCCATGATGGGCGCCACGGCCTGGGCAATTGGCTGCTTCCTCATGTTCTTTACCAGTCCAAAGTGGCTGCGAACCACGGTCTTCCTGGGCAGTCTGGCATTGCTGCCCTGGTGGGGTGACTGGATCTGGCGTGCCCTGGACCATCTCTGGAGTGGCTCCAGCCAGGCCAGGGTCCTGGTACAGTCCGAACTGATGGGCATGCCGCCGAGACTGCGGGTGGTGGACCCCGGATATCGCGGTGAACCCGAGGATATCCGTCAATCCTGGAACCTGAGCACTTCCATGTATTCAACGGCGTTCGATGCCGTGGAGTTTGCGTACCCGGGATTCGTCGTCCCTGCCGATGAAGCCCTCGCGACCCTGGTAGCACAAGTGAACCGGTCGCTGTACGAACAAGCTGACGATCGGATCACCACGGTATTTGAATTCCTCCAGGATATGGAAAGTCGTAGACGAACCGAGGCCGGGCTGCTGTTCATGGAGGCGGCTCGCCATATCAGCCTCGATCAGAGCCGCAGCGAAAAGGCTCGTCGTGCGGCGTTGCGTCTTCTGCGTGAGCGTGCCGGCTACGCAGGATTTATCTCGGCACACCGGCCGGCCCCGGAGGTGCGGCTCGGATATTATCTGCGACTCCGTAATTATCCGGACGTAGCGGTACAGACTGGAGTCAGCGCCTTTCTGGAGCGGACTCGTGAGGAATGGCACGAGCAGGGAAAGGCGTATCCGGATGAAGTCTGACCAAGTCTGACTTCTGTGCAAACCCCCGTCACCGCTGCAACATCCCCTCGACCACCATGTCATCGTTCATCGCTTGCCCGCCCCAATGCGGGGCGCACGTTTCCGCTGAAACGTGTTTGCGGCATCTGGGCAGATGCCGCACCTCCAGTTCAGCCGGTGGGCGCAGGATCGCAATCCGGGCTCCGCCCAGAAAAGCCTTATAAAGCAGTGGGTTGAGGCGATCCTGTTGGGTGCCCACGCTGCGATTCCTGTCGGCGCCCTCCGGGATGTGGTGAAATGGCTCTCGCAGCCGCGATGGAGTCCAGACATTGAGCGTCCGGGAAGCCTACAACCGCTGGGCCGACCAGTATGACCACAACAACAACCGCACGCGCGACCTGAACATGCAGTGCCTGCGCCGGGCCGAGCTTCCCCTGGCCGGTGCCCGGGTCTTCGAGGCCGGCTGCGGCACCGGGCTGAATACCGAGTACCTGGCTTCGCAGGCCGAGCAGGTTGTAGCTATGGATTTTTCCGAGGCGATGCTCAAACGGGCAAGAGATCGCGTCGGCCAGCCCTCGGTATGGTTCGAAGCGGGGGATGTCACGCACCGGTGGCCAGGCAACGATGATTCATGCGATCTAGTCGTCATTACCCTGGTGCTCGAGCACGTCGGAGACCTCGGTCCGGTGTTCACCCAGGCCCGGCGTGTGCTGCACAATGGCGGACTGCTCTACATCGCCGAACTGCATCCTTACCGCCAGCTCGCCGGCGGACAGGCCCGGTTCATGCCCGAAGGCAGCGACACAGAAGAATTCGTCCCGGCGTGGAATCATTCGGTTTCGGAGTTCGTTTCCGTGGCGCTAGCGGCGGGCTTCGATCTGCAGCGCATCGCAGAGCCTGCTTTCGAGGATGATGAAGTGCCGCAGTTGTTGCAGCTGTGGCTATGCGCTGCATTCGATGCCGAGAGGAAGTGACAACGATATGATCACTTCCGTTTTATTCGATGGCGCTTCTGGGCTCCCCTTTCATTTCGTTTTACTGCAGGCGTAGGAACTTTCCAGGTCTGAGGGCAGAATGACTCATGGCACAGGCATGTCCGATGTCGTTCGCCTACGCTTTCGGGAAACCATCGGAGCTTGGGCTCATGGCCATACATCGATTCGACCGACTGAAAATCGGCCTGAGCGCTTTCATCACGCTGGCCATTTGGGGCCTGCTCGTGTGGCGGCATTTTCACGCTGGCGTCCCGGCCCATCATCTGCTCAATAACCCGGAGCTGCCGACAGTTTCCGATTGGTATGGCGGCCTGCTATTGCCCGTGCTGGCCTGGGGGCTGCTGAGCCTGGCCGGGCGCCGCGTCAAGGCTGCGGATTACGCCGGCCTCAGATCCATCGTTGTAGGCCTGGTAGCGGGTACGGCCTACGGTGTGGCCATGTCGGTCACTTTCTTCAGTGGTCATGAGTCGATTACGAACTCTCTGTTCTTCAGCCTGCTGCCGCTGGCCCTGTTTCTGCCGGTGTACCGGCCCGAATGCCTGCTCGGTTTCGTGCTGGGCATGAGTGTGAGCTTCGGCGTCGTCCTGCCAGCCCTGTTCGGTTCACTCATGGCGCTGGTGACCTTCGTC
The DNA here is from genome assembly GCF_011008905.1 of Wenzhouxiangella sp. XN201. NCBI lineage: Bacteria > Pseudomonadati > Pseudomonadota > Gammaproteobacteria > Chromatiales > Wenzhouxiangellaceae > Wenzhouxiangella > Wenzhouxiangella sp. XN201. The sequence goes on from NZ_JAAIVI010000020.1 coordinate 283,875, forward strand.
ATTCATCGCTTCATTGGCTTGCCGCTCCAGCGACTGGTCGGCCTGCGTACTGGCGCGGACCTGCGGGGTGCCAAATGACTAGCATGCGGGCCATGGTCCAGGATCAGTATGGTGCCCCCGATGAAGTGCTGCACTTGCGTGAAGTCGAGGTCCCGACACCTGCTCCGGGCGAGGTGCTTGTGCGCGTGCGGGCAGCCTCGGTCAATCCCGATGTGTGGCATGCGGTCAGCGGCTACCCCCGCCTCATGCGTCTGATGGGCGCGGGCCTGCGTAGGCAAAAGCAGCCGATCCCCGGCCTGGACATGGCCGGCGAAGTAGAGAAGGTGGGCAGTGCCGTGGTCGACTTTCGCCCCGGGGATGCGGTATTCGGCGAAACCCATGACAGGATTCAGTGGACCAACGGGGGCGCCTATGCCGAATATGTGTGTGTCCCTCAACACGTATTGGCGCTCAAGCCCGAGAACATCACCTTCGAGCAGGCGGGGTCGGTGCCGACCTCCGGAATCATCGCCCTCGTCAATCTGCGCAAGCACATATGGTCTAGGCCGGGGCAGCGCATCGTGATCAACGGCGCGGCCGGCGGTGTGGGGAGTATCGCCATTCAGATGGCCAAGGCCAAGGGGGCTTATGTCGTCGGTGTGGATCACGCCACCAAGCTCGACTACTTGCGAACGCTGGGTGCCGACGAAGTGATGGACTACACGAGAGAGGACGTCACCCGGCTTGACGAACGCTTTGATCTCATCATCGACGTGGCATCGTCCCTATCAATTTCCGACTGCAGACGGATACTCGAGCCCGATGGCATCTATGTCATGATCGGTCACGATCACTACGGGGCAAAAGGTCGCCGCACGCTCGGCGGCATACCGTATTTTCTCGGCTTTATGGTGCGGGCGCGATTCGACCGGAACCTGGACAAGTCATGGTTCGAGACGATGGAAAAGCGCGATGCCCTGGAGATCCTGCGAGACATGATCGAGGCCGGGCAGCTGACTCCCATCGTGGGCAGGACCTTCCCTCTGGCGGAGGTGCCCTCGGCGATCCAGTGCCTTCAGGCAGGGCAGGCATGCGGCCGAATTGTCATCGTGCCGTAGAACCCGGTCACGGCCGACTCCGACGCCTGCCGTGGTCCAATTCGCTCGGCCCGCCTGAAAGCGACCTGGAAGTAGTGAGCTGGATCTTCAGCCGATCATTTCGTTGATCTTGAGGACCGTGCGCCAATTGCGGGTGGTGACCGGCGAGCCGGCCAGGCGGTCGAGCAGGGCGGGGGTGATCTTTGAACGGGCTGAGCCTGAGGCGTAGTGGATCCAGAGGCTGTCGGTGCGTTGCGCGATCGACTCGCCCGAGGCGGCGAACTCGCTCAGCCTCTCGGCCGCATCGGCTGCCAGCGACTTCTGGGCCAGCCCGAGCATGACGCGGTTGGGTTCGGAGGCCGAGGCCTCCGGAAACGGATTGAGTTCGATATACAGCGGCCAGGCCGCGGCCGGGCGCACGATGACCGACACGCGGTGGCCGAAATGCGAGGCGATGGCGCCGGCGAGCTGTTTTTCCAGCGCCGAGGTGCTGCCTTCGGCGCTGAACAGGATGTTGCCGCTCTGGATGTAGGTGGCCACATTCTGCCAGCCGAGGCCGGCGCACAGGTTGCGCAGCTCGGCCATGGGCATCTTGTTGTGGCCGCCGACGTTGATACCGCGCAGCAGGGCGATCCAGCGAACTTGTGATTGCGAGCTCATGGTGCGGGTTCCGGTTCGATTCCTGTGCTTCCGGTCAGGTTGCCATCTTCTCCCGGAATACGCTGTTCTGCAAAGTCTGCTCGGTTCATGCGGCGCTGATTCGGATGACTTTTTGCGCGGATGGGCGCATGATATTCGGCAGCCCGAAGGGAGGGTGAACTCATGAGTGCAGTGCCTCCGGTCGCGCCGGCTGCGGTTCGGCGGCTGAACCTCACCGGCAGCGGTCCGTTCTTCGGCGCGTTGCTGGCGCTGGCCATCGTGGCCTTCTGGCCGACCTACCTGTCGCAACTGTCCGGCCAGACCGGCTACACCCATCTGCACGCCGCCTCGGCAACTCTGTGGTTGTTGTTGCTGATTGCGCAGCCGATGGCGATTCGCGCCGGTCGGCGTGACTTGCACCGAATGGTGGGCCGGCTGTCCTACGTCGTCGCGCCGCTGGTTCTTGCCAGCGTTGTGTTGCTGGCCCACGCCAACATGCAGGGCCTGGCCGGTGAACGCCTGGCCATCCAGACCTACATCCTGTATCTGCAGTTATCGCTCGGGCTGGTTTTTGCCGCCTGCTATGCCATGGCCATCATCAAGCGCCACGACTCGCCGGTACACATGCGTTTCATGCTCTGCACGGCGTTGACGCTGATCGACCCCATCGTGGTGCGATTGATGTTCATGGCACAACCGCTTCCAACTTGGAACTACCAGTGGTTCACGTTTCTGTTGACCGATGCCGTGCTGGTCCTGCTGATCTGGCTGGATCGAAACTCGCCGCGGGGTCGCTGGGTCTTTCCGGTGATGCTCGGTGTGTTCGTGCTGATCCAGATCCCGGCGCTGGCTTCTCTGACCTCGAGCGGGCCGTGGCGGGCATTCGCGCAATGGTTCGCGGCACTGGGGCTCGGCTGAGGCCAGGAATTGAGCCGGCCGGTCAGGCCTGGCGTGGAACAACCGGCGGCGGGCGACGGGATTGGCTCAGGGCCACACCGCCCAGGATGAGGATGCCGGCGATCATCATGCCGGGTGTGACGGCTTCGCCCAGGACCAGCCAGGCCCAGGCAACGCCGAACAGTGGCACCAGGTAGGTCACGGTGGCCGTGCGGCTCGGACCGATCGTTTCGAGCAGCCGGAACAGAAAGGCGTAGGCGATGCCGGTGCACAACACGCCCAGTGTGATTGCGCTGGCCCAGACGGTGACTGTCAATGGTTGCCCGGGCCAGTGCCAGATCGCCAGGGGCGAGAGCACGATGGCGCTGCACGAAAGCGTGGCACCGCCGAGTGCAATTGGCGGCAGGCCGGCGAGATGCCGTTTGACCAGGTTGCCGGCCAGGCCGTAGCAGGCGGCGGCGGTGGTGGCGGCCAGCGCGGCCCAGCCGACGGGTACGCCGGCCATCGGCATGCCGACCATCACGATGACGCCCACGATTCCTGAAATCAGGCCAAAGCCGCGGCGAATGCCGATCTTTTCGCCAAACATCAGGCCGGCGAAGACCACCGCGAACAGCGCCGTCATGCTGTTGGCAATTGCGCTGATGCCGGCCGGCGCGATGGCCGTGGCCCAGGCGAAGAGGAGGAAGGGAACGGCCGAGTTGATCAGTCCGATCCCGAACAACACATGCCAACGCCCGGCCAGTCGCTTGCGCGCGCGGTAGACGAAGGGCAGCAGCACCAGGGCGCCGAAGGCCAGCCGAATCTCGACCAGTGCGAACGGTCCGAACTCCGGCGCGGCCACGCGCATGAGCAGAAAAGACCCGCCCCAGATCATGCCGAGCAGCACCAGCTCGGCCATGGCCTTGAGTTCGTCGGCGACAGAATGCGTGGATTCGCTCATGGCTCGATCAGAAATGGGGTTGGCCGGATCGGAAGCGGAGAGCATACCGTTTCGAGGGCCGCCTGGGGCATAAAGCGGTTGTGGATCAAGCCAGATGACAGATCGCTGTTGCATTCAGTCTTTATTTCGAGTATTCTGGAAATATGAAAAGAGCAGCCGCCCATACAATTTCCGCTGAAAGCCTGGCACCTGTATTTGCCGCATTGGGGCAGGGTGCTCGCTTGGAAGTGATGCGGCTATTGCTGGCGGCGTATCCCGATGCCGTCGCAGCCGGGGAGATCCAGGAGAAGCTGGGGATTCCGGCTTCGACGCTTTCGCATCACCTGCATCGCCTGCGCGAGGTGGGGCTGGTGGTCTCGGTGCGCGAGAGCCAGTGGATTCGCTACGCCGCGCGGGACGACACCCTGCAGGCCCTGCTCGATTTTCTCTATGCCGAATGCTGCAGCCGCAATGCGGTGGTGGATTCGGACTTGGCTGGTCGCTGTTGCTAGGCCGATTGCCCGGTTGTTTCAGCGGCTTTTTTTGACTCATTACTTCGATATTTGCAGAAATACAGGAGCAAGACATGAACAAGACCCATATTTCATTGGACGTGAAGAACCTGGACGCCGCCGTGGCCTTCTACCGAAACTTCCTGCAGGCCGAGCCGGCCAAGGTTCGCTCGGGATATGCCAATTTCGAGCTGGACAATCCGCCGTTGAAGCTGGCTTTGAACGAGGCCAAGAAATCCAGCGTGTCACACCTGGGGGTGCAGGTGGCTGATCGCGAAGCGGTGTTCGAGTCGATTGAGCGGCTCCAGGCAGCGGGCCTGGAAACCCTGGTCGAAACGGATACGGATTGCTGCCATGCCGTCCAGGACAAGGTCTGGATCGCCGATCCTGACGGGCATCGCTGGGAAGTATTCGTGGTCAAGGGTGATGTGCCACAGGCGGAGTCGGTGCCGGAGGAAGCCGGGTGCGGCTGCAGTTGCGGTGCTTGAGGGCTACTCCTCCTCGTCCCAGCCGTAGTCGAAGGTAATCTCTTCGTCGGCTGCGATGGGGCGCAGGGCATAGAGGTCCTCGCCCCACCAGTCGGCGTTGGGCTCCTTGTCGTGGTTGAGAAAGCGCATTTCGTTCTTGCCGTTGATGCCTTCCCATTGCTCAGTGTCTTCGTTCCACAGCCACAGCACGTGCATGCCGTCCTTCTGGGTTGCCGGGCCTTCGTAGGTGCCGATGAATTCTTCAGCCTCGATCGGCTGGCGGGCGAAGAGGCCGCGGCCGTGGATGGGAGAATCGGCCACGTAGGCACGGGGGTTGTTGTCGTATTTCTTTTTGCTCATTCGTCGCGTTCCTGGGTGGCCGGACGCAGTCGGCCGCTAGTGGGGTCAACGTGTACTTGCTGGCGCTGGTCGAAGCGTTCGAGCCCACGTGCGGCCAGGTCGCCCATGACGCGCTCGGTCGATTCGGGACTCAGGGGATAGATGTGCACCAGGCGGCCGTCTTCGACCACGCTCCAGGCCAGCAGGCCGATATCGGGATGCTGGTGCACGGTCAGGCTGTTGGCGCTGTCGAATTCGCCGGCGGCTTCGATCATGCTGAGCGTCTCTGGATCGTGCATCACCGGGTTGGCAGGCTGCGCCTGCCAGCCGATGCCGTGGCTGTCTAGCAGTGCGGTCAGGGTGCGGAAGGCGCGCAGCCAGAGCGCATAGACATCGGTGGGGCCGCCATGCTGGTCGAGGGTGAGGAAGTCGATGTCGACGCAATTCTCGTCGGGGCGCCAGTGGGCCGCCAGCCCGCCGGGCAGCTCGTGCTCCTGCGACATGTCGGGATCGACCAGAACCTGTTCGACTACCGGCCAGAATCCGCCCAGACCGGCAGCGTCGAGCTGGACATGCTGCAGGGCGATCAGGTCGGCCAGGGTAAGCAGCTGGCCGTGCACCGAGTCGAGCCCGGCCGCCTGTTCGAGCAGGGCGCGCGCCGGCGGGTGAACGCTGCCCTGTTCGAACAGCACGGCTTCCAGTTTCTTCTGCAGCGCCCCGGCCTGTCGGGCCGGACAGATCAAGGTCATCGGCAGGGCCAGCATCTGGCCCAGTGGCGCCTGATCCGGCGGCTGCAATGAGGCGTGTGGCAGGCGCCCGGTGTGGGCACCGATGGCCAGGATGCGCGGGGCGAAGCCGCGCTCGCGCAAGGTGGCTTCGGCCAGTTCTTCCAGGCCTTGCCAAGCCGGAAAACCGGGGCGGATGAGTTCGGCGGGTTCGAACAGGCTGCCACCGAGTACCAGCATGGCCTGTTCGACGTCGGGTGCGACCCGGTGCAGGTCCTCGGCCAGGTGGCCGGCCAGGGTGTCGGCCTGGTGACGGTCGAGCACGCGTGTCGGCGACTGACCGGGTTCGATTTCCAGTCCGGCCAGCAGGCGGATATGATGCACGCTGTCAGTCATGAATCGATGGTCTTTGAATGGTGAAGAGTCTCGAAGTCGAGTGGCGTGTGCAGCGTTTCGATGAACTGTCGTGCAGACAGCTTTATGCCGTGCTTGCCGCTCGCGCGGCGGTGTTCGTGGTCGAGCAGGATTGCCCTTACCAGGATCTCGACGGGCTCGATGATGTCGGGCTGCACGTCAGCGGCCTGGCCGGTTCCGGCGAGCTGTGCGCCTACGCGCGTGTACTGCCACCCGAGACTCGATTCGCCGAACCGTCCATTGGCCGGGTCTTGACCGTCCAATCGGTGCGCGGCACCGGGCTGGGTCGGGCGTTGATGCATCGTGCGTTGGCTGCGGCGGAGCAGGCGTTTCCCGGCCAGGCGCTGCGCATTTCTGCGCAGCAGTACCTGGAGCGGTTCTATCGCGAACTGGGATTCGAGACGGTCAGCGACCCTTACCCCGAAGACGGCATCCCACACCTGGAAATGTTCAGGCCGTAGGGAACCTCTGAACAACTCTGCGCGGGCGCGACGGCGCCTTTGCGGGAGGCTCCGTTCCGGCTTCGGCGAGCGTGGTTTGGTCATTCCAAATGAGTGAGCCGAAACGGGGCGGAGACCCCGCAAAGGCCCGTCCCGAAGGGTTTTGCCGGAGAAGACGCATCTCGCGCGTTGCGCCGCTCGGCCGTAGCTATGGCTACTGTCACTCGCGTCGCACCACACGATCTGCGGCTTCTCCGACAAAACGCGCTCCGTGCAGAGTTGTTCAGAGGTTCCCTAGAACATCGATAGCGGTGATTTGCGTCGTCCACTGCCGCCGCTGCGGCGACGACGTCGCCGCATGCGCGAAAGCAGTGCCTGTTCGCGCGACTGGAGGAAGTCGCTGCGGTTGAGTTCATCGGGCTTCATGCCGCGGCGTTTGGCCTCGGTTGCGCGGTAGGTGACAAAATCCTGGTAGGCCTCGATTTCGGGCTTGAGCTCGCGCGTCATCAGCTCGATCATGATCGCGTCGTCGAGGAAGCCCAGGCCGGGAATGTTGTCGGGAATCAGGTCTTCCGGATCGTTGAAATAGGCCAGCGCGGCCAGCACGCGATTGCGGCCGACTTCCTGCATGCCCCAGCCTTCGTCTTCGAGCATGTCGATCAGCAGCTTGAGCATCTTGAGGCGATCGCGCACGAACTCGCTGCTCTTGCCACGTCCGGAGGCTTCTTCGATGAGTTTCCTGGCCCCATCGATGATCTGTTTGGGTTGCTGCTGCCCGGTGGTTTTCATGGCCTTGCGTGCCATGTCGCGGAAGCGTTTGAGATCCTTGTCGGAAAGGTCGAGTGTGATTCTGAGGCTCATGGGTCGATTTCCTGATTCGTTACTAGTAGTGACTCAGCCTGGCGCATAGCCTAGAACGCGGCCGGTCACGCGTCAATGGCGGCTGTTCAGGCCGCGGCAATGAACAGGCCGATGCAGCAGAGCAGTCCGCCCAGCCACATCAGCGAGCGGAACAGGTGCACATCGGCCAGGTAGCACACGCCATAGGCCACCCGAAAGGCGATGAATGCGATGGCCAGTGCATCGACGAGAGACTGCGTGCCGTCGGCAAGCTGGGCAATGATGACCGCGGCGGCAAATAACGGAAAGGCTTCCAGACTGTTCTGCTGGGCCCACCAGGCGCGCCGGCGGTAGCCGGTAATCGATTCGTACCAGTCGCGCGGCCGGCGATTGTTGAAACTCTTGTCGCCGGCCTTGGCAATGCCGGCGTAGACGATCGGCATCAGGCCGGCGATCAGTACGCACCAGAACGCGATGGTCACGACAGTTCTCCCGCAAAAAGGAGAAGTCTACACCACCGGGCATGGCAGCTGGACCCGTCAGAAGTCACGCTTGCGCGGGCCACGGCTACTTGCTGTGACCGGCGCAGGGCAGTAGGCTTGGCCATCAAGATGGTCAACCATTTATAACCAACAATAAAACGGGGATACCAGCTAGTCGTGAGGTCCTGTCATCCTGATCGTTCGGGATCGTCGTCGTGCGTCTCGGTCTGAGCCTGCTTGCCGCGCTGGCGGTTTTCCTGGTGGGCGAGCTGCTGCTGGCGCGCTTCATTCACGGTGAGCGTCAGCGCATCGCCGAACTGGACCGCTTCATGGCGCTGCAGGAACTGTCTGCTTATCGCGCCCGGCTCGAGGGACATATCAACGCCAATCTGATCAGCATTCGGACCCTGCGCGCCGATATCGCGCTCAATCCCGAAATTGATTCCCGGCGTTTCAGGCGACTGGCTTCGGAACTGCTGACGGCTGATCTGCACACGCGCCATATCGCCCTGGCGCCGGATCTGGTGATTCGTCATATCTATCCGATCGAGGGCAATGCATCCGCGATGCACTTCGATTATCGGGACAACCCCGAGCAGTTGGCCTCGATCGAGCAGGCCATTGCGGCCGGCGATATCGTCATCAACGGACCGATCGACCTGGTTCAGGGTGGCAGCGCGCTGATCGGCCGGGTGCCGGTGCACGAGCGCGACAGCGGTCGTTTCTGGGGCGTCATCTCGGTGGTCGTCGACCACGAGCGTCTGTTTCGCGACGCCGGGCTCTTGCGAACCGACCGCTGGCAGATCGGGCTGCGTGGCTACGACGGCCTCGGCATGGCCGGTGCGGTGATTCTGGGGGACCCGGGGTTGTGGCTGCGCCAACCGGTCACCATGCCGGTCGACCTGCCGGTGGGCCAGTGGGTGCTGGGTGCAGTTCCACCGGCTGGCGGGTGGCAGCAGCCGATGCACACGTTTCAGTGGCAGTGGGCGGCGGGCAGCGGAATCAACCTGGCCATGGGGCTGCTTTTCTTCGGCCTGCTGAGCAGCCGCAATCGCCTGCGCGGTGCACTGCTGACCATTCGCCACCAGGCCCGCTTCGATCCCCTGACCCAACTGCCCAATCGCCAGTACTTCATGTACCAGCTGGGCGAGGCGCTTGCCCGGGCGCGGCGCCAGCGGGAGCAATTCGCGCTGTTGTTCATCGATCTCGATCATTTCAAGGAGATCAACGATTCGCTTGGCCACGATGCCGGTGACGAGCTGCTTCAGGAAATTGCCCGGCGGATTCGTGGCGTGGTGCGAGGCAATGACCTGATTGGTCGCTTCGGTGGTGACGAGTTCGTCGTGCTGCTGCGCGAGCTTGACGATCCGGTCGACGCCGAGCTGGTCTCCGGCAAGCTCCTGACAGCCCTGCATCCGGCAGTGACGATCAGCGGGCAAGATGTGACCGTCGATGGTTCGGTCGGGATTGCGGTGTACCCGGAAGACGGCCACACACCGGGCGATCTGCTCAAGCATGCCGACCTGGCGATGTACGCGGCCAAGTCGGCCGGTCGCGGCACCAGCTACTTCTTCAATGACTCCCTCAGGCAGCATGCCGAGTCGCACCTGCAGTTGCACAACGAAATCAAGCGTGGCCTGGCCGAGGATCAGTTCCTGGTCTATTACCAGCCCATGGTCGATGCTTCCAGCCGGCGCTTGGTGGCGGTCGAGGCCCTGCTGCGCTGGCAGCATCCGAAGCGCGGGCTGGTCGGGCCGGCCACGTTCATTCCGGTGGCCGAGCGCACGGGCGCGATCCGCGAGCTGGGCGATTTCGTGCTCCATCGCGCCTGCGCCGACCTGCGCAAGATGCAGCGCGCCGGACTCGATCCGCACCTGGCCGTGAACCGCTCTCCGCGCGAGTTCAACGACCGCGCCGCCGTGATGCGCTGGATCGAGATCGTCGACCGCCACGGCGTCGCGCGCGATCACCTGATCTTCGAAATTACCGAGTCGGTGCTGATGCCGGACCGGGCCCGACAGCATCAGCTGTTGCGTCGGCTCAATGCCGAGGGCATCCGCCTGGCGATCGATGACTTTGGCCAGGGGTATTCGTCGGTGACCTACCTGAAGAAGTTCCTGATCTCGCAGATCAAGATCGATCGCGAGTTCGTGCGGGACATGGAAGAAAGCGACGAACAGCTGGCCCTGGTCGAGGCGCTGATCAAGATGGCCCAGGCGCTGCGCCTGGAGGTCGTGGCCGAAGGCGTGGAGACCGCCGCCCAGGCGGATCATCTCGGCGGCCTGGGTGTGCATATGCTGCAAGGTTTTCTGTTCGGCCGGCCGATGCCGCTCGAGGCGCTGATCGACGCCTGGGGGGAATCCTCACCACCGGGGCGGTAATGACTGGACGCGGGACTGGACCGGGTCCCGGAATTCGCTGCGCCGGGCCATGGCGGGTGTCATCCAGACCATGCCGTCGGCATCGACGCGCATGACCTGATCGACACCCAGGCGCCGTGCGATGCGGGGCCACTCGTCCGGGCCGGCCACGGCCAGGGCGGTGGCCGCCGCATCGGCGGTCGCGCCGTTGCCGTGGATCACCGTGACCGAGGCCACGTGGTCGGCCGGGTAGCCGCTGCGTGGATCCAGGATATGGCCGTGGCGCAATCCCTCGTCGGCCCGGTAGCGCAGGTAGTTGCCGGATGTGAAGACAGCCTCGCGGTCGTGCACCTTCAACCAGGCCAGTATCCGTTGACCGTCGCCGTCGGGATGACGTACGGCCACGCGCCAGGGCTCGTCAACGCGCTTGCCCAGCACCCTCAGGTCGCCGCCTGCATTGACGATGGCCCGCTCGATGCCGGCCCCGGCCAGCAATTCGATGGCGCGGTCGACGGCATGCCCCTTGATGAAGGCACCGAAATCCAGCTGTACCGCCGGGTTGCGGCTGTGCATCCGGCGGCCCTCGAAGACGAGATCGTCGAGTGAGGGCTCCTGAGCCACCAACCGGGCGATGTTTTCGGCCTCCGGCGGTGGGCCCTCGGGCAGCTCGCTGGCGTGGAATCCCCAAAGCGAGAGCAAACGGCCGATGGCCGGGTTGAACAGGCCGAGGCTGGCGTGCTCGAGATCCTGCGCGCGCTTGATCAGGTCGGCCATGGCCGGATCGATTTCGATCGGCCGGCCTTCGGCGATGGCCCGGTTGATGTCGTCCAGCGTCCCCGGCTCCCAGGCGTGCCAGCGGCGATGCAGGGCCTGGAACTCGGTGTCGATGGCGGTCGTGACCCGCTCGGCCAGAGCCTGATCGTCGGCGACGATCGTGAGTTCCACCAGCGTGCCGAAGGCGGCGATGCGGACCTGATAGTGCGGCGGTGCTTGTTCGCTGCATCCGGCCGTCAGCACCAGCAGCATGGCCGTGATTGGCCAGCGCGCCAAGCCGGACACCTCAGCGGAATCGATCGGGCTGTCCGGGTGCCGGGTGCAGCCAACCTTGCGCGCTGGCGCGGTTGAAGCGATCTTCCTGGTTGATCAGCGTCAGCTCCAGGGACCAGGGCAGGCTGGCACGCTCGCCGCTGGCCAGCGCCTCGAGCCGGTTCAGACCGGCCTGGTGGCCATTCACCCTCAGCCGTATGACTTCGCGGCCGCGCGCGGAGATCCTCAGAGGCAGATCCTCGCGCCCGGCTGCCAGTGGCTGCGCGTCAAGATCGAGTTCGAACTCGATTGCGCTCAATTGCATGTGCATGTCGTTGACGTTGCGCAGGGCCAGTTCGATTACCAGCTCGTCACCCTGGCGCGCCAGCCCGTCGATGCCGGCCAAGGGAGGTTCGCCGGTGACGTCGCGAATGTTGCCGCAGGCGGCGAGCAGGCACACTGCCAGTGTGATCAGCGGTGATCTCACGAATCTCTCCATTGGGGCATCAATAGCGGCTGAATCGTCATGATAATGCCAATGCCGGGCTGCCGGGCCGGGCTCAGGCATCGGGTCGCCGCGCCGGGTGCCGGCGGGTCCGTGGGTCGAGCTGTGCCTGCAGCCGGTCGGCCAGATGATTGACGGTCAGCACCAGCGCCATGAGCGCGCTCGATGCGGCGATGAAGTTGGTGATGTGACCGGCCAGCACCTCTTGCGAAGCCTCGGCGATCATCACGCCCCAGCTGATGCTGTTGTCCGGCCCCAGGCCGAGGAAGCTGAGTACCACTTCGGCCTTGATCGCAGCCACGAACACCAGCGTGGCCTGGACGAGCAGGATGTGCCAGGTATTAGGCAGGATGTGACGGCGCACGATCCGGCCCGGCGTGAGGCCGCTGACGCGGGCCGCGGCAACAAAGTCGAGTTGGCGCAGGCGCAGGGTTTCGGCCCGCACCAGGCGCGCCGTCAGGGTCCAGAAGGTCAGGATCATGGCCGCCTGCATGGCGCCGGGTCGGCCCGCGAATGCAAAGGCCAGTGCGGCAACGAACAGGTAGAAGGGAATGGCGTCGAGCGTGCCGGCCAGCCACAGCATCAGCTCGTCGATCCAGCGCCCGGCGAAGTAGCCGGCCAGGCCGCCGAGCATCGCGCCGAGCAGGGTCGAGGTCAGGGCGACCAGCATCCCGATTTCGAAAGCAGCGGCGGTGCTGGCCAGGAGCCGGGAGAAAATGTCCTGGCCGAGGAGGTTGGTGCCGAGCCAGTGCTGTTTTGAGGGCGGTTCGCGGAAATCGCCTGTGATCGCGGCCCATTCATTGCCCCACCACCCCAGCCAGACGCCGATGGCGGCCGCCAGGTAGACGGCAATGATGACCGGCGCAATCCAGTGGCGTCGGTCGGCATTCGCGGTCATCGTGCCTGCGGTTGCGTTCATGGCTGGCCCGCCCGCGGGTCGGCCAGCCGCCCGAGCAGGTCGGCGAAGGTCAGGGCCAGCACGAACAGAACGGCGCTGAAACTGACCACGGCCATCAGGACCGGCTGGTCGCCGGAAAGAATCGCCTGGTAGGTGATCCGCCCGACACCCGGTATGCCGAAATGACTTTCGATGATCAGGCTGCCCGAGATCAGGATCAGCGGGACCGCAAACACGATGCGGGTCAGGATTGGCAATGCGGCGGCGCGCAGCACGTAGGACGAGAGGATGCGGCCCGGACCGAAACCATAGGCGCGCGCCGTACGCACCGGAGCGTCAGCCAATCGCTCCCGCAAGACTGCGCGGAAGAAACGCAGGTTGTATCCGAAATTGGCGACCACGATGGCCAGTGTCGGCACGGCCACGTGCTGCAGATAGTCAGCCGCACCGCCGACTTGCCAGCCGCGCACCGGGAACCAGCCCAGCCACACGCCGAAGACTAGCTGAACGGCAATGACCGTGATGACCAGCGACAGGCTCATGCCGAGCGCCGAGGCCAGGTCGCAGAACCGATCGACAAAGCCACCGGGCCGCCACGCGGCGCGCAGGGCCAGCGCCAGTGCGATGGCGATGCCGAGCACGAAACCGGGCAGCAGCAGGGCGAGCGAAACCGGCACGGTTCGCTCGAGCAGACTGTAGACGGGTTCGCCGCTGGCCTGGGAATGACCCAGGTCGAATCGGGCCAGATCGCCCAGGTAATGCAGGTAGCGCAGCGCAAAGGGCCGGTCGTAGCCGAGCTGCTGACGGACCTGCTCGATCTGCTCCGGCGAGGGGTTGCGGCCGAGCAGTTCCCAGGTCTGCTCCGGCCCGAAATGGACCGTCAGGGTGAAACTGATCACGGTCACGCCCAGCAGCAGGGGCACGGCGCCCAGCAGTCGCCGCAACAGCCAGGCGCCGGTGCTGTGCGTCTCGCTCATTGCGCCTTGTCCTGCACGGTCACAAAGCGCAGGAAGCCGCCGCCGCCCATTTCACGATCCGGCCACATCACGACCTGGCGCTTCCACAAGTGCAGGCGGGTACGTGCCAGGGAACCGATCAGCACGCAGTCGTCGATGACCATGTCGTTGAGTTGCCGGTACAGCCGGGTGCGTTCAGGACCGGCGGGCAGGGTCGCGGCTTGTTCGAACAGACGATCGTATTCGTCGTTGGCGTAATTGAAGCTGTTGGCCCCGGGCGCGGCGTTGGGACCGTAGAACAGTTGCAGACTGTACTGGGCGTCGGGATAGGCCAGCGTCCAGCCGAGCAGGAACAGGTCGAGCTCGCGCTGGCCGATGGCGCGAAAGTATTCGCCGAAGCTGGCGAAGCTGCGCGAGCTCAGTCTGTCGGCGGGAAAGCCGATGGCCTGCATCCAGGCCCGGAACTGCTCGAACATCTGGCGCTGGTGGACGCTGGACTCGAGGCCATAGACCAGGGACGGGAGCGATTCCGGCTGCCAGCCTTGCTCGGCCAGGCGTCGGCGCGCGCGCTGCGGATCATGGGCGAGTGATTCACGCGAGCGTTGCGGATCGTATGCCGCCAGCATGGGGGGGATGACCCCTGGGAAGGTCTGCCCGAGGCCATGGTAGAAGGACCTCTTGCGTTGATCCCAGTCGAAGGCGTCGCGCATGGCGCAGCGCAGGGCGCGATTGCGATCAGCGCGCTGCGAGTCGGGATGGTGGCCGATCTCGGGGTTGGCCATGTTGAAACCGTAGAAGACGAAGCCGGCCTCCGGTTCGGCCAGGGTGTGGTAGCGCGCGGTGATTTCATCTTCGAAGCGCAGCGGCTCGCGTTCGGCCAGAACACGGTCGGCCAGTTCAGGCGGCACCATTACCGTATCGACACCGCCGTTCGAGGCGAAGCTGCTCCAGCGTGCCGTCGGTTCGTTGATGAAGTGAATCTCGAGGCGGTCAATGAAGGGTGGCGATTTCCCGTCGATGGCTTCCAGGCCGTAGCCATCATGCCGCGCCGGATCGAAGCCTTCCGCCGTGAGGTCTACCGGACTCTGCCGGTAGGACTCACTGGGCACCAGCACGGCCATGGTCTCGTCGAAGCGGGTCAGGCGAAAAGGGCCGGAGCCGACCGGATGGATGCCGAATTCCCGGCCGTAGTGCGCCACCGCCTCGTGCGGAACGACAGCCGAAAGGGCCATGGCCAGCGTATGCGTGAATTGCGGGTAGGGCTCGCTCAACTCGAAGCGCAGGGTGTGGGTGTCCTCGGCCGTCATCGATTCGATTCGGTCTTCCCACAGCCAGGCCCCGCGCGAGCGGGTTTCGGACCGGAAGTGTCGCTCGAGAGAGTAGATGACGTCGTCGGCTTCGACCGCACGTCCGATTCCGTCTGGAAATGCCGGGTCGTCGGCGAAGCGCGCATCGGACCGCAGCCGAATGGTGTAGACCCGGCCGTCGTCGGATACCTCGGGCATGTCGGCCGCGAGATTGGGCGTCAGTTCCCAGGGTCGGGTCAGATATTTGTAGCGATAGAGGGTGTCGTAGAGATTGTTGACCAGGGTGGCGGCATAGACGTTGTCGGCGTGCGCCGGATCGAGGCTGGCCGGCGCGCCGTCGAGGGCATGACGATAGGTGCGAGCCGGCTGATCCGTCCCCGAGTCTAGCTGCTGGCAGCCGGGCAAGAGCATCACGGCCAGTCCGAGCAGGCAGGCAAATCGCGCTGGCAACATCAAGCATCCCCTCTGGATCGGGTACCGGCCGGGCCGGCTCGCCGCCCACCCTATCGGATTTTTCGTTTGTCTCACAAGTCCCTCTCGCCGACCAGATTACACAAAAAAAGTGCTTGCAATCTGAATAAAATGCCGATATTGTCATTCTACAAAAATGGCAAACGACGAAAATGAGGAATCCTGCCATGGATGCCCAAGTTCTAAAAACCAGCTCCCTGCAGGCGACCGGCGAGTTCTGCTCGTTCGCGGTTCACCAGATTCATGCGCTGACACCCGGCCAGGACGGTTTCGGCGCGGATCGCCCCTGGTACGAGGCGCTGATTCGGCCGCAGGGTCCTCATCGGCACTGGTCGCCATCGGATTTCATCGACCGTCTCTACCTGGAGCGGCCCGCCCTCGAGACCGACCTGGAAGTACTCGATCGCATGGGCCAGTGGCTGCTCAATCAAGACCGGCCGGTGCGCGTGAGCATCAACACCCATCCACAGTCGCTCACCAGTCGCCGCTTCGTGGACCGTGTGCTGGCGTTGCAGGCGCGTGCACAAAGCGCTTCGCATTCGGTCTGCCTGGAATTGATCGAATTCGGGGTCAGCCGCGAGAAGCAAACGCTCGTTCGCAACGCCCAGGAACTGCGCCGGGCAGGGGTGCTGATCGCGTTGGACGATTTCGGCAGTCGGGTCAACTGTTTCGACCTGTGCGCGACCGGCATCGTCGATCTGCTCAAGATTCACATCAACTTCATCCGCAACGTTCATCGCGACCCGCACCAGCGGGCGATTGTTGAAAGCATCAACACGCTCGGGCGCGGGATTGGTGCCAGCGTTATCGCCGAGGGCGTGGAGCACGCTGAACAGGCAGAGGCGTTGCG